>QIAA01000160.1 GCA_003224905.1 Acidobacteriota bacterium
GTACAACCAGGTGCGTCCGCATGAAGCTCTGGCCATGCAGACCCCGGCCAGCGTCTATGAACCCTCGCCGCGAGAGTATCCGCGACAGGTGCCGGAGCCCGAGTATCCGGAAACCATGCTGGTGCGCCCGGTGCAAAGCAAAGGATATTTTCGCTGGAAGAAGCAGCACCAGGTGTTTGTCAGCGAGGCGCTGTGGGGCGAGCGCATTGCCCTGTTACCGCGCGACGAGCGCTGGTACACGGTGTACTTCGCGCACCTACCGCTCGGCAACTTTGACAGCTGGCAACGCCGGGTGTTGCCTCTGCCCAAGGCGCCCAGCTTCTACATAGCTGATGCAGGGGACGGGGACGATTGCTCCCCTTCCCCTGCACCCCTTCCCCTAACCGAAAGGGAGCAAAGACTGTGAAAAGTGTCAGGCATGCGCCCGGTCTAAAATGTCAGGAATGCCCCCGGCTGTTCACGCCCTCTCCCTGGCTTCCCCGGATGCGAATCAGGGAGCATAGCGCCAGAGTGTGGGTTGCGAGCCATTTCCGCTGTACCCGCCTGCGATCAGGACAGATCCATCTGCCAGCAGTGTCGCTGTCGGGAACAGACGAAGTCCTTGTTGTCCGTTCGCCACGGCCCTGAACTGTCCCGCCCGCGGGTCGAACACTTCGACGGTTTCCTCGGAGCCACCCGCGACAAGAATGGAGCCATCGGGGAGAGAGACTGCCGTGAACTTAAAACGCGGAGAACGCATCGCAGCCGAAGCTTGGAAGCGCCCCGTGGCAGGGTCGAAGGACTCAGCGCTCTGCAAAACAGTCGAGTCGGTGCGATCGGTGGTGCCTCCCATGATGAGAACAGTGCCGTCGCTGAGTACCGCCCCTGCGTGTTTGCGACGGGTTGTGAGCAGACTGCCGGTGGAAGTGAACTGGCCTGTGCCGGGATCATAGATCTCGGCGCTGGCCACGACCTGTTTTCCCGTAGTGGTCCCGCCAGCGACGAGAATGCGTCCGTCCGGGAGACGGACGACGCCAAAGGGAGCGCGGGCTATACTCATGCGCCCAGTAGGTGTAAATGTACCAGTGACCGGGTCATAGAGTTCAGCGCCAGCCGTGGGTGTCGCTCCCACTCCGGATATGTCACCCCCGAGAATGAGAACATGGCCGTCGTCCAGTTGTACGGCAACGTGATCAGACCGCGGTTCAGTGAGCGGCCCTACAAACGTGGAGCTCTCGCTAGCTGGATCATAGATTTCTGCACTATTCGCGGCAGGGCCCAGACCGCCGACGATCAGAACTGTTCTGTCAGCGAGGAGCGTTGCCGTGTGTTCCGCGCGAGCAACTTTCATGTCCCCAGCCCTTCGCGTTAACCCCGTCGCGGGATCAAAGATCTCCACGCTTCGGGTTGCGGGAAGGTCAGGGGTTCCGCCTCCGGTCAGAAGTACCTCGCTCGTCGGGAGCAGAGTGGCAGTGTGAAGAGAGCGGCCAATCGTCATTTTTCCCACAGCGACCAAGCTGCCTGCGGTGGGGCCGCCCGTCGAAGTCACCTGCGGTCCGTTGCCGCAACTGGTTGCTAACAACGGTAAAGGCAACAAGAGGAGTGCCGCGACGGCGCGATTCATGCTGCCCCTGGCATGTGGCCACCTCCTGCGTATCCGTTTCATTACCTTAGCTCCCAAGCGAACATCTCGGAGACTGTTTTGCCTTGCTTGCCCATGAAGTGGGTGGCCAGGTTCTGGGCTAGAAGCGGATCAGTTTTTGCCCCCGCTATGGCCTTCTGCGCGTGCTTTTGACAATCCTTCGCGGGGCCGCCAATCGTGATCAACGCGGCGGCAAACTCGATTTGTGGATCTTTTCCGCGCAGGCTGATGGCTCTTTTCACCCAGGCATAGCCGTCGATTCCTGCCGCCGGATTAGGCTGGTCTTTGCCGATCCATTGTTTGTAGGATTCCGCCAGATATCCGGCGTCAAACCAGGCCAAAGCATCAGGATGCCCTGCGGTCTCGGCACTGGTGGCGCGAGCGTGCAGCCGGGAAAGAAGCTCTTTGGCTACTTGCGGGTTCTTACGCGCATAGAGCGTGGCCCGCCGGAGAGTTTCCATTCGCACTAAGACTCGAGTGTTCGAGTCCAGGATGGCCAGAGCATCCGGAACCAGGCGTTTGAGGTCGTACTTCTCATTGCCTGACAGGTTCCAATTGTTGCTGGTCCAGGGCAGGGATTTTGCCTGTCCAATCTCAATAGGGTGGCAGATGAGCAGTGGGCCGGCCTGTGCAGCGATTGCCAGAACCAACAACAGGGCCGGAACCCCGAGAGCGTTTCGCAGTGAACCCAATATGCGAGGCTGCATGTTTCCTCCAAGCTCGAGTAGAGCTTTCTTCCGTTCACTTGCAAGACGGGGGAAGGGGGCGGCCTGTTAACAAGCCAGGCATCTGGCCTCTATTTTTTTGTGGATTCAGCTTCGGTCCAGGAGCGTTCAAAGGTGCGCCATATGGAGATGTCGCCGAGGTCAAGCTGGTTCCACCACCGGTCGAGCATCTTCTGGTCAAGATGCAGTACGCCTTCGCGCGTCACCCCCGACGGAGGAGGGACGAGCGCAGCCAGGCGGTCATACACCCGACCGCGCTCGGAATCGCCGACACGAGCGAGCAAGTGCCAGAGGGTAAGCGCATCACGCTTGCGGGACTGAGAGAGGACGAGCGCGAGGCCGGCGTTGCGTTGTGCAGGCGTGTTGGTCTCAAAATCGAGCTTGGATAAAGCTGCACGAAGCGGCCCGGGCGCGTCTTCGAAGTAAGGTGTGCCCGGTCCAATCTTCGGCCGGGTTGCGCAAGCCGCACCCGCCGGAATGAAGGATTCGCGGCCTTCGAGTTTGAAACCCACCCAGCCAAGCTTGGTGCGCAAGAGACCCGCGCCAGAATTGTCCACATGTAAGGTGTAAGCGCAACCAAGGTCTACTGCGACGGCAGAGGGTGTGTCCACCACAAACTCACCCGGGGGCGCCCAGATCACCGCGTGAATGGTTCCGCGATCTAGAGCGAGCCGCCTCTGCCCCGAGCCCGCCTTGAGCAGCCGCAGACGCGTGTCCGGTTCCACGTCCACCTGCCCGACTTCATCAACCGTGATACTTGCTCGTGAGTGACTGTCGGTTTCAAGGAGCTGTCCGATCGCGAGCCGGCCAGACCCGCCGCTTGTAATTGCCTTTGATCCAACCCGCGGCGCTCCCGCGACGCGAGCCACATTCCACCCAGGCTGTGAGGCAGGCGTTGGGTGTGATCGACGGATCAGAAGCGCGGCAATGACCAGGACGACCGCGGCCGCGGCGGCCAGTTTATGGAACCCGCTCTTTTGCCAGAATCGCTGCCGAACCACCTGCTCACTCGGCATCTCGGGGAATGCCGGGGCTGGGCGATGGTGGCGAAATCTGCCCAGAATGGCTTCCAGTTGGCGAATTTCTGGATCGGGCTCGCCGGAGCCGTCCCACAAATAATCATCTCTCATGCTCATTCCTCTTTCGCAGCGCTGTCGAAACCCGGCCGAGCTTTGTGCGAAGTTGTTCCATGCCCCGATGCAGATTGACGCGAACGGAGCCGGGGGTCAGCCCGGTGCGTGCCGCGATCTCGGGACCGGTCATGCCCTCCACCAGGCGCAGGATCAGCGTCTCCCGATAGGTCTCCGACAGGCCTCGGATGATCGCGAGGACCACCGCGGCCTCTGCTTCCTCCAGGCCGCTCGTTGCCCCGCCTTCGGCTTCCTCGATGGGCACGTGGCCCGTTAACTCATTGGCCGTCCGCGACTGGCGGTGATAGTCGTGGGCGCGGTTACGTGTGATCGCCGCCAGCCATGGCCCAAAGCGGGCGCTATCACGCAGGCCCACGAGCCGGGAAAGGGCCAGGACAAACACGTCCTGAACCAAATCGTCCACTTCGCCGGGCGGGACCCGCGTCAGCAGGATGCCGTGGACCATCCGCGCATAGCCTTCGTACAACCGGCCGAAAGCAGCACGGTCGCCCTGGCGCGCCGCGTTCACCAGCGAGGCATCATCGCAGGCGCCGGTGGAAGGCACAGCGGTCACGGCCTGACATTCCATGATTGTGCTAGGGATGTCAACTCTGCTTCCCACGGTTGAAGCCTTCGCGATCAGACACTTTGTCTTAGGGTAGACGCAGAGAAGGGAACCACTGTTAACAATGGCCATCAGTTAATTGTGAGCGGGTGTCCTTCGAGCTGATTACGAGAACGGAGAAGCGCGCGCTTTCTACGCGAGTCTGGAAGGACCGGTGCGGGTAGGGATCGAGGCCACCGGGCACACCCGCTGGTTCGAGCGGATGCGGGGGGAAGATCCGGGGGGCGGGAAAATGCGGCGTGGAATTAGCTCACTACCTGTTCTAAACCCGCGATTCCAGAAGATCATGGGTGGGGCGTCCCGATACTAAAAGTAAATAGCCGTCAGCCCATCATCCCGCGTACGCAAAATGGAGGGAATATTGAACCAGCCCTCAAACCCGCTCGATCGCCACCGACTGCACCACCACGTCTTTGTTGGGCTTGTCCTGGCGATTGCGGGGGACGCCGACAATTTTCTCCGCCACGTCCTGGCCCTCGACGACCTCGCCGAAAATGGTGTGCTTCCCGGTAAGCCAACTGGTCGGCGCAAGCGTGATGAAAAACTGCGATCCGTTGGTGTTCGGCCCTGAGTTGGCCATGGCAAGTTTCCCCGGGCGGTCAAACTTATGTGGCGAGTTTTTGGTTTCGTCTTCGAACTGGTAGCCGGGGCCGCCAAAGCCGGTGCCGGCAGGATCGCCGCCCTGGATCATGAAGTTGGGGATCACGCGGTGGAAGATGGTGCCGTCGTAAAGCCGGTCTTTGCTCTTCTTGTGACTGACGGGATGTGTCCACTCGCGCTTGCCTTCGGCGAGGTCGATGAAGTTGGCTACGGTTTTCGGGGCGTCTTGTTCAAACAGGCGGCAAACGATGTTGCCCTCGGAAGTATTGAAAATGGCGTAGGTACCAGGCTGGAGTGACATGTCGGGAAGTCCTTTCTGAATGAAATGGCAGTATGAAAATTACTTCGGGGTTGCAGTTTTGGGCGCTGCTTTTTTGACCGCAGGTTTGGATGCGGTAGCGGGCTTTGCGGCAGGGGTGCCACGCTCAATCTTTATGTGGTTGATCTTCACCGATCGAAACGGGCGATCGTTGCTGGGATCGCGGCCGGTGCGGGCAATCTGCTTCACGAGCGCGACGCTGGCGTCGTCGCACTGTCCGAAGATGGTGTGGCGGCCATTGAGATGAGGCACCGGGACTTCGGTGATAAAGAATTGCGAGCCGTTCGTGTTCGGCCCAGAGTTGGCCATGGCCAGGCGTCCGGGACGATCGAAGGTGAGAGTGGAGACGAATTCATCTTTGAAGTTATAGCCGGGATCACCGGAGCCGTTGCCGGCAGGGTCTCCGCCCTGAATCATGAAATTGGGAATGACGCGATGAAAGATAGTGCCGTCGTAGAGTGGGACATTGTGTTTAGTGGCATGGCTGATCGGATTCTTCCAATCTTTCGTGCCCTGTGCCAGGCTGATGAAATTGGCCACGGTCGTGGGTGTCTCTTTCTCGAAGAGCTTACAGGTAAGCTTGCCGGCAGTTGTATCGAAGACAGCCGTGGGTTCGCCGGAAGAGGCCGCAGCATGCGGCGCTGTCGGCTTAGTCGCAGGTTTGGCTTGCGCCCATGAAAGTACGCTCAGCAGGATGACTGTCGGGAACAGGAATTTCGACATTGCATGCCTCATGATGGTTGTCATTCACGCTGAGCGTAGCGACGGGGAAGAATCCATGCACTTGGGCACTGCAAAGAGAATGCATAGATCCTTCGCGGCTTGACAGCCGCTCAGGATGACAGTTGTTGGAGAAATATTCTAAAACGAAAACATTCTACGACATCCTGCACAGATCAACGCACGGCCTGCATCTCGCGGCTAACGCGCTCTACTTCGCGAAAAACTCGTAGGAGGTTGCCGCCCAGAATTTTGCGAATGTCATCCGCGCTGTACCCGCGATCGAGCAGCGCCTGCGTGATTTTCGGCAGATCGGCGGCAGAATCCATTCCTTCCGGCATCGCACCGCTGACGCCGTCGAAGTCAGAGCCGAGGCCGACGTGATCGACGCCGGAAACCTTGGCGATGTGATCTATGTGGTCGATTAAAGATTTTAGCGGTGGCCGCGGAATTTTCGCCGCCCACTCTCGTTCAATCCGATCTTTATCGAGATATGTGACAGTTCGTCCGGCAGCCTGTTGCTGCGCGACGTACGCATCAACTGCAGCTTCGCGGTCTTTCTTCTGCGCCTCCGCAGCCTTCCGATAATCTTCGTCGACAAAGGCGGAATAGAAATTGACGTCAACCACTCCGCCGTTTTTGCCGACGGCGCGCAGCATGTCGTCAGTCATGTTGCGAGGATGATTGCTCAAAGCACGTGCGGATGAATGCGAGGCGATCACGGGAGCCTTGGTGGTAGCGATTGCGTCCCAGAAGGTTTTGTCGGCGACGTGGGAGATGTCGACCATCATGCCCAGGCGGTTCATCTCAAGAACAACCTGCTTGCCGAAATCGGTGAGTCCGTTGTGGTGCTGAATCTTGGGATTGTCGAGATCGCCGGAGGAATCGGCCCATTCGTTGGTATTCGACCAGGAGAGGGTCATGTAGCGCACACCAAGGCGGTAGAAATCGCGCAGGAGATGAATATCGTTCTCGATGGAATGTCCGCCCTCGATGCCCAGCAAGGCCGCAAGCTTTCGGGCTTTGCGCGCCCGCTCGATATCTGCGACTGAGTAAGCCATCATCATGCGGTCGGGATGGCGAGCGGCCTGTTCGTAGACGGAGTCGATCAGGTCTAAGGTGTGTCGGGCGAAATGGCCTTCATTGGACTTGGGCTCGACCCAGATGGAGAAGAACTCGGCGCCAAGATTGCCCAAGCGAGCTTTGTCCAGGCTGATGTGGCCGGGATCTCTGGGGTCGGTAGAAGCGATGTCGTAGTTTCCGTCCAGGAAGCGTTGGGGAGTATCGGCGTGTGTGTCAATCACGAGAGCGGAATCGTGGATGGCGCGCGCGCGGGCAGTGACGGTCGAGGTTTGGGCGGCGGCGACACATGCCAGCAGCAGGACGCAGCCAAGCAAGCGCCAGCCAATTGCAGAAATGAAGTTTGTGCGCAAGGAAGGGATTGTATACGGTTAGAGATTTAAACCGCAAAGGACGCGAAGGAATGCGCAAAGAACGCGAAGAAAACCGGGAACGGCGCGAAGAATTGGTTAGAGCTTCAGCGGATTATTCAATCTCGGAGATCGTCTGCGAAGCTTCTGTTTGGCCTTGGGCGGGCTGTTCGCCGGCTAACATCTGGGATTCGCGCCAGTCGGTATAGCGTTCGGAGACCATCACGTGGAAGACCCACTGCCGACGCTCTTCCTCGGGTTCAATCAGGCCGAGATTTTTCAGCGGCAGCATGTATTCCTGCATCCACTTGATCTGTTCGCGGCTCATGCCGCGGCGCTGGAGATCAACGGTAACGCCGGCGAGATGGGAAGAAGCAATTTCGCCTTCAGCGGGCGCGGCGTTGCGATTATGACGCCGGAGTTTCTTCTGGATCTTCACCGTCCGCACAGCGGAATTCAGCTGGATTTGACTGTGAAACTGCTTGTAAAACGCCTGGCTCAGGTCATCGACAAACTCCCGGGTCCAGGGACGGCAATAACGGCGGTCGGGATCCAGCCGCGGGTCAAAGCGCAAGGTCTCGCCGGCAACGATTGGAACCAGATCTTCGCTTGCCTTGAGCTGTTCTAGCTCGGCATCGTCCTGAATGCGCGGCAGGTCTAGGCGATCGATTTCTTCGTTCTGGCGGAGCAGGGAATCACGCGACGGACGAAACACGGGATTCCAGCGAAGCCGCCGCCTGTGCGTGTGGTGTGTGGAAAGGCGACGCGAGTTGCGTGTGGGAACGTATGCGTCCAGGGTAAAGGCTTCTCCACAAACGGCGAGAATCAGAATTGACGAGATTAATACTGCGCGTTCGGCTCGGCTCATGACGAAGTGGCCTCTGGCTCCCGCGTGTCCCTCGTACTAGACAGGCGCGTATTCTAATTTGGGCCAGCGGAAACACAAGAACTTATTTCGCCGGCCGGGGGTGACGCGGGAGTTGCCTCCTCTATTACCCTTGGGTCACCGCCACTCGCTCCCCTTCGCGCCCGTGTGGCAACCCGCCCTGTGTAAAAGCAAAGTAGATGCCAAATGGAAGGGGTGGGATTTCCGCTCGTGGCACGCGTAACTAGCAGATTTTGTGAGAGGAGAATCAATGGTAACCGGGGCGCGAATTACGGGAGTGACAATCTGCGCAGCGGGATGACAAATAACGTCGAAGGCTCCCCCGGATGTGCCATTACTGTTGTGCTTAGCGCATGACACAAAACCACAACTTGACACAACAGTTGCGGAGTCGATTGTTCAGAGCAAGAGCTTAACGCCGGAACAGATCGCCGATGGCTTGCTTCATCACTGCGCCACCAACTTCGGCAATGGAGCGTGTGAGGGGAATGTCCTTGGGACAGATTTCAACGCAGTTTTGCGCGTAGCCACATTCGTGGATTCCGCCATCGCCCATCAGGGCTGTGAGCCGCTCGCGTTTCAGGGCGGCGCCCGTCGGATGCGTATTGAACAGCCGCACCTGCGAAATCGCCGCCGCACCGACGAAGTTCGTATGCTCGTTGAACTGCGGACATACCTCCATGCAACAACAGCAGGAAATGCAGCGCGAGAGCGGGTAGGCGGCTTCCTGCTGGTGCATGGTCATGCGCGGCCCCGAGCCGAGATCGTAGGTGCCGTCAATGGGAACCCAGGCCTTTACGCGTTTCAGGTTCTCAAACAAGACGCGGCGGTCGACGGAGAGATCGCGAATGATGGGAAATTTTGAAAGCGGTTCGAGTAGCACAGGCTGGTCCAGCTTATCGATCAACGCAGAGCAGGCCATGCGTGCCTTGCCATTGATGAGCATGGCGCAGGAGCCACAGACTTCTTCAAGGCAGTTGGAGTCGTAGGTGATGGGGGTGGTTTGTTTACTGTCGCGCGTCACCGGATTTTCCGCGATCTCCATGAGCGAAGAGATCACGTTCATGCCGGGCTTCCAGGGGAGGGAGAATTCTTCCCAGTGGGGCTCGGCTTCGGGAGTTTGTTGTCGCCTGATTTTGATAATGACGGATTTGCGGTTAGCCATCAGCTCTTAGCCGTTAGCTCTTAGCTTAAACCAAAACTGCGCTCGTTTTCAGTACGGTGTTCCTTGATCACACTGCGAGTCCATTTGGATAGAGCTACCACAGAGGATGAGGCCCTGAAAGTTCGCTTTCGGCTTCTACAAGCCTGCCCTGAGGAAAGTCGAAGGGATGCGCCCCTGCTACCAATCCTCTCCGCGTGAGGGAGTCCTCAACGGCAACAGTGTGACCCATTGGCAAATTAATCTGCCATGCTTAGAATACTTGCCGTTTCGCGAAGGGGAGAGCAACTGGAAGAGCTAACGCTCACTCCTGCACAAATCACGATGAGGAGACAACCATGACGTTGAGGACTATGTTTGCAGGCCTTTGTCTGCTTTCGCTCACGACTCTGGCCGCGGCACAAGACAAGATTTCAGGCAGCGCACAATGTGGCAAGCCGGACGTTCAGCAACAGGTCGATGTTTCTGATCACCCCGGTCACTCAATTTCGATCATGCAGATGAAGTGTACCTGGACCAAACCCATGGAAGTCGCGGGTGTCCAGGACAAGGACGGTACGGACAGCGGAATGGCGGACTTACATGCCGGCGCCGGCACCAGCCACGGGTACTATGTGGATAACATGGCAAACGGTGACAAGGCTTATGTCCATTGGCAGGGAAAGGAGTCGAAAGACGGCTCGGAAGGCAAATGGACCTACACTGGGGGAACCGGAAAATTTAAAGGCCTAAAGGGCGGAGGAACATACAAGAGCAAACGGGCCCAAGACGGGAGCTCTACCGTTGATGTGGACGGGGAATACAGTTTGCCGAAAAGTTAATACGGCCGGACGAGTGAGGGCACCCGCCCCTACACTCTCCTCAATACTTCCTGGCTCTCGGTGGAATCAGTGAGACATCTACCGGCTCGAACTCGAACCTCGGTTCGTCGGCATCGGGAGCGAAGGTGGCCTTGGTTGTCTTCAGCCAGCTCTTGTCGTCGCGGTCGGGAAAATCAGGCTTGTAATGCGCGCCGCGGGATTCGTCTCGCATGGCCGCACCCTGCGCGATTACGCGTGATAGCTGCAGCATGTTATAGAGCTGGCGGGCAAAGGCGATCGTCGTGTTCGCCCATTGGGAGGGGTCACTCAGATTGACGCGACGGAAGCGCTCGAGTAGTTCCACCAGTTTCGCGTCCGTTTCCTGCAGATTCTTGTTGTAGCGAATGACCGTGCAGTTTTTGGTCATCAGATCGCCCAGCTCGCGCCAGAGCTTGAACATGTTTTCGCTGCCATCGGCTTTCATCAGGGTGGCATTGTTGTCTTCCTGATGTTTCCGCTCACTATCGAAGTGGCCATTGCCTGGCGCAGCCGAAACGTTGCGTGCATAATGCAGGGCGGCAGGGCCGGCGATGAATCCTCCGAAAATACAAGACACGAGCGAATTCGCACCCAGGCGATTGGCGCCGTGGTATTGGTATTCGCACTCGCCTGCGGAAAAAATTCCAGGTAAGTTCGTGGCCTGCTTGTAGTCGACCCACAGTCCCCCCATGGTGTAGTGCATTCCCGGGAAGATCTTCATAGGTGTATCCCGCGGATCGTCGCCGACGAACTTTTCGTAAATCTCGAGAATTCCTTCCAGCTTGCGATCAAGAATCTTGGGATCGATGTGCGTGAGATCGAGGTAAACCATCGGCTTGCCATCTATGCCGAGGTTGTGCTCGTACACCACCTTATGAATGGCACGGGTGGCAACGTCGCGCGGTACGAGATTGCCGTATTTCGGATACCATTCTTCGAGGAAGTACCAGCGTTCGCTTTGCGGGATCGACTTGGGATCCCGCTTATCGCCCGGAGTTCTTGGGACCCACACACGGCCGCCTTCTCCGCGAGCCGACTCGGACATCAACCGCAGCTTGTCTTCGCCAGGAATCGATGTGGGGTGCACCTGGATGAACTCGCCATTTGCGTAGTAACAGCCTTGCTGATAAAGCGCTGATTGCGCTGATCCGGTGCAGACAACGGAGTTGGTGGACTTGCCGAAGATAGCGCCGATGCCACCAGTCGCGATGATGATGGCCTCAGCCGGAAAAGTGCGAACTTCCATGCTACGCAAGTCCATGGCGCAAATACCACGACAGGTGCGATTGCCGTCGAGCACGGCCGAAAGAAATTCCCAGTGCTCGTACTTGGTTACTTTGCCTTCGGATTCGTAGCGGCGTACTTGCTCGTCGAGAGCATAGAGAAGCTGCTGGCCGGTGGTAGCGCCTGCGAATGCGGTGCGGTTGTAGAGCGTGCCTCCGAAGCGGCGGAAGTCGAGCAAGCCTTCGGGCGTGCGGTTGAAGGGAACGCCCATGCGGTCGAGCAGATCGATAATGCCGGGAGCGGCATCGCACATGGCCTTCACTGGTGGCTGATTGGCGAGGAAATCGCCGCCGTAGACCGTATCGTCAAAATGCTGCCAGGTAGAATCACCTTCACCTTTGAGATTCTTGGCGGCGTTAATTCCACCCTGGGCACAAACAGAATGCGAGCGCTTGACCGGCACGATGGAAAAGAGGTCCACGTGTCCGCCCATTTCGGCGATCTTGATGACTGCCGAGAGTCCTGCCAGGCCGCCGCCGACAACGATAATTTTGGGGTTAGCTGCCATTAATTGAGTACGAGTACAAAAGTACGATGATTCAGCTTTTAGCTCTTAGCCTTCAGCTTTAAGCTAAATCGTACCTTGAAACGGAAAGCTAGCAGCTAATGGCTGAGAGCCTGAATTTCGAACGTGCGCACGGCTGCAAAGGCGTTGTCAGGAAAGCGCGCATCGTCAGCGCTCCGACGAGAACGAACAGCAATCCGATTGCAAAGCATACGTATGCGAACTTTCGGCGCGCGCCGTCGCCGGTGGTGATGCCCCACTTGGCTGCGAACAACCACAGCCCGTAGGCGAAATGCCAAGAGGCGCAGAGAATGCCGGCGGCATAGAACACAACTGCCCAGGTGTGCTGAAACTCTCCTTGAACCTTGCCGAAGGCTGCTCCCGGGTACATCAGGATGTGAACACCGGTAAAGCGCAGGTGCCACGTATGCCAGACCATATAGAAAAAGGCGATGGCGCCGGTCCAGCGCTGGGCGGTGAACATCCAGTTGCCCATCCACGGATAGTCGCCAACGTTGGTCTCCCCTCGGTACCAGATGTAGAAGCCGTAGAGAGAGTGATACAGGATCGGCAGCCAAATGCCGAACAGCTCCAGGTAAAAGACAAACGGAAAGCCGGAGAGCAGCTCTACCTGCTTGGCGTAAGCTCCCGGTCCTCGCGTGGCGAATGCGTTCGAGATGAAATGTTCAATCAGGAAAAGGCCAACGGGAACAATTCCGCTGAGCGAATGCAGGCGGCGGAGCAGGAACGAGTGTCCCTGACCCGCGCGAAGTGGAGCGACTCCTTGCTGGATTGAGGGGCTGGCAGTTGAGGCCATTATGACTTCAGAAGTGATGCGAGAACGTTTTATTATCGAGGCGCGTGAGAAGTGAAGTCAAGGAAGCGATGGCATATTCGAGTACTTTGTATCCTTCGAGGCGAAGGCAAAATCTTTAACGGCGAAGGGTGCAAAGGCAGCGTTGGCAAAGGTGGGCGCAAGCCGCGGAGCAAGAAGCGATAGACGCGGATCCGGGATGGGCAAGCATCAGTTGTCAGTTCTCCGTTCTCAGTTCTCAGAATTTCGGTGCGGGCCGGATTCGCCGAGAACCATGGTGCGGTACATGCGGTCGACCAGCTTTTTCTGATCTGGAGTCATGGGGCCGTTTTCGCTCAAGCCCATGGCCTTGAGCGAGCGGCGAAAGACCTCCTCCCTGTCCTGACGAGTCAATTCTTTCGCCTTTTGCGGATCGAGCATCTTGAGGCCGTTTTGCTGGATGCGGGCGTCCTCTTCGGCTTGGCGCTTGGCTTCCTGTGCGGCTTTCTCTTGATCCTGCTCGCGCAACTGCTCCAGTTCGTCGCGCATCGCGGTGGCTTGCTGCCTGGCATCCACAGCGCAGCCGGAGAATCCGGTTATCAAATCCATGACGTCCGATGCGGCAAGGAAGTCCAGCTTATGTTCGGTGGCCGCGTCGCGAACAGGTATGATCGCCTCCGCGCATTGCGATGCGAGCGCGAATTCCAATCCTACCGAGAGCTTCCGGTCGGGGAGAAGGAAGATCATGGTTGGAATATCTTCGGCAGCGAGTTTGTGTGAGAGTTCGGTGAGAGAGCTATCGTTGTAACCAAAGCCGTGTGCGCCAAGGTGGCGGCTGGCAAGAATAATGTGGCGAACCCGCTCAGGGGACTTGTCCGTAGCGGAGGCCGCGAGACAAAGAAGAAACGCGAGGACGAGGCGTGAGTTCACGGCACAGATTGTAGGGTGCTGTGTCCAAGCCCACAATGTCACCAACGTGCTGGACGACTTTAACTGCAGAGATCGCCGAGACAAGACTAGTGGTCCCTGAATTCTTTCATCCAGTTTAAAAAGAGGCGGAACGCCGCTCCCCGGTGGCTGTATCGGGCTTTCTCTTCAGGCTCCAATTCGGCGAAAGTTTTCTGAATTGCTGGAAAGTAGAACAAGGGATCGTAGCCAAAGCCGCCTGATCCTCGCGGCCTATCGAGAATGGTGCCTTCGGCCTGGCCTCGGAATATTTGCAGGGTTTGTCCATCGCGAGCGGCCGCTATAACGCAAACAAATCGTGCTGTGCGCCGGTCAGGACGAGTGTTTTTCATTTCTTGAAGCAGCCGCGCATTGTTAGCTGCGTCATCCGCGTTCGCGCTGCTGGGATCGTCAGCTGCGTAACGTGCGGAATGCACGCCCGGTGCGCCTCCAAGGGCATCCACCTCAAGGCCGGAGTCGTCGGCAAGCACGAGTTCACCGGGGACAAAACGGCTGTAGAACTCGGCCTTTTTGCAAGCATTGGCTTCAAACGTCGCACCGTCTTCAGCCACATGAGGAAGGGAAGAGAAGTGGGGAATCGAGGCGATTTCGATTCCCTGCGCTGCTGCGGCCCCGGCAAAGTCGCGGAGCTTTCCGGAATTCGAGGTGGCGATGAGAATTCGTTGCATTCCGAGTCACAACAGTGAAAGCCGACAATCACTGCCTACCCAAGTAAAACATGAGGAGCATCGCCACCGCCGCAAGCAATGAGATCAAGCCTCCCCAGGTTCGATCACGGGTACGAATAAAACTGATTCGGACCCGATTTTCTCCTGCTTCCACGGGGATGATTATCTGACCTGTGACCTCTTGCATCTGCGACTGGATAGCGCGGCCATTCACTTCAACGCTCCACGCCGGATAGTTGAACAAACGCAGAATTAAGCGTCCGCTTGTGCTCACGTTCGCAGTCAGCGTCTTTGATTCAGGTGCCCATCCATGGATCTGAATCTGCGAAGTATCACTGCCCTCGAACGTGGCGCGTCGCGCGTTGCGTTTGATCTCATACGGGTCGGCTCCCGTCGGGGCGTATTCGTCGGCGCCTTCGTATCCGATATGGTCCTGCTGGTTATCCCTCATCTCGGCGATATCGGCGGCCGCATCCCACCAGGGAGGCTGAACGCGGTGCCAGACCAGTAGCACGATCGCAAGCATTGCGGCAGTAAGCATGGCGCGCGTAAGCCAGCGCGGGAAGGCCTTGGTAACGAGCAGCGCAAGGGCGACATTCAGACAAAGCAGCCATCTCCAGGGTAGTTGAATGAAACGGAGTTCAGGCAACACACGATAGAAGGCAGAACTGAATGAAAGTACGAGCAGTGACGAGGCCACAGCCCAGACGATCAAGCCTACGTACAGGGCCGTGGAGTTCCGGCCTGCATCATTGGTGTGGTGGAGAAACTGCCTGCGGACGAGAAAAGCGATCGCCGTGGCTAGCAACACAATCTCCGCGCAAGCGACGATTGAGATCAGGAGGTTAAAGCGGTTGTGGTCGGCATCGTTGATGGAGGTAAAAAGAAAATTGTCTTCGGGGCGGATACCGGGGGAGAGCACCTGGGCGATTTGCACCCATTGCTGTTCGTAAGCAGCGGGAACGAGGTAAAAGGCCGCAAGGGCCGCGCCAAAGAGCGCGGCCACTGCGCCTCGGACGAGGACTGTCAGCGAGCGCTGCATAACGGCCGTCGCCAGTACCAGCATAGCAATGGAGTAGTTCACGATGACGGCGGAGGGAGCGTTGGTCAGCCATGCTGCGGCTACGACCAGGGACAACAAGGGCAAAGCCCTGCGGCCGTCTTGTTTTAAGCGCAATACGAACAACAGGATCAAGGGGAGCAGGGCGGCGGCCAGCAATTCAGCGAAAGCGCTGCGCCAGTAAACGATCACCAAGTGATACGGATTTACGGCATAGAGGACTGCAGCAAAGAGAGCGTCGCGCGACTGCAGAAATGTTCTTGCCAGAAAAAACATCGTGCAGCCGGAGAGGCTTAGTGCGATCCAGATGTACGCTCCGGGCACGAGTTTCCAGGGCAGAACTGCTCCCAGTGCGGCGCCGAGAGTCCAGGAGAACGGTGGATAGAAGATGAATCTCGGTTCACCATAGCCAAAGTTAGCCAGGGATGCCCAGCGGGGATATATGACGCCCTGGTTCCATTGACCGAGGACTTCGATCCAGGAGTTCAGGTGAAATTCGAAGTCGTGGCCGGAAGGAATTCCGAGGAAGAGGAAGGGTACCAGGACTGCGAGCGTGGTTGCGAGAATAATCGAGAATCGGCAGGGCGAGAGAGGACTGCCTGGTGCGGCACGCAGCGCTAGAGCCTTGCGCGATTTGAGAATAGTTCGTTCTCCTCTCCTTTGTGTTCCTATGTGTCCTTCGTGGTTGATCCAGGCCCAGAAGCACGTTTCCGGCACGCTGAGATTCTGGCCCAAGCCACTGAAATCGGCAACCTGAAGCAGAACACAGGCGTTACTTAGAATTAACCTGCTTTTAACCTTCGCGCAATGTAGGCCTTCTAGACTGGAATCAGTAACGAGGTGGAGCACGCCCGCAAGGGCACCTGGAGGCTTGCACGAGAGACGGCGTGCGGGCCTTTTGGTTTTCCAAAGGCACACCCCTTGGCAGAGGCGTTACTTAGTTGAACGAGTTTGCGTGGGGAATTCCTACTGCAACCCTACGACGTGGCCACTTCCTGGGAGTTGCGCTGCTGATGCAATTCTTTCAGGAATTCTTCCTGGGTCATACTCTCGTGGTTGTGCAGCAGATGTAGTAGCTGGTCTTCGGCTTCGTCGAATCTACCTGGCTTGTTGTAATTATGGCCATTTGCCGCAGACAGAGATCGTGGGGTAACTAGCAGCTGCGGCTGGACGCCTGGCCGGCTGCTGAGGAGGTCGATGAACTCTTCCACTTGCTTACGCTGCGTGCGCGTGCGGGCGGCAAATTCAATGCCCATGCCAAACGCCGGATGCATGACTCTCACGTGGCCTTCTGCCTGAACCTCCATACTCTCGACTCTAAGGCAAAGCAGAATGCCGGATCCTTCCGGGAATGGAGATTCAGTTTCTACATAACAACCGCCAGGGCTTAGGTCCGTCAACCTGCATTGGGAAACGGGCTTGGGATCTTCGGGCGGAAGCTCTGGAGCCGTAGCCTTTACCCATTCGCGCAGAGTAGAGAGGAGGCTCTCTGGCAAGTCGAGGAATCGAACCCCGGATTCACCGTTGGGATTTGCCCACGCCACTTCGCCTCGCACCCGAATCTCAACACGTCCCTGCGGCAGGGTGAATTGAGCAACGATGATCGCGGAAGGGCACAATGGTTGCGCTGATAGCAGATCCAGCCCGTCTTCGCTCAGGTCGAGGAGAATTCCCTCGAGTGCACCGCTATTTTCCACGCGAATCTGTACGGGAAGTTGGATAGCGACCCGGAATGCGCGGCGCCGCTCACGCTTGAGCAGGGCCGTAGCCGCGCGCAGAGTCGCCTCGGCGTGCCTTTCAGAAATGGGTTTGTACAGGACGAAGTTCGCGCCCGCGCCGAAGACATGGCGGACTTTGGTTTTATCACTCAACAGAGCAATGGTCATGGTCTTGTTGCCGTGGGTTGGCTGGGAGGCATTTCGTAGAATGAGGCTTGCGTTGTGGGGATCGTCAAAATCCACAATGACCGCATCGAAAGTCTCTTCCGAGAGGCACCTGACGGCCTCCGCGTAGTCGTGGCAACGCGCTGTCGAATCAAAGGCGCCCAGAACGGATTTCAAGACAGAAGACGCCTGCTCATCTTGGGAGACCAGAAGGGATTCGAATGTCATGGGTGCGACTTAGCCGCTGGAAGCTCTTATCAAGGCCAGCGCGGGGCGCGGGGCGTCGGCGTTACGATCCCCGCTTGAGCTGACCCAGCCTTAGCCGCCAGTGCATTGGGTTGCTCATCGACCTCGGCGAGAACGGCGGTGTCATCGTCATCGTTCTCAGCCAGGAGTGGCGCAACTTCGCGCAATTTTTCTGCCGCCTGCTGCAGGGCTTCAATCTGTTTGGCTAGCTGGGCATACTTGGCCTGCTTGCGGCGCAGAACCTCGTGAATATCCTTCATAGAACCCCCGTGTTGTGAATTTAAGGAGCGAGGCCGGAGGGGGTCAATGGTCGTGACCCCGGCTGTGGTTACGCCCGTAACCTCAAGGGATAGGTGTTGTGCTTGGGAGTGCAAGAAGAGACGTGTAGCCGAGCTCTGGCGCACAGACATGAAGGAAAGGATTCGCAAATAAAAGCCCCGCTCTTGTAAGCGGGGCTGTCGAAGTGGTTTTGGCGGTGAAACTTAGAGTCAGACTTTCAGCTTGCGGCGAACCAGTCCCGCAATGCCGACCAGTCCAGTACCGAGCAAGCCCATAGTTCCGGGCTCGGGGACCACAACAAACGTACTCCCCTCAGCAACTACGCCTTGGCCGGTGAAATCACTGGTGCTAAAGAACGTCACCTGGGCAGTGCTGCCCCGCCCATCATTTAGAGTGATCTTCAAGTCGTACTCAGTCAGCCCGCCCAAAGTAAGATCCGTCTTAGTCCACGTTGCTTGGCTAAACGTTCCACTGAACAAAACGCCGCCGCCGGTGCCTGTGAGAGTCAGCGTCCCAGGCCCGAAAACCCCGCTTCCCGATACATCGCCGCCCGGACTGGACGGTGTGAACGCGCCTGCAGTGATGCTCAAGGTCCCCAGGTCCCCGATCGTAAGTGGGCCGCCAGGAAAAGTCTGGACGGAGACTAGAGTTGAAGTAAGACTCAGGCCCGAATCGGACGCTGATATTGTTCCCGAAGAATTCGTGTAATGCAGAATGCTGTCCGCCAACGCAGCCGTTGGTAGAGCCAGAGCCAACGCAACCATCAAAACCACTCGCCGCATACAGTACCTCCCTAGTCGTGCAGGTCTGAAGACTATACACCTGTTTGGTTCTGCGAACCCATTCTATGCATTCGAAATTCCAAAGTGGAACCTAAAAAATCAACTGAATACAAAGACCTTAACAGCAGTTCTCCACTGCGTCAGCACAACTCATGTGAAATCTCGTGCACACTAAACACAACCTTTTGCGGTAACGGAACTTAGATGCATTACTCAGAAACAGGGTAGTACGCGTCGCATCCGAAAGCAGAGCCCCGGAATTTGGGGATTATGAGAAGCGGATGGTGGCCATTTTGTGCCACCAAGGGGCACGAAAGTGGGATTTACGGAAGCATCCAAGAGAAGTACCTTGTGCTTGAGCAGTTCTGGGGGAGGGCTGTTCGGGCGTCCCGTGATCCGCGAGGGTCAGGGGCGCTTCTTATTTGGAGACCAATCCGAGTAGCCAGCGTTGCGAGGCGCTGGGCAGTGGTGTTGTAAGCGATTCAATGCAGGATTCCTCAGTGCGCCGCAGAAAGCTGGAGAGATAACCTAGAAGGGTGAAGCCGCCTCAGTCTCTTAGGACGCGACCTTTGCAGTCTGAGAATCGGGGACCGAAATGGCAGGCTGCGCCTCGGCTGGCAGGGTGGCGACGATGGTCGTCCCCCGCGGTCCGGAATCAATGTGCACGCGTCCTCCAAGCTGCCGGATCCGCTCTCGCATGCCCTGAATTCCCACGCCTGTGCCGTTTGCCGCGGATAGATTTCGCTTACCCGCTTGAGAAAAGCCTTTTCCTTTGTCCGCGATTTCAAGCCTGACTTCACGAGAATTACGGTGGATCCGTATGCTGGCTGTGGGGCTTCCGGAGTGCCGATGTATGTTGGTGAGAGCCTCTTGCACAATCCGGAAAATTGCGGTTTCGACTTCATTCGAAAGCCTGCCCAAGTCAGGAGAGAGATCGAGATCAACGGGTATTTTGCTTCTTTCGGCGAAGCCCTGGACGAACCATTGAATGGCGGAGGGCAGGCCAGCCTCATCCAGCAGCGGTGGGTGCAGCAAGTGAGACATGGTGCGCAGTTCCTTCGACATTTCGCGCACCAGTTCAAGGCTCTCCTGACACGCCCTGGCTGCCTCTTCGCTCAAACGGTCTGATTCCCGTTGGATGGAGGCCAGATTCATATCCATCGCTACCAACATCTGGCCGGCGCTGTCATGCAGCTCGCGGGCGATGCGGCGGCGCTCATCATCCTGCATCTGCAGGAGCCGGCCGGACATTTGTCGCAGAGTGTCCTCGGCGCGTTTCCGGTCCGTTACATCCGTGTTCAGTTCCAGGAAGCCGAGAGGCTTGCCCTCCTTGCTCGACCATGTAGACCAGCGGCTCGCGGCGATGACGGTGCTTCCATCCCGCCGCTTATGGATAAGCTCGCCCTGCCAGCTTCCTTCGCGGAGGAGTTGCGCCTTGATGTTCTCGAAAGGTTCGGGAAATTCCGTGCGCAAGATGTCGTGCGGGTGTTTTCCCAAAACTTCTTCTTTGGTCCAGCCATAGAGGCGGGCCGAGCCGCGGTTCCAATAAGTGATCCTGTCATCCAGACTGCGAACCAGAATGGCGTCGTTGGCCAAATCCAGCAGTTCGGCCTGAGCTGAGACTTGCGCGGCTCTGTGCTCCAGTTCTGCTGTGCGTTCCTGGACGCGCGCCTCGAGCTCGTCGTGCGCCGCCCGCAACAATTCCTGCACACGCTTATGTTCTGTGATGTCACGGGCAATTTTGGAGGCGCCCACGATAATACCGGCTGAATCTCTGACCGGTGAAATCGTCAACGAGACAGTAATTCTCTTGCCCGACTTTGCAACACGAACCGTCTCAAAGTGGTCGATGCGTTGGCCGCTTCGCAGGCGATTCAGGATCATGGCTTCTTCTTCGTGCAGCTCCGGTGGGATGATGGTAGTGATGGGCTGACCTATCATTTCCTGCGCAGTGTACCCGAAAATCCTTTCAGCGCTGGCATTCCAGCTGTGTACGATTCCGTCGAGTTTCTTGGAGATAATTGCGTCGCTGGAGGAATCGACGATGGCAGCCAGCTGTTCTCGAGCGTCTGCGACCGAGCTGTCTGTTTTGACAACACTTGGCGCAGTCGGCAGCTTCTCGGGGTGCGCAGCGGCAGCTGCGAAGGCAGGTTCCCACAGACTTCGCGGAGCGCGATGCTGGCTGAGCGCTTCGACCGCCGCAAGCAGATCGCGAGAAACGTCGGTCTTGGAGACATACGCACGCGCACCGGCGCTGAGCGCAGTCCGCTCCATCTCCGCGGCTCCATGCTGGCTGAGTATCAGAATTTCAGATTGAGGGACTTCTTTGCGGATCTGCCGAGCTGCGTCAAGGCCATTCAGCTGAGGCATGCTGATGTCGAGAACAATAACATCCGGTTTGAGTTCTTTCGCCTTTCGGACGGCATCAACGCCATCTACGGCTTCACCGCAAACCGACCAGTCGGAACGAGACTTTAACAACGAGCGGACTCCGCGTCTGACTATTTCGTGGTCGTCGGCGATCAGGATTCGGACGGGCGCCATCCAAGGGTTCCTAGACAAGACCTGATGCATTGAATCAGCAGCTTCGCCGCTCTGCCGGGACCGAGAGGGCCAAACCTGTCTAGGATGAACCACTTAAGCCAGTTCACGCCATACACGATTTACTGTATGCCGCTGCTCGCGAGAGTTCCGTAGTTTACTTTATCGCCAATTAAGGTATCATGTCCGCCCGCAACCGGCCCATGCAGAAGCATGGCGCAAGGCTGGTGACGCGTTGGACGAAGGATAGCTGACGAGGGGGTCTCGTCTCCGTTTCGACGCCTTGAGAATGTGCTGCGCCGTTAGAGCGTAGCGTCGTATTGGGCCGCTGACCGGAAGGGGAGCCGGTCCTTATGGGCCTTCGTGCGCCACGTCTCGTCGCATTTGCAGTCGTTTGTTTCATCTTTCCTGCTCAATTCTCAGTTGCCCAGCAGGACTTGCAGCGTCCTCTGATCGTAGAGCCTCTCGATGAGCGCCGGGTTACCGCACTCAGAGGCAACACTCACCCCTTAGCCCGTCCAGAATTTGACCGTGGCGCCGCTCCGGCGAATCTCCCAATGCAACGCATTCTGCTGGTGCTGAAGCGCAGCGCGGAGCAGGAAGCAGCGTTGCGGAAACTGCTCGACGATCAACAGGACAAGAACTCACCGCAATATCACACGTGGCTCACCCCGGAAGAGTTCGGGCGGCAGTTCGGCGCTTCCGATCAGGACATTCAAATCGTAACCGGATGGCTGCAATCGCATGGGTTCCAAGTTGCTCATGTTGCCAAGGGCCGCGCGGTGGTGGAATTCTCTGGGACCGCGGCCCAGGTGCAGGAGGCTTTTCATACCCCGATTCACAAGTTCTCGGTGAACGGCGAAGAGCATTGGGCGAATGCCACTGACCCACAGATCCCCGTCGCGCTCACTCCAGTCGTGGCCGGAGTGAACACTCTGCACAACTTCTACAAGAAGCCCATGCACAAGTTGGGCAGAAAAATATCTCTGCCCACGCCGGGTTCGCCACAAATCAACTTCACTGACGGTGGCCATGCTTTAGTGCCTGGCGATTATGCGGTCATCTACAACATCAATCCTCTCTACGTACAAGGAATTCGAGGAGCTGGAGTATCGGTGGGTGTCGTTGGCCGGTCGCAAATTGATGTAAACGACGTCAGTGATTTTCAGAGCGCCTTCAATGTCCCGGCAAATTTTCCGATCATTACCGTAAACGGCCCCGACCCGGGGTTTTTCAGCCTGGGCGAACAGGTAGAGGCGACGCTCGATGTCACCTGGTCCGGAGCCATTGCCACCAATGCGACTATCAATTTTGTTGTTTCCGCTTCAACCAACACTACCGATGGCGTAGACCTGTCAGAGCTGTACATCATCGACAACAATCTTACTGATGTGATGACTGAGAGCTTCGGAGCATGCGAAGCCGCCTTCACGCAGTCTCAGGCGACGGCAATTGCTCAATTAGCTGAGCAGGCTGCTGCGGAAGGCATTACATATATGGTGTCCTCCGGAGACACAGGTTCCGCTGGCTGCGACAACTTGGGTGAAACGCGCGCAAAGGGACCGCTTTCGGTAAATATGCTCGCTTCCAGTCCCTTCAACGTGGCGGTTGGCGGCACCATGTTCAACGAGCACGGGCAAGACGCCACTTACTGGAGTTCTACCAACGATGACATTGACCTGCATTCGGCAAGGTCCTACATACCGGAGAAGGTGTGGAATGAGACTTGTACGACTGCCTGCTCACAGTTCTCCGCGCCCCTGGCAGCAGCCGGTGGCGGAGTGAGCTCGTTTTTTGCGAAGCCGTCCTGGCAGGCGGGAGTGAGTGGGATTCCTAACGACGGTAAACGAGACCTGCCTGACGTCTCCCTTACGGCGGCAGGACATGACGGGTACGTAGTCTGTCTACTGCGATCCTGCGCCAGCTTTCAGGCGTTCGTCGTCTCCGGTACTTCGGCCTCTGCGCCCGCCTTTGCCGGCATCATGGCGCTGGTGGATCAGGCCGCAGGCGGACAGGGTCCCCCGAAACGCCAGGGTCAGGCTAATTACGTGCTCTATCGGCTCGCAGCGGGAGAGGCGCTTTCACAGTGCAATGGCTCGAAGACCACCGGGCTGCCGGCGAGCACCTGCGTGTTTAATGACATTACGCTTGGCGATAATGCGGTTCCCGGCGAGGCTGGTTACGGGACCTCGAGCGCCAAATATCAGAGCGGTACCGGGTACGACCTGGCCACGGGCCTGGGTTCAGTGAATGTTACCAATCTCGCGCATCAGTGGAACTCTGTCACCTTCAGGGCCACCGCAACTACTCTGGACCTTACACCCAAAACAAATATCACCCACGGCGACTCTGTCTCTGTGACGGCCAGCGTTGCCCCTGCGAGCGGCAGCCCGACACCAGCGCCTACGGGTGACGTCGCGCTGATCGCCAGCACCGGATCGAGCAGCTCCGCCCAGAGCCTTGTTGAAACCCTGGCGTTAACAAATGGCTCCTTAGCATTGCCTACGCATTTGCTGCCTGGAGGTACCAGCTACACGGTCAAAGCACGCTATGCTGGCGATAAAACCTTTGGAGCCAGCGAGTCTGCTCCGGTAACGGTCACCGTATCACCCGAGCCCAGCACCACTACTGCGAGCGCTCTGGCCTTTGATCTGAATGGACATTCTCTCTCGACCAATAACGTGCCCTACGGCAACTTCGTTTACTTGAGAGCTGACGTCGCCGGCAACTCGGGATTTGGAATCCCCACAGGTGCTGTGCAATTTGCAGACAATACTGACTCGCTGGGATCTTTTGCGCTTAACAGCGGAGGCAACACCTCTACTCCACAGGGCGTCTTCAGACTTACTCCCGGCCAGCATCCAATTGTGGCAAATTACAGTGGCGACTCCAGTTTCAATGCGAGCAGCTCTGCCGCGCTGAATCTCACCATCGCCAAAGGAGCAACTACAACCAGCCTGACGCCCAGTGCCACTACCATCGGTCAGGGCAGCAGCGCGATGTTGGATGCGATCATAGACACGACCAGCTTTGGAGAATATCCAGCGGGTACACTGTCGTTTTCTTCTGGAGCAACATCGCTCGGCACTGCCGCCGTTTTCGCCCGCGGCCTGAACCCAGGCAATGGTGCAGTTCAGGGAGGTACGAGTTTTGATCTGTCGGTTCTCCCGCTGGGCACACATACCATCACGGCGCAGTACTCCGGAGACTCCAACTACGCTGCCTCCACTTCCGCTCCGGTGACCATCAACGTCCAACCGGATTTCGATTTCACTTCGGATAAGGGGAGCTTAGATCTTTCCGCCGGAGCATCCGGTACAGTCAAGCTCACGATTGCCGGCCACACCAGCTACAACGGAACCGTAACTTTCAGCTCGGGTTCTTGCAGCGGATTGCCGAGGGAAAGCAGCTGCAGCTTCAATCCGGCTTCGGTTACCGGCAACGGCAGTACCACACTCACGATCACGACGACGGCGCCAAAATCGGCTGCATTGCAGACGGGCTCCCCCAACATTCTCGCCATGCTGATGATCGACTTTAGCACCATTGCGGGCATCTTTCTGTTCAGCGTTCCACGACGCAGGCGGGGTATTTCACTATCCTGCGCCGCGGCATTCCTGTGTGTCGCAAGCTTGCTTGGTTGTGGCGGAAGCGGTGGCAATCACGCAGCAGGAGACCCCGGGACTCCGCAGGGCAGCTACACGTTGACCGTCACCGCCAGCAGCGGAGGTTTGAGCCACGCTGTGCCGCTGACCGTGAACGTACACTGAATTCCCACACATCGGTAACATTGACACGTTCCGTAGAGGGACGGGACACTCATGGGAAAGAACCGTCCGAACACTCATGAGAAGGCTCCTCATCGTTGGAGGTCTATGCGCGGTTGTTTGCCTCATTTTGAGCGGCGATACGCTCTGCGATGCCCTCGCTGACCAGGGCAAGCTCCTGGCGCTCGAGAATGCGTGGAACCAGGCCCAGTTGCATCATGATGCCAAAGCCGTGGAAGGCCTGATCTCCGACAATTTTGTGTACACCGACTACGATGGGACAGTGATGAATAAGGCCGAGTTTCTCGCCGACCTGAAAGATCCCGCTTATCGCGCGAGCCTCATCGCAAATGAAAATGTCAAAGTTTTTCCTTATCAAAATGTTGCGATTGTAATTGGAACGTATCACACGAAAGGAACGTACAAGCGGCAAGCATTTGAACACTACGGGCGGTTTACAGATACCTGGATTTTCGAAAAGAGCATCTGGCGCTGTGTCGCCAGCCACACCAATCTAATCAAGAAATAGCGCCCGGCCGGCAAGAGTGTGTCAAGCGCTTGCCCGCGTGCTCAGAGCCTGAATGGCGCAGTCGAGATCGGGGAAGATCAGGAGTAGCGGTTCGACCCCGGTAATTTGTAACAGGCTCAGAACCCGGCGATTTACGCCCGTCAGCACCAGCATCCGTCCGGCCTTACGACGCGAAACGTAGGCTCCCATCAGCAATCCCAAACCTGCCGAATCGATATAGGGAACACTGGTGAGGTCCAAGATAGTGGTATTGCCGGTATCGAATTGCAGGGCCACACGCAAGATTGCCAGATTGTCCAGTGTAACCGGGCCTTTTGGGCAAATTACTTGATGACCAGCGGCTTCACCCGGGAATTGGTCCACAATTAACGGTTCAGTATTCATTAGACGAGAGATGCCAAAGCCGCAGCAGGGGTCTGGGAACGCGGCAATACCAGCATTGTAGGTGCGCCGTGCGAAAAAGGGAAACCGACTAGCAACTGCTGTGATGCATGTGGCGCACGAGTACAAAACCAAGCCGATCGCCTGAATCGCGCGCGTTCTGGCCAGTGTTTTCGTGCTAAAGTGTTCATTCGTTTTGCTAGCCCGCTTCCGCAAGGAGTCTGCATGAGCCTCGTTTACGATCTGGTAAAGGACCGGCGCGTTTATTCCATTGATGCCGATAAGACCGTTCTGGAAGGCGCGCGCTTGATGATGGAGCACAACATCGGGGCGCTGCCGGTGATGCGCAACGGCGAACTGGTGGGCATTTTTTCTGAACGCGACATCATGAATCGCGTGGTCGCGGTAGGCCGCATGCCGGGAACGACAAAGATCTCCGAGGTGATGACCGCGAATCCGAAGACGGTTAGCGCCGATGAAACTATTGAAGACTGCCTCTTCCTCATGCGCGAATTCGGTTTCCGGCACGCTCTGATCGTCAGCGGCAAGGAACTTAAGGGGCTGATCTCTCTCCGGGATATTCTCGTCCGCTACATCTCTCAGAAAGAGGCTGAGCAGCGACGTATGGCGGTTTAGTTTTTGCCATGCGGATGTGGCTTACGAACTGACGCTTGAGATGTAGTCGATACTTCGAACGCGCCGGCGGGATCGAGCGAGCATCGTTTTAAGAAGGCTGAAGAACTCAAACTCTCCTCCGCCCACTGCCTGATATCGTCGAGAACTGCTGCGGCGACACCGCCACGGTCATCCAGAAAAATCACCACAATCCCATCCGGTGCGTCGTTCGACATATGGGCGAATTCCCGATAACGCTCCTTGAAGGTGGCTGCTGCAAAATGCCACTTTTCTGCGATGGCCAGATTCGGCGCGAGGCCTTGGGGCTTGGCCCAAATGTAGAGGGCCGGATGATTCTTCAGGCGCGGCCAGTCACCGGAGAATGTCGAAGACATCTCGCGGATCACCGTGAAGCCGGCAGCTGATGAAGGTCTTGCAGGTACCTGATTTGAGCTCGCCAACGAATTTATCTGCACCTGTGTGCGTCTAACCCAGCCGCTGTGCGAATCCTCGAGGGCGACCCGCAACCATGCCCCACGAGACTCCAGAATCTGAAATGCGTCTTCGGACCGTGCCTGCAAGAGCACCGGGGATGCCTTCGTCGGGCGATCCCGAATGGAAGTCACCGACTTCAGTATAGAAACGTAGTCCGTATTTTTCTCAGCCGAAGTGTTCTCGAAGTTTGCGATTTCGTGTTGTAGTTCGCTGATACGGATTTCTGCTTGCGCGCGCTGTTGACGGATCTCCTGGACCTTTCTCGCGAGTCTCTCGGGATCAGCCTCGATGCCGCCCTTGCTGTTTAGCAAATCATTCAGGCGGTCGAGAAGGTCGGCCTCCAGGCGACCGTTGGATTCGAATGCCTGATATCCGGATTGTTTTCCTTGCGGATCTTCGTACCAGGCAGAAATACTGACTTTGAGCCGAACCAGAGTTCGATCCCGGGTTGCCGGCGCAAGCTCGATTTTGTACTCGTAGTAAGCGCGCTGATATTGCGGCAGCTCAGACCTGGTCGTGCGAATGAATCCTTCTAAAGCAGGAAGCCGAGCTCCAGCGTAGGCGCCGAGCTGGCGCAAGGCAGCCTCGACAGTTGCGATGGGGAATGCATATTCGCGTTCGTACGACTGCCGTGCTTCTTGTGCGGAAGAGACAAGAGCCAGCAGCAAAATGGCGAGCATGCCTTTTTTGCAAAAGAGCCTCACGGAGCAATCTCCAGCATCAATTGGTACACCCAACCTTGCTTGCCATCATTCGATTGCACGCGATACCAGCTGGAAACCTGGGCCAGAACGGCGACGCTGGTGTCCTTCGAAAGCAGCTCTACAGTTTTGGCTTCGGTGTAGGGCGCTACTTTCAGGTCAGCGGTTGCGGTCCGCACGCGGGCTGGCTTTGTGTGCTCAAGCGCTTGCACTTTTTGTTCGAGCTGTTGCTGCTTTTCAACCGCCGCCTTCAACTCCGCGGTCTCGCGGTCCAATTCGGACTGCAGTTCCTCTAACCGCTGCTGTTGTTCAACACGCGCGGATTCCGCCTTGCTTCTTACTTCCCTTTGCTCGGCCTCCTGAATCTTTGCCGACACTGCTTCAAACTCGCTATTCTCCACTGCTCCATCAGAAGCATGCGAGTGATGGCGGGAATCCTCCTGGAAGATTGCATCGATGCGGAGACGTATACCCGTGGGGGTTAGCGGCTGTACTACGTAACGCACCACTACCGTGCCCTCATCGGCGCTCTCGTAAAAGTGCGCCGGGGAGAGCGTGTGCGGGCGCAGTTTGTAGAGCACCATGCCGCCTTCGGTCCAACGGGGAAACGCGTCCGACGTTTGCGCGGACTGCGCGCCCTCCAGTTCGGACGTTCCTTTGTACTGAAACGTACCGCGGATAATTCCGTCGTTTACTACTTCACGCACCGTTGCCAGGAGTTGATCGTAGGGCTGAGGAAGATCGATGGAGAAGCCTTCGCCGTAATGTTCGTGTTTGCGAGCGTAGGCGGAAAGCAGCGCAAGGAAGACGACGAAGGCTACGACGACTAACACTCGGGCACGCATGAGCTGTGAACTGCGAGACTTGCTCCGCACGAAGCCTATGGTTTCCAAATGACCATGATCACCAGAATCATGGGTAAGTAAACCACTGATGCGTGAAGCACGCGTTCCGCAAGCTTACGATCGCTTGATTGTGCCAGCCGTAGCGAATGGTACAGAAAGAAGCCGCCAGCAGCGAGCATGCAAATCAGATAGCCAACACTGCCCCGGCTGTATTGAGGCAGAAGAGTTACTACCAGCAGCACGATTGTCAGGGTGAGAATTTCGGCCCGGGTAAACCGCCCGTCGCGATCAAAGCCGGGCAGCATGCGGAAGCCGGCGCGCTCGTAGTCCTCGCGGTACATCAGAGCGATGGCGAGAAAATGTGGGAATTGCCAGAGAAACAGAATTGCGAAGAGAAACCACGCATTCCATCCGAAGCGCCCCGAAGCGCCCGCCCAACCGATCAGCACCGGCATAGCGCCAGGAAATGCGCCCAGCAGCGTGCAGAGTGAAGTTTTTCTCTTCAAAGGCGTATACACGAGAAGATAACTGAGCAGTGTGGAAAGCGCGAGCAGTGCGGTGAGCGGGTTTACCGCTAATTTCAGATACGCGCCGCCAGCAACGCTGAGCAGCAGCCCAAACCAGAACACAGACTGTGGACTAAGCCTTCCCGAAGCTGCGGGACGGTTGGCGGTGCGACGCATCTTTGCGTCATGGAAGCGCTCCATGAACTGGTTCAGAGTCGCGGTGCCACTTGCCACCAGCAGTGTCCCTATAAGCGTGGCGACGAACCTGGAGAACCGAAATGCCCCCTGCGAGGCCAGATAATAACCCGCTGATGTGCTCATCAGAATCAGCAGATTCACTTCCGGCTTGGTCAGAGTGTAGTACTCCAGCAATTGGGATCGAAATGCAGCCACCGCGCTCGGAGTATTGATCGCGTGGATAGTGGCCATTAGATCCTGGGATTCAAAATCCTGCTCACGTTTCAAAGCTCGTCCTCTTGCGACGCATAACCGGCGTCCCTGAACTGGTTCCGCTTTCGGTAAGCCAGTACGGTGATGCCGATTGACAGGAACAAAGGAGGAATAATCAATACGAGAATACCACTGCGCAGCGCGTGGATCATTCTTGTCCCAGCCGCTGCCGCCTGAGTGTAGCAGAGCGAACAACCCTGTGCATAAGCCGCAATAGGGAAGCTAAGCGCCACGAATGCTGAAAGGCACAATCGAAGCAGTCCCGCAAATCTCATGTCATCAAATCCAGCAATCTCCTAGCTCGGGAATGGCCGCATATGAAGCAGCCGGAAGCTATCCGACCAGATCATATTCATCATTCCCAGCACGAAAATTGTTCCGATGGCCAGGAACAGCAGAAGATTACGCTTTTCCGCGCGCAAATGCATGAAGAACATTATTGCGAGACCGGCCTGAATGATTGCTAATCCGAGCATGCGGAACAGTTGTTGTGCCAGTTCGACTTTCTGATATGCCAGAACGATCTGCAATCCTGCAATCGCCAGGATGCAGAGGTAAATAATGACATCCGATTTCAATACGCTTCCCGGTTTCTCGGCTGATTGCATAGGGGACCAGCTCCCGCTATTGCTTCACGTTCAACAAGTAAACCAGCGGCACCACGAACATCCAGACCATGTCTACGAAGTGCCAGTAGAGACCCAGGATCTCGATGTCGTCAGCGTTGTAACGGCCGCGACGGTAACGCAAGCCAACCACGACCATGGCCACCACGCCGCCTACCACGTGCGTAAGGTGCAATCCGGTAATGCTGAAAAATGCAGCGCCAAAAGTTCCTGCTCCCCAGGGATTCTGAAAGAGGCGCACGCCCTCGGCAATCAGCCCGAGCCACTCACGAAGATGCAATAGCGCGAAAAGAATGCCGGCCGCGGCAGTGATGAAAATCCAGCGAAAAGCCCCTGATTTATTCCCGGCCTGTGCCATTCGGACGCCGATGAGCATGGTTAAGCTGCTGGAGATGAGAACGAACGTCATCAACATGACGTTGATGATGCTGGGTGAAAAATTGAAGGGCCGGGGCCAGTCCGGAGTGGCATTGCGCAAGAACCCGTAGGCGAACAGCAGGGCGGCAAAAGTTATTGCGTCAGAGGCGATGAACAGCCACATGACCAGCTTTTTCGAGGGAATCGCGAACGGCGATTGCTCAAGCGCGCCGGGTACGTGGGTTCCCATCGTCAAGTCGGCTTCGCTCACCTAGTCTCCCCTGGATCTAGAGTCTGATCAGCAGCACCAAGAGCAAATACAACCAAAGCACGTCCATAAAGTGCCAGTAGTAGGAAGTGACATCGAGCGTGCTAGGCCGCAAAGCGAACCTCTTGAGCCGGCGTATGACGTACATCAGTCCTGCCAAGCCTCCAAGCACATGCAACGCATGTAATACCGTAAACACGTAGAAGAATGAACTGCTCGGATTAGTGGCGAGAAAGAGTCCCTCTGATGCCAATTGACGCCAGGCGACGTATTGCCCCGTAACAAACGCCATGCCTAAAAACAATGTGGCGTACAGCCAGCGCGCCGAGGGTTTGATTTCACGAGGGCTGGTTGGGGCGAACCTCCGGCGCGATACTTCCAAACTCACGCTGCTAATCAACAATACGAGCGTATTGAGATAAAGAATCCGCGGCAGCGTGAAATGTCGCCAATCCGGGGCTGCGCCCTGACGCACGATCAAAGCGCTGGTAAGGGCGGCAAAGGACATCGTAATTGCCGCGAGGCCGACCCAGATTCCGGTTCTCGACGGCTCTGGCGAATGGTCTCGAAGTGCGCGCAGATTTCCATCGGCGGGGACAAGATCGTGGAATCCGCCGCCTCCCGATCTGACTTCCTCTTCCGTGCGCGGCGGCTCGTGTACTGTGGTTGCCATAACTCGCTTACAACTTCCTACGTCAAAGACTTATCATCACGCACGGTTTGAATCTGCTCGGGCGAGTTCTGCATGACGTAATCGCCGGTGGAGCTTGCGATCCCGTACTGGTAAGGATCGTGATACACGACCGGGTGCTTGCCTCCAAAATTATCGAAGGGTGGGGGTGAAGGTATGCTCCACTCCAGCGACGTGGCCTCCCATGGATTCTCAGTGGCTGGCTTACCACGAAAACGGCTGTAAACCAGGTTATAGAGAAAAATCAACTGCGCGGCGCCGGTAATCAGGGCCGCGATGCTGATGAATTTGTGCACCGGCAGCAGGGGCTGAAGGTAGTCTTCCACAAAGGCCGAGTAGCGGCGTACATTTCCTGCCAGTCCCAAATAATGAAATGGCATGAAGATGCAGTAGGCGCCGACGAAGGTAAGCCAAAAATGAAGCTTGCCGAGGCCTTCATTCATCGTTCGACCGAACATCTTAGGGAACCAGAAGTAGGTTCCGGCGAAGATGCCAAAGATAGAAGCAACTCCCATTACCAAATGGAAATGTCCAACCACGAAGTAAGTGGCATGGAGGTAGATATCGATCGAAGGCTGCGCCAGAAAGAAACCGCTCACGCCTCCGCTGACGAACAACGAAATGAAGCCCAGTGCGAAAAGCGACGCGGCAGTGATGCGCAACTTTGAACCGTACAAACTGCCAATCCAGATCAGCGTAATGATGGTCGACGGAATGGTGATGATGAGCGTGGGGAAAGAAAACATCAGTGCCGAGAACGGGCTCATCCCGCTGACAAACATGTGATGTCCCCACACCATGTAGCTGAGGAATCCAATCGATATCAACGAGTAGATCACCACCCGGTGGCTCAGCAACGGCCGGCGCATGCTGTTGACGAGGATGTGGGAGACGATGCCCATTGCCGGAACGATGGCGATGTAGACCTCCGGATGACCAAAGAACCAGAACAGGTGCTGCCAAAGCAGCGGCGAACCGCCGGAGTGCGTTTGCACCTGGTCGCTGATCACCAGATTCGAAGGAACGAAGAAGCTGGTTCCGGCAATCCGGTCAAGAACAAGCAACAGACATGCCGGCAGCAGGACCGCGAACGCCAGCAGACCAATGCAGGAAGTGATGAACCAGGCCCAGGTGCTCAGAGGCATGCGCATCAGTGTCATGCCTCGCGTGCGCAGGTCGAGCGTAGTAGAGATGAAGTTCAGCGATCCGAGCAGTTGCCCGATGCAGAATATGGCAATTGATATCGCCCACAGCGTTTGCCCGGTTCCCTCGCCTGGGCCGGCACTGCCTCCGACAGCGCTGAGCGGGGCGTAAGAAGTCCAGCCGGCCAGCGGAGGTCCATCACCCACAAAGAAAGCTGACATCAAGACACAGAAGGCGACAAGCGTAACCCAGAACGACATCATGTTAAAACGCGGAAAAGCCATGTCTTCCGCGCCGATCTGTATCGGCAGAAAATAGTTGCCGAAGCCGGCAAACGGCGCGTTGGTCAGCACGAAGAAGATCATGAGCGTGCCGTGCATGGTCATCAGCGAAAGGTAGTACTCCGGCGTGATCACACCATTGGGGGCACCCGAACTGGAAAGCCACTGCAGCCCGGGAATGTGCAGATTCGGCCAGGCCAGATGCAGGCGCATCAGCCAGGAGAGCGCCATTCCAATGAAGACGGCTACCAAAGCCAGCCCGAAATACTGCTTCCCGATCACCTTGTGGTCAACACTGAAAACGTACTTACGGATGAATGTTTGCGCTGGGGCGTGCTCTTTGATCGCCTGCGGCATGTCGTGCATGTTGCTTCCTCGCGATCCAGTCAGTTCAGGTGAATCAAAGCTATGAAAGCAGCCTCTTCTGAGGTTTTCTTTGCGTTCTTTGCAGCTTTTCTTTGCGTCCTTTGCGGTTAAAGGGTTACCAAAAGGCGCATTATTGCTGGGTTGCCTGTTGCTTCAGCCAACCCTCGAAATCCTCCGCAGACATGACATTCAGATATGCCTTCATGTTGTAATGGCCCAGGCCGCAAAGCTGCGTACAGACAATTTCGTGCCGTCCCAGTTTTGTTGCAGTGAAGTGAAGAGAAAGATCGAGTCCCGGAAGAAAATCCTGCTGAATACGCAGTTCGGGCACGTAGAAAGAATGACCCACATCCTTCGCGTGCATGAGCAGATGAATCTCCCGGTTCACGGGCACACCAAGTTCAGCGGTCACAATGTCATCTTTTGAATCAGCATCGTGATCCACATCCAGCCCGAAGAGGTTTTGGGTCGCCTCGCTGATCATTTCGGGATGGAGCGGGCCCAGCTTCCCGTCAGGCCCGGGGTAACGAAAGTAGAAAGCAAACTGCCCGGCCTGAGCTTGAACCAGCAGTGCATTCGGCGCCGGCGGGGTGAAATAAACCGCCGCCCAGGCGCGCGCGCCCATCACCCCCAAGGCCAAAACCTCAGTTCCTACCAAAAGAAAGGCGGCGATAACCAGCCCCATCGCGCCGCCGGGAAAACTTGAGATCCTGGCGCCCTCGCGACGTCCGGAGAACTTCCAAATGAAGACGGCCAGAATAATCTGGGCTGCGAGGAATGAGATACCCGCTTCAACCATGGTGTGAGACATTTGATCGTCGATGGTTGGGCCATGAGCGGAGATGTCCTGCGGCGGCGTCCATTTGTGCATGAGAATGGGCGCTGCGGAACCCAGCGCAATAATTACCAGAGTTACGGCGAATAACTTGGCCATCGGCGCTTCGCCTTCGAGGACTTCAATTCAGGCATTCACTTTGCTTTGAAAGTGAAATCTGCGGTTGCCGGCTTGCCCGCTCCAACCGTCACCTTCTGAGTCTGGGTGCCGTAGGTCTCCTGCCATGCGGTTAGTGTGTAATCTCCCGGTGGCACTTGGTCCAGAGTGTACGAGCCATGGTCGTCGCTAACCCCGGTAGGGCCCTTTACTACGGCCATGTAGCCACTCATCCAGGGATGAACGTTGCACTTTACGTGGATTGCCACCTCTTGAGCCTGCCAGGACACATCGAAGGGCGGCGCGCCAATCGGCTGCGATTTGTTCCACTCGTGATTTGGGCCGCCCGGCTTGGGCATGGGGTGAATGTTGTGGGAAGTCTGATCGCTGTTGGTTACCTTGAAGTGCTGATTTACATCCAGCGCCATCACGTGCGGAATGTACTGACAGCCCTTTTGGTCCCAGGTTGGAGTCTCAGAAGGGACCTGGCTGGATGCGGCCGCAGCCAAGCCTTCGGAGATGTATACGACAACATTCTTGAGAGTTCCATTCGGCCCGGTGACAACCGTCTCAGTCGTGACTGGGTGGCCTGCGTGTAGTTTTTGGCAGTACGGCTCCTTCGCCATATCGATCGGGCGCTGGTGCGCGGGTGTTCCCTCCAGTTTTACTGTTCCCGTGATCTTGCCGTCAGCGGCGGCGCTCACACTACGCGCCGTATGCAAGAGACAGAAAGCCGCGATCACCAGCGCTCCGGCCGTACATACCAATTGACAACGTGTTCTCATAGATAGGCTCCTCTTGCTAACCTCATTGCGGAGCTGACGAAGAATTGGTTTCCGGGTTGATCGGCTTCAAACCGAGTTGTTTCGCAATTGCCTTCTCTTTGGTCTTCATAGGCTGCAGGGTGCGGAGGTAGAACACCAGCTCCCAGGCTTCGTCCGGCTTCACATTGTCGGCAAAAGATGGCATGGGAGTGCCGTCCAGCCCTGTCATAAAAATTCGGAAGAGGTCTTCGTCAGTCACGCCACACTTAAACTTATGGCCTTGGCTGAAATCGTAAGGCGGGATCGGCCGATCCTTGCTGTCCGTGAGAGTGGGCGCTGAAGGTCCATCTCCTCGTCCTTCGACGCCGTGGCACTTCCAGCATTCCAGCTTCTGAAATAGTTGCTGTCCTGCTTTCACTCGGTCAGCGGTTACTTCCGGCTCTGGAGGAATCTCGATTGGCGCTCCCGGCTTCTCAGTCTTCCACCGTGGGGAGAAAGTCTTGATGTAGGCGACCAGATCTTCGCGGTTCTCTGAGCTTAGGGGCAACCAGGACGGCATATTGCTGCCGCGCAGTCCGCGCTCCAGTGAGTGAATCAGATCGGAGTCAAGCGGCAGTGTTCCTGTAGGTGTGGAACGGCATTTGAACTGGGCCAGCGTGAAGTCGCGCGGCTTGGGATCAATGTACGGCGCGTTCTCCCCGTTGCCATCGCCTTTGTCGCCGTGGCATCCGATGCAATAGCGCCGATAAAGACCTTCCCCCGTGCGCTGCTGTTCGGTGAGATCGCCTTTACGCACGGGATAACCACTTGCCACCCCGGAATTCTGCGCGACGGCGAGAATCGATCCTAAAAAAACCAGCGCCGGCATGCTGAGAAAGATTGTCTTTTTTGGCATCTGTTTTCCTCTTTTCTCAGAAGGCAAAGTCAAAACCCATGAAGTAACTGCTGGTGCGCTGATCCTGCCCACTTGTGGCAAGCCCCTTCAGGTTTATAGTGGAGAATTCCTGGTGCCAGGCGAGACCGTCGCGGCTATGCATGAACGGGTAGTAACGGTATCCGATCGTAAATACGTCAGCATTGCCCAAGTCGGACGGATTCGTTGCCAGCACCTGCCGCGAGATCCGCGTCAACTCGTAGCGCCCAATAATGAAAAGCTGAGGGGAGTAGGTGTAGTGCGCTTCGATCGTGCCAGTGTTCCACGTCGGCCCCTGCGCACCGGCCGGAAGTACAGTTGGTTGATTAACGGTAGGCGTACTGACGGCAAACGGACTGGCGGAAACCGCATTGGCAAGAAAAACATTGTCACCGGCGCGCTGGTAGACGCCGGTCACATCAAACTTGCCGATGTAAAGGCTCCCATAAAATCCAGCCCGATAGAAGGATCGATTGCCTCGACCCGCGCCAGGCAGTACGTCGCCTTCCGGAGGTCAGAAAATATGTGGGCCTCAGACCTGCCCATCCATATGCGCCTATTCGCTGCAGTCCGAGACGCCCCGCGAGGAAACCCTGACTGATGTGAAGATAGCCATCGTAGCTTCTTCCTAAGGGCAGGCCGGTTGAACCGTTGTTGCTGCTCATCAATGAGACTGCATAACGGGAATGGTCGTCTTCGGAGTGACCCATTAACTCAATGCCGAGTTGGTTTTCACCCAGGCTGGCGCTCTCGTCGATGTTGGCGTCGCCAATCGGAACGAAGTGATAGAGCTGATACGCGCCGCCCACATTGGAGAACGTCATCATGCGCTTCTCGGAAAGGGGTAAATCCTGCTCAAACTTACCGAATTTGAAGTTCAGCCACGGTGATCCCCACATATTGTCCAGACGCACATTGGCCGATTCAAAACCCACCGTCCCGTCGCCCGGGTCAATCGACGGCACCAGCAGGAATGAGATGTTCTTGGCCAGGGTCCCGCCGGTCAGAATGTCGATGCCGGTTAAATCAAAACCGTGGGTATTTAGAGTCTGTTCTACCGTCCCTCCGGCGGCTGTATCTA
>QIAA01000161.1 GCA_003224905.1 Acidobacteriota bacterium
AGCGTTCGGGTCGATTGCGTCATATGGGGCCGCGAGCCATTTTCGATTTGCGAAATATAAGACTGGCTGATGCTCTTGCCCTGTTCTTTACGGATATAGCGGACCAGCTCCAGCTGCGTCATAGGCCGTCCCAGGCCGCGCAGTGAGCCCTCCACCTCTCGCAGGTAGCGAATTTTCTCAGCCACGGTCATATTGCAAATCGCAATATTAATATCTCAATATGCTATTTAAGTCAAGACCCGAATCTTGTGTGTTTTGCTGGAGTTGGGTTCCGCAGAGGAGGGCTGGTGGTTGATGCGACTGTCACCCGCGATGCGCAAACCGGCACGGTCATTCCATGCGAATCGCAGCCATCGGATCAACTACAGCGGCTCGTCGGGCAGGGATGTAGCTCCTCGCTGCGAATTGTGGCAGAAGACGAGTTTAGCTGCGAGGAGTTTCGAAGACAAAAGGGCCCCCGCGAAAGCGGGGGCTGATGCCGGACGCGAAATACTTTTATTGGTGCTGGGCGTCGTGCTTCTGGCGGTAGATAGAGCGGGAAGTGCGGTTTTCCTGGCGGTTGATCCGGCGCCGCTCGGCGGGGGTCAACGTGCCTCCATTCTCCGCGCGATCGTGCCTGATTTCCCTGTGGATCGCCGCCTCACGCCCTTCCAGACGTGATGCTTCGCCGGCAGTCAGCTGCCCACTCTTCACGCCCTGAGCGATGCGCTCCTGCTGATTGCGCTGACGCTGGCCGACTTCGCTCTTGGGATTGGTGTTCGCCACCTGGGCATCGTGTTTCTGCTTATAGATGTCCTTGGAGAGCTGATTTTGCTGCTGTTGCAGCGTGGCACGGTCGGCTTTGGTCAGATGACCATTGTCGAGTTTGCGCATGTCGCGCTCTTCCTGGTTCAGTTCAGATTCCTTTTTTTCCAGTCTGCCGGCTTCTCCAGCCGTGAGCTGACCGTTCTGAATACCGTTCGCAATGCGGTCCTGCTGATTCTCTTTGCGCTGGTTGATGGTGGCCGGCTTAGTGGATGTGCCGCCCGCTGTCTGCGCCGGGGCAGGCAAAATCATGCCTGCAATTGCCATTGTCAAGAGAATGCCTCTCGCTTGCATAGTGATGTACGCTCCTTCGGTCCCTGTTCAGACTGCTGGCCCGGTTTTCCGGGTCATTGTCGTTAAACACGGGTTCAGGAAGAATGTTGCTCGCGGGCGAGGACAATCGCGAGGTAAATCCTGCTGTGCAAGGGATTACGAAAGGTCATGACCAAAGACAACCACGCCAGTCAATCCTATAACCCGACTTCGATGCGCGACCGAGGATCGAGCAGATCGCGCAAGCCATCGCCAATGAAGTTGAAGGAGAGCACCGCCAGCATCACTGCGATTGCGGGAAAAATAACGAGGTGAGGGGCGTCGAACAGGTGAGCACGGCCGTCGTTAAGCATCGAACCCCAGCTCGCAGTCGGCGGGGGCACTCCTAATCCGAGAAAGCTCATGGTGGCTTCGGCAAGAATCGCGCCCGCCATGCCGATGGCTGCTTGCACTATCACAGGCTGAATGATATTGGGCAGAATGTGGCGGACGATTACACGAAAATCAGTTGCACCCAGAGCCCTTGAAGCTTCCACATATTCGCGTTCACGCGCTGCGAGAACCTGTGCTCGCACCAGTCGCGCGTATCCAACCCAGCCGCCGAGAGAAAGGGCGAGCACCAGATTGAAGATGCCTGGGCCACGAAACGCAACGAAGGCGATGGCGATCAGGATGCCTGGAAAAGAGAGGAATGCATTCATCACTATCATGTTGACGAAACGATCCAGACGGCCGCCGTAGTATCCGGCGATCGATCCCACAACCAAGCCCAGGAAAAGCGAAACGGCCACCACGCTGCTGCCGACCATCATTGAAATACGCGAGCCGAAGATCAGGCGAGAGAGAATATCGCGGCCCAATTCATCGGTTCCGCACCAGTGAGCTGACGATGGGCGCTGCAGCCGATTGGGCAGATCGATCTGAGCAGGGTCGTGCGGTGCGAACCGGGGAGCGAACACGGCGAGGATTACGAAAGTGACCACAAGCACTGCGCCCGTGGCCGCCAGCGGATTGTGGCGGGCAAGGCGGGGAAGCGAAATGGCGGTGGCCGACATGATGCAATGTTAACTCTGTACTCCATTGTCTCAGCCTCGCGTATGGATGGATGTGTACATTATATGGTACACTTGGCGTGGGCAGATGCCGCTAGATGTCCCGGCAGAAAACGTCACAGAAGGTCGAACTCGTCTTTTTCCGCACCAGTCCGGGCAAGGAGCCAGTGCGCGAGTGGTTAAAGGGCCTGAACCAGGCAGAACGGCATGCTGTTGGAACTGACCTGCTGCGAGCACAGTGGCGCTGGCCAGTGGGCATGCCCTTGTGCCGCCCGATGGGAAGAGGAAATTCGCACAGATCTCCCGGGCAATCGCACGGCCCGCGTTCTGATTTGCTTTTATAAAGAGCGGCTGGTGGCTTTGCACGGATTCATCAAGAAAACAAGGGCCACGCCGGAGAACGAGCTGGCCCTCGCGCGTAAGCGTCAGAAGGAGCTGGAAAATGAGCAAGAAAAATCTGGGATCAAGCATTGACCAGTTTCTCAAAGAAGAGAAAATTTTTGAGGAAGCACAAGCCCAGGCGATTAAGGAGGTCGTGGCGTGGCAACTCGCCAAGGCCATGAAGAAAAAGAAAATTTCCAAAACACGAATGGCCGCCTTACTTAGAACCAGCCGCTCCCAGGTGGACCGTATTCTCGATCCGAAGTGCGATATCACCCTTTCGAGTCTGCAGCGGGCAGCGGCTTTGGTTGGTCAGCGGGTCCTGATCGAATTGGTTTGATAGTTTGGTCAAGTATGACGAAATCGATGATTATGACCTGCGAAGGCCAGCTTACCGCCACTCTTCTTCATTAATTTTTTTGGTTCGTCAGAAGAATTCGTGGGTCGATTCCGGCTCGGGCAACTTGCCAAGTGAGTGATAGAGCGCAAGTTCGAGGCAGCGGAAGGTGCGGAAACCGTAGGATTTTCTCATGGTGACTTTAGCCTTGTTGTTCAGACCCTCGACAACTCCGCTGGAAAGCAGCTTCTGAGCGCGGAAATAGTTGAGGATCAGTTCGCGGTGCTGGCGGAGTGACCGGGCGATGTTCTTCATGGGCTCGATGCGCGAGCGCATCACTTGCCGACACCAGTCATCGAGGAACTTTCTGGCCCATGCTGGCGAGTTGTAATCCCAGAGCTGCTGAAAGGCTTCCTTCAGAAGGTAAGCACGTACGGTCTTCAGGTTGTAACGGAGCAGATCGCGCAACCGGAAGCGCTGTTCCGTCTTCAGATTCTCTTCGCGTTTGAGCAGCAGCCAGCGCGACTTCTTCAGCACGGGCACGCCGCCCTCGCTCGCTATGCGGCGCGATTCTCCCGCTCGGACTTCGTCCAGTGCCTTGTTCATTTTCGCCACGATGTGAAAACGATCGAGGATGTGAAGCGCCTCGGAGCATTTCTCGCGAATGACCTTTAGGTAGGGTTCCCACATATCGGAGCAGACGAACACGAGCTTCGAAGCCAGTTCGTCGCCGATGACGGTGAAAAATCCCCGAAAGGATTCGATGGTTCTTTCGCGGCCCACCCAAAGCAGGCGCGTGACGTCGAGATCGATCTGATAAACCAGAGTCAAGTACTTGTGGCCTTTGGCATATTGGATCTCATCGACGCCGATCGCATCGATTTGGCCTAGCACCCGGTGCTCCAGCCCGAAGGTGACGACGTGTTCCACCGCATCGAAGACCTTGTCCCAGGAAGTGCGAAAGGCCTCCGCCGTCTCTTTCCATGACAGTCGCCGCGCCCAACGGGCTAAGAAGAGCATGTAGGCTTTGGTCAGTGTGCGTTTGCCGGCGCCCCAGGGAACTTCTTCGACAGCCACAATGCCGCAGCGGCGACATTTGACGCGCCGCATGGTGTACAGAAGGAAGACGAGAAACCCCCACAGGGGAATGAACTCAAAGCGCCGTTCGGCGAGCTGGTCGTAACCGGGCGACGGCAAATGGCAGCGCGAGCAGACTGCGGCCGAACCCTTGCGCGGTCGCACGGCCACTTCGATACTCTTCTTGTCGGCACTGAAGTGGGCGTGCTGGTAGACAAAACCTCGGAAACGATGGCAGCGGTTTAGAATCGTGATCAGTTCCATGGCGCGGAAGCGGGCGGCGGCGAACCTCTACCATAAACCGCTCCAGACCCGTGAGCCGCGGGATCGATAAACGCTGCGCGACCAGGCAGGATTCCTACGCGGCAAAGCGGCGGGAACAAAGCTGGTCTACATGGTGTCTGATCATGTGTCCGACACCTTCGATTATGCGCGGAACGACGATACGGCCGATGTCGTGCTTCTTCGTGTTCCTATGCTTCGCTGGGTGTGCGGGAAGAAATTTCAACTGTGAATGGCCACAAGAGCCTGCCGCGCCGCTCGACCCGAGCAAGCCGGGCCAGCTCCGACATATCAGCGATGACGCGTTACTAGCGGAGGATATGGCCATTCGCTACGCCGATAAACGCGTAGGGAAAAGTTCCGGCAATTTCAAAGGAGCCGATGAATATCGGCGAACGAGAGAACAGTGCATGACGCAACTGTTCGAAGTAATCGCAAAAAAGCATGCCATCACGCAGGAGCAGGTCCGACAATCTCTCTTGTTTCGTCGTACGAGTCTGGACATCGCAGTCATCGTTTCCTTCGCCGTGCTCTATGCGTTTGTGGCCCGTTTCGTTGCTGGGCGAATCTGGGAAGCGTGTCCACCGGGTCAAGGCTGGATTGCCGGAGCGGCGCTGGTGCTCCTCGCATCGGCCGTGGTCGGCTTTCTTGGAGTCGTAACGGGAGAATTATGGGCACTCACAATAGAAGGGATTCGCATCGGCGCCGGTGGTCATATGAGCTATCGGGCCAATCGCGTCCCTTGGGCGCATCACCGTGGCGAACTCTTCATCAGTGGCATGATCCTGTTCTGGGTCATTGCTGCTCTCCGGTATCGAGCCGGGCTCCGACCGACGGAATCGAGTTCCAATGCTGGACTTTTCATTTGACTTTCCTCGGGGTTAGCCTTGCCGTTCTGCGACACGCTGCATGTGCCCGCGAGTAACGGCGTAGCGTTTACCGGAGAGGGCAAACTGGTTCGAAAGGCAACTGGCTACGAACAGGAAAAAGCTGAAGCCGCGCTATCCCACATCGGGTTCGCGGGCTCGCGAGCCGAGCTTCCGGCGCCCATTGGAGCGTATCGGTGACCCACAGATTTCTCCGACGAGGCATTTTTTTGAATCGCTTTAAGGCGAGAATTTCATTGAGCGTGATTGAGCGTGATATGGATGGCCTCAGTCCGAGACTTCACGCTCAGGGCCTTCGCTGCTTTGTCCACGAGCCGCGTAAATCAAACGGCTAGATGTACGTGTGACAGCCACGCCGCTCTACGTTAATCGTACATAGTGCAATAATTGCTAATATTACACGCACACGCATTCCCAGACACCGTATTCGTGGGCTATTGCCTGATCCTCGGATTCACGGCTGAGTACAGCAAGTCCGTCAGAAAGTTCACTGCGACATACGTCAATCCAATCGCCAGGATGCAGCCCTGCACCAGGTAATAATCACGATTGGAAATAGCTTGAATCGTCAGTCGTCCGATACCGGGCCATGAAAAAATGGTCTCAGTCACAATTGCGCCAGCCAGCAGAGCACCGAATTGCAGGCCGAGTACAGTGATGATGGGAATCATTGCGTTCCGGAGCGCGTGCCTATAGACGACAGTGCGTTCCGGCAGTCCTTTGGCCCGAGCCGTGCGAATGTAGTCGTGGCTTAGCTCTTCGAGCATCGAGGTGCGAACCATGCGGGTCAGGATCGCGGCCAGCGCCCCGCCCATGGTGATCGCCGGAAGGACAAGATGGGCAAACGTTCCGGAACCTGAAACTGGCAGCAATCCCAAGTTGATAGAAAAGAAGAGAATCAGAATGGGTCCCAGAGCAAAGTTGGGGAAGGACAAGCCAAGCAGGCTGACGACGCTGAGCAGGCGATCATCCCAGCGGTTTCTGCGCTGGGCAGAGCGGACGCCTGCGGGTACTGAGAGCAGGATAGCGACAAGCAAAGCGGCGACGGTCAGTTGGAGAGTGAGAGGGTAACGCTGAGCGATAAGGCTGCTAACGCTTTGATTGAATCGAAGGGACAGCCCGAGATCACCGTGCAGCACACCTTTCCAATAATGAATGTACTGTTCTGGGAGCGGGACATCGAGTCCGTACGCGTGACGCGTCGCTTCAATATCAGCCGCTGGCGCGCCTTCGCCAAGCATCTGTGCCACCGGATCCCCAGGCACCAGATGAATCAGAAGAAAAACCAAGGAGACCACAAGCCAGACCACGGGCAGCATGTATAGCAGGCGCAAGGAGAGATAGCGGAGCATGGAGTTCAACTTATGTTCATGAGATTTAACCACAGTCGCACATGTGGTGAAATCCCACACGGGACGACATTCAATTGCACTGTTCATCCTGAGCGAAATTGGCGTTCGCAAAACGAGCGCCAATCCAGTCGAGGGACCCCGCCGCTGCTAAGGGTGGCACTAAAGAAGAAAGGCATTCTCACGATGACGGGACGCCGCGCGGTGCGAATTCCTCGCAGCGCCTGTACAACTACACGCGGGTAAGAGGTCCTTCGACTTTGTGAGTGCTTCGCTTCGCGAAACACTCACTCCGCTCAGGATGACATTTTCAGGATGACATTTTGTAGATATTCATGGCCACCAGAACTCCGCGCGTTGACTTTTTTGTCCCTATTTTCCAGGTACAGGATAGACGGACAGAATTAGTCTCCAGCTTGCCCCAATCGGGCTGGCTCCAACTTCTCGATCCTGATCTTAGCAATCCGGTGCCCGTCCATCTCTCCTACCGTGTAGCGATGTCCGTCATGCTCGAAACCGTCACCCGTCCTAGGGATTCTCTGTAGCCGAGCAAGAACAAACCCGGCCAAGGTTTCGAATCCGGAATCGCGCGGCACCGCAAGCTGGTATTGATACTCAAGGTCCCGGATGCTGGTTGAGCCGTCCAGCACAATAGCGATCTGACCATCGACTGTCGGTTGTTGTGGAGGGGGAGCGTCGAATTCGTCCTCGATCTCACCCACCAACTGCTCGAGAACATCTTCCACCGTAATGACGCCAGCAGTCGAACCGAACTCATCTACTACTACCGCCATATGCCGTTTGCGTTCCTTAAATTCATCCAGAAGTTCAATCAAAACCTTGGTCTCGGGAACGACCAACACGTCATGCATGATCTGGCTGATCTTCATGCCCGAAATGCGCGTAGCCACCGGTTGCAGAGGATTGATGCTGAGCCGCAAGCGAGTCCAGCGCATCAGGTCCTTGGCGTACAGCACCCCGATAATGTGTTCGGGGCCGCTCTGCGGGTCGTAAACGGGAATTCGAGAATGCTGATCTTCAACAACTTTGCTGAGAGCGTCATCAAGCGTCATGTCACCCGGAAGGGAAAAGATATCAGGGCGTGCAACCATAACCTCGCGCACAGTAACGTTGTCCAGTTCCAGTGCGTGGTGGATCATCTCCTCCTGAGCAGGCGGAATCTGCCCAAACTGCCGGCTGGCAGTAACGATGAGCTTCAGTTCGTCAGGGGAGTGGATGGGGCCCTGCCGCAGCTTCCGCGAGCCAAACAGGCGCAACACGCTGCCTGCTGCTCGGCTCATCAGGAAAATCACCGGGCGGGTCAGGGTCAGGAACACGTCCATCGGCGCAGCTACCGCTAGCGCAATCTGCTCAGCCCGTTGCAGCGCCAGGGATTTTGGGACCAGTTCTCCCAGGATCACATGCATGCAGGTGATCAGACTAAAGGCAATCACAATTGCGATGGTGTGGGCATAAACGGCCGCGTGTGGGACCCGGTGAACAAATGGGAGGCTCTCAACCAACCTGGCCACCAGAGGCTCGCCAATCCAGCCCAGGGTGAGGCTGACAATGGTGACACCTAACTGAACTCCATTTACCAGCTCGTCCAGATTACGGTGCAGCTTCTGCACAGTGCGCGCCCCGATGCGTCGTGCGGCAATGAGCTGCTGGATGCGGGTATCGCGAATGCTAACGAGAGCAAATTCGGCGGCGGCGAAGAAGGCATTGGCCGCGACCAGCAGCAGGATCACAAAAGCCAGCCGCAGCACGAAGACGATCATGGAACGCTCATTTTAACATCGCAATGAACCGATTCAGATCACTCTTAAGTTGTTGTAAACTGGTGGCTAACGCAGCATTCGTGAGTTTGTGGCACTGCGCTGTTCCGTTTTATCCGTGGTTCTCAACCCAACATTTTCTGCTTCCATTTCGAGCAGTGATCGGTCTAACTGCAGCGGAGATACCCTGCAGTCCGCAGTCCCATGAAAGCACTCGCACCGTTGGCAAATTTCGGAACAAAACTGTGAGTGCGTTCGTATTCATAATTACAGGCTGGGTTTGAATTCTGTCAGGAGGCGGATGTGAACGGTAACGGGAACGGCAAAAAGAAGCGGCGAAAAAAAATCATAGTCATTGGAATCGTAATGGCGGCAGTTCTCATATTTGCGGGCGTTCTCTACGCATTTACCCATGGCGGGACCAAGATTGACCCCTCCAAACTCGCCAAGGTGGAACGCAACGATCTCGCAAAGAGCGTGGTCGCAACCGGTAAAGTTACTCCGATCACTAAGGTTGAGGTGAAATCGAAAGCCAGCGGCATCGTGACGAAGCTGTTTGTGGAATATGGTGACCGTGTGAAAAAGGGACAGCTGCTTGCCCAGCTTGATAAAGAAGAGATCTTGGCGCAGGTTGACCAGGCTAAGGCGGGGCTGCAGGCTGCTGAAGCAAGCCTTAAGAGCGCCGAAGCCGACTACGAACGCGCCCGGGTGGACGCCGAAGGTCCCGACGTGCCGCTCCTAAAACGTGCCTATGATCGCGCTATGGGCATGGCTAAGGAAGGCGTGGTCTCGACCTCGGCACTTGAGGACGCGCAGAGAAATTACGAACTGGCTCTGAATAAACAGAACGTGGCGAAAGCACAGGTGACCGTGCTGAGGGCCAGGATTGCGCAATCCCAAGGCCAAGTCGCGCAGGACCGGGCCACGCTCAAGCAGCTCGAGGAACAACTTGGGTATACGGACGTTACCTCTCCTATCGATGGAATTGTCCTCTCCCGAGATGTGGAAATTGGAGATGCGGTCAGCTCAATTCTCGTGCTCGGCTCATCTGCGACCCTGGTTATGACTTTGGGCGATACCAGCGAGGTCTACGTCAAAGGTAAAGTAGACGAGAGCGATATAGGGAAGGTCTATATAGGCCAGCCAGCCCGCATCAAGGTCGAATCTTTCAAAGATAAATCGTTCAACGGCAAAGTCACGAAAATCTCACCTATGGGCGTGGAGAAAGATAACGTCACGACATTTGAAGTCCGGGTCTCGATCAATAATCCCGGTGGCGAGCTGAAAGCCGAGATGACCGCCAACGCCGAAATCATCCTGGAAGAGCACAAGAGCGTGCTGCAGATTCCGGAAGGCTCATTGATTTACGACAAAGACAAGAAAGCTTCGGTCGAAATACCCGATCCCAAGGCCAAAGATGGAAAGAAGAAGATAGCAGTGAATGTGGGCATTTCCAACGGGGCGAAAACCGAGGTTCTGAGCGGTCTGAAAGAAGGCGACGAGGTCGTACTCCAGTAACAGCACTCGATAGGAGGAAGCATGCGCAGCTCCCGTTTTGCGGTGACTCTCGCTCTGTCATTGGCAGTCCTCACAGCTGTTTCCGTTGCACGCACTCCTGATGGCCAGTTTGAGCGAACTCTTCAAGTAAACGGGCCAGCCGACCTGGAGGTGCTCACGCACTCGGGCGACATCACGGTGCGGGCGGGTCAGGCAGGAAGTGTGTTTATACGCGGAAAACTTTTCGTCGGTGATCGCTGGTTTTCCGGAAGCAGGCGAGGCGATGTCAGCGAGTTAGAGAAGAATCCACCTATTCGGCAGAGTGGAAATACCATAAAGATCGACTATCCGGCAATGCACAACATCGCCATTGATTACGAAATTACCGTCCCAGCTGAAACGAGCGTTCGCGCGCATAGCGGCTCTGGCAATCAGACCATGGACGGAATTCATGCCAAGCTAGACTTGGAAGCCGGTTCCGGCGACCTTCGCCTTAGCTCGATTCAGGGCGAGGTTCACGCGCACACTGGCTCGGGAAACATCGACGTGCGCGACCTGGCGGGTCCGTTCACGGCCGACGCAGGGAGTGGTGACATAAGACTTGATGCTCGGGGGGCTGGAGATATTCGTGTGCATACCGGCTCTGGAAACATTCAGCTCCAGGATGTGAAAGGGACTTTGCGCGCCGAAGCTGGAAGCGGTGATGTGAATGTTGGCGGGGCGCAAACGGGGGAATGGGAAATCAGGACTGGCTCGGGCAATATCACGTTGCGGCTGCCAGAACAGGCCGCATACGATTTGCAGGCATCCACGGGGTCGGGAAGGGTAGTTGCCGATCAGCCCGTAAGCATGACCGTTCAAGGCGACGTGCAGCGCAGCCGGGAGCACTCAATCAATGGCAAGGTTCATGGCGGTGGACCCTTGTTGATGGTCCATACAGGATCTGGCGACGTCCATATCCAATAGACAAGATCGCACCTGCGCCGGCCAACATGTTAAGACCGATATAATATCGGTGTGAGTCCTTCTGTTCGCCAGATAGCCTCGGCTGAGTTCCCTACGCGCTGGGGCAAGTTCAGAATTTTCGGCTTTCAGAGAAGTGTCAGCCGAGACCATCACCAAACCATAGAAGAAGCGGTCGCATTGGTGATGGGCGATGTCCTCTCCCGCCCGCCATTGGTCCGGATTCACTCTCAATGCCTTACCGGCGACGTATTCGGCTCGTTGCGCTGTGACTGCCGCCAGCAACTTGAAATGGCACTATCGATGATTGCCAAGGAAGGCGCCGGTGTGCTCATTTACGAGCAGCAGGAAGGCCGCGGCATTGGGCTGATGGCGAAATTGCAGGCTTACGAACTGCAGGATTCGGGGCTCGACACCGTGCAAGCCAACGAGCGCCTCGGCTTCAAAGCCGACCACCGCGAATTTGTAATGCCTGCAGAAATCCTGAAAGCTTTGGGAATTGGAAGCGTTCGCCTGCTATCCAATAATCCCGATAAAGTTGCCGCGCTCGAAGGCGGCGGCATCCGCGTGACTGAACGTGTGCCATGCGAAGTCTCTCCCAGTGCTCACGCGGAAGAATATTTGAAGACAAAGAAAGAAAAGCTCGGGCACTTGTTTACTTCCAGGTAATTGCTGAACTCAGTTGAAGGCGGCTAAGACCGCCCGTTTCGTGAATACCCGAATCATTTCCCGCCGGTATTCGGGAGTAAGTGCCGACGTGGTCAGCGGCTTGGCGGTTTTGGCGGCGAGATTTCCAATAGCTTCGGCAAGGGTTGCATCAACAACTTTTCCTGCCAGCAATTCACCGGCATTTTTTACCAGTAGCGGCGCAGGATTCACGGCAGTGAGTGCAACGCGGGCATCGGCCACGTATCCGTTTGACCGCTTCAGGGCGACCGCCACTCCTGCCAGGGGGTAGTCAATCGAGCCCCGAATACGAAGTTTGCGATACACGCCGCGATAATCCGCCGATGATGCCGGCAGAAATACCCTGGTAAGAATTTCGTCTGGCCGCAGATTCCTGTAGCTGTCTCCCTCTCCGGTGTAGAATTCCTGAAGCGGCATGCGTCTAAAGCCAGCCGCGCCGGCAATCTCGACCTCCGCATCCAGACACAGCAGGGCAGCCGGTGTATCCCCCGAAAAAGCCGCCCAGCACTTCGTCCCCCCGGGTGCAACGTGACAAAGATCCCCATCCTTCTTGATGCAGAACCCGCAACCCTTGCGCCAGGTGAGCGACTGGTTGTACCAGAGACAGCGCGTGTCGAGACAAATATTACCGCCGATAGTGCCCATATTGCGCAGCAGAGGCGAGGCTACAGTTGCCCCTGCTTCGGCGAGAACGGAATAGTGCTGACGCAGAAAACCGGAGTGCTCGATCTCAGCCAGCGTGGTTAGCGCGCCAATTTCGGTTCCAGTCTGCGTCTGCCGGATGCCCTTGAGTTCCGCAATGTGCCGGATATCGAGCACATACTCTGGCTCGAATAGTTTCTGCTGCATGGACGGAATGAGATCGGTGCCCCCGGCGATCACCCGTGTGGCGCGGGCACCCTCGTTCTTCCGACAGTTCGTCAGCAGAGCAACTGCTTCCTGCACGGTTCGCGGCCGCAGCAATTTGAATTGCGGGAGGCTCAATCGTCGCCCCCTGCCGTGCTTTGAACATCGGTCCGTGCGGGGTCCATCGGATGGCGCAAGGGCCCTTTGCCTTTGAACCACAGCGATCCACCATGCTCGCGTAGACGGGTCGGCGCAGTGGGATCTACACCTTCGGTCAAATTCAGCGACCTGGCATTTCTTTTGGCGCGAAGCGCCGACAAAACCCGTTCCGGTGTAAACGGTGATTCGCGTAAGCGGATACCGACTGCATCGTAGATTGCATTGGCAATCGCCGGAATGGTTGCTGCGAGCGAACCTTCGCTGCACTCTTTGGCGCCGAACGGACCTTCGGGATCGATGCTCTCGACGATGATCGGCTCAACTTCAGGCGACTCGACTGCCGATGGGCTGCGGTATTCCAGCAGCCCTGGGTTCATCAGCATGCCGTCTTTCCAGATCATTTCTTCCGTGAGCGCCTGCCCCATGCCCATCCATACTGAGCCGATAATCTGGCCTTCAACCGAAACGGGATTCAAGGCGCGCCCGCAATCGTGCGCCGCCCAGACCTTGTGAACTGTGACTTCGCCGGTGTCTTCGTCCACGCTGACTTCCGCCACCTGCGCGGAATAAGAGTAGGCAGGTGACGGGCCGACGCCCGCGCCCTTGTGCTTGCCGCCACGAGCCTCGGGCGGAGGAGCGTAAGAACCTGTGCCGGTCAGCGCACCATGGAAGTCGATGGCGGCGACAACCGCTTCTTCGAAGGTCATCGAGTCCTTCGGGCAGCCTTCGTCTGCGCGTTTCTGTTGCAGAGAGCCGCGAAGGATTTGGCCTTCGACTCTGCCGGATACGGAGGGCTGAGGTTCTGCCGAGCTTCGCTCGGCTGGGCGGACGGGGGCGTCCGCCCCTACGCGTGCAGTGCGCTTGGAAACTTTATCTTCGCGGAAGACCAGCTCTTCGGGATTGCAGTCGATTTTTCGCGCTGCGGCTGAAGCGATCTGTTTCTTTACTTCTTCTGCGGCGCGCAGAGTCGCATTGCCGGCCATGAAGGTCACGCGGCTGGAATAAGAGCCGATATCAATGGGAGTGAGATCCGTATCGGCGGCCACGACCTTCACGCGCGACAAGAAACATCCCAGAACCTCGGCCGCGATCTGGGCGGTCATGGTATCTGAGCCCTGCCCGATTTCGGAGGCTCCGGTGTAGACAATGACTCCACCATCACGATCAATCTTGATGTTGACGGTGGAATGCGGCATATCGGAGCGAATGATCGAATTGGCCGCGCCACTTACATAGTGACTGCACCCGATACCTAGCCCGCGCCCACGAGGCAGCTTGCCCTTGCGATCCTTCCAGCCAGAGCGCTCAACAACTTTGTCGATGCACTCCGGTAGCCCATAGCTCTGGACTCGCAATCCGTTCACCGTAATACACGGTGGCTTCAGCAAGTTGCGCCGCCGAATTTCCGCAGGATCAATTGATAGCCTGGCCGCAATCTCGTCCAATTGCGATTCGAAGGCAAAGCGGACATTGACTGTGCCATGCCCGCGCATGGCGCCGCACGCGGGCTTGTTGGTGAGCACTCGGTAGCCGTCGTACGCAATGTTAGGGATGTCATAGAGGGCGCCCAGTAACGCGCCGGAGTAAAGAATGGTTACAACGCCGTAAGAGCAGTAGGCGCCACCGTCCTGCACTACCCGGGCTTTTACGGCGACGATGCGGCCGTCGTTCTTGACTCCAGTCTTCAGATCAATGATGGTCCGCGGCCGGCCACGATGAGCCCAGAAAACTTCCTCTCTGGTGTAGGTAATCTTCACGGGAGCGCGCGCCTTGCGGGCGGCAATGGCTGCGATGATCTCAAGCGGAATTACTTCGCTCTTGCCGCCGAATCCGCCGCCTACCAGCGGCTTGATCACGCGAATCTGCGACATCGGCATCTCGAGCACGAGTGAGAGCTTGTGCTGCAAGTAGTAGGGAACCTGAGTGGAGGACCAGACCGTCAGGCGCCCCAATTTGCCGGTGTGGGGATCGAGATCGAAGGCTGCCAGCGTGGAGTGCGGCTCCATGGCGGCATGGGTAACTTCATTTGCGAGATACCTGGCTTCGGCGATGTATCCGGCTTCTGCGAATCCTTTCTCTGGATCGCCAAAAACGTGGTGGTAGTCCTTTTCAATGTTTTGCGGCTTGTTGTCGTGGATGAGATCGCGCTCCGCCTTCATCGATTGTTCGGGATCGAAATAGGCAGGCAACAGGTCGTATTCCACATCGATCAACTGGAGAGCCTGGTCCGCGGTAGCCTCGTCCAGCGCAGCGACACACGCGATGTTGTCACCGACATAACGCACTTTGTCGAGAGCGAGCGCGTGCTCATCGTGGCCGACGGGAAGAATGCCGTAGGTGTTCGGAGCATCTTTCCCGATCGCAATGGCGATCACGCCGTCCATCTTTTCCGCGCGGATGATGTCGATGCTCCTGATGCGCGCATGAGGATAGGGCGAGTGCAGAATCTTGCCGACGAGCATTCCCGGCAGGCTGAGGTCGTCGGTGTACTTGCCCGAGCCGGTGGTCTTTTGCGCGGCGTCGACCATTGCCATGGGCTTGCCAATGACGGAAAACTGGTTGCTCATGCCCCACTCTTTCGCGGATCCATATCGATCCCCGCTTCTTCGGGGTCCCGCACAATCGCAATGTTGGCGTCAATCGCGCGCTGGCGAATGGGAATAATCTGCTGGTACTCGGGAGAGTCGTACCAGCGCCGCGCGGCGGCAAGATTGGGATACGCAACTATCACGGTACGCACAAAAGGCCATTCGCCCGAGCGCACGTCCGGCGTTTTATCCACCGCCACGTACTGGCCGCCGTAGCGCTGAATCATGGGCGCTACTTTGACTGCGTATTCGCGGAATGCCTCGATGTCCTTGATCTCCTTGATGGTGACGACTACGAAGGTCATTGGCTCACCATCTCAGGCTGCCGTTGCCCCTGCTCCGCTTCTATTGCGGCTTTGACCGCCTGATACATCTGCGTATATCCGGTGCAGCGGCAAAGATTTCCGCTGATAGCGTGACGAATCTCATCTTCACTGGGGTTGGGATTGATTGCGAGCAGATGCTTTACCGTCATCATGAAACCTGGGGTGCAGAAGCCGCACTGCGCGCCTCCCCAATCTCCGTAGGCTTTCTGAATAGCCGCGAGAGCTCCGTGCTCACTCACACCCTCGACCGTTGTGATCTCCTGTCCTTCGCAACTGGCGGCAAGCAGCGTGCACGAGAGCATGGGAATGCCATCGACCAGAACGGTGCACGCGCCGCAGGAAGAATCATCGCAACCGCGCTTTGAGCCAGTGAGCTGCAGGTCCTGGCGGAGGGCGTCGAGCAACAGCTTGCTCGGCTCGATAGCGAGCTCGCGGGTGCGGCCGTTTATCCGGAGTTCGATGAGTTCTTTCTTCATTAAAATTAGCTCTTAGCTCTTGGCTCTTCGCTCTTAGCTCCCAGTTCTCGCATTGCAAGTCCGCTCTGGGCGGACGAGGGCGTCCGCCCCTACGTGACCTTCGTCAATATCCGAAATCAGTTTGTGCCGCATACGCGTGCTGCTTCACACTCAGCTCATCAACCCGACATGCGCCTAGCTGATTCATGTACGCTCGCCGATCGGCAACGCCGTAAACCCAGCGATCTAGCCAGGCGTCGCTGTCGGATTTCGTTTTCGTCTGCTCATGATATTGACGGAAGAAAGTGTCATCGCGTTTGTAATATCCCTGCACCGGCGAGGGATGCGCGCCATAGCGGCACTCGATTACGGCATTCACGAGAAATCCGGGGACCACGGTGCGATTGGGGTCGCTAGCGATGATCTCGGGCTCAACGATCTCTTCCGCAACCACGATCACCCGCTTGGCGGCGCGCACTGCTTCAATCATGACGCCAAAATTACCCCAGCAGTGGGCGTTGCCTTCCGCGTCGGCGCGCTGAACATGAACAATCGTCACGTCGGGGTTGAGGGCTCGCACCGCAAGGAGCTTTTTTGAGGGCTCTGATCCGGTCCGCCGAGCTTCGCTCGGCCTGGACGGGCGAGGGCGCCCGTCCCCACACGGTTCCTGCTCGAGCGAAAACGGAGACTCTATCTCGGCCAAAAACTGGTTGCCCTTGGTCACATCACTGCCCAGAGCCGATATGGTCGGCAGAAACGGCATCCCCATGGCGCCCGCCTGCAGAGCCAATGCAACGGTGAAGTTCGTCATGTTGACGACTTCCAGGCCGTGCTCCTCAACAGCACGACGGAAGTTGTACGCCGAGCCCATCATTACGTTCCCAACCCAGGCGGCGATGACCTTTTCAACGCACCCCGCGCCGATCATCTGATCAAACAAGATGTCGGAGATCGGGCCAATCAGAGTGAGGCCACGTCTTTTCTGCCGAATGATCTCGTGCCCCGCCGCGAACGGAATCATCTGCTCCAACTGCAAGCCGATCGCGAGCGAAGCGCCGTCGGGCACCAGCTCGGCGATAGCCTCCCGCATGGTGAGGAGTTTCATTTGCCTGTCCAGCGCGGCTGCCGCTTTTGCAGAAAGGCGCTGATGCCTTCCTGCGCGTCTGCCGTTCTCATTAGTTCGTCCAGGTAGAGTTTTTCGGCCCGCGCCAATCCCTTGTCGAAATGAATGGAGTCCCAGGCATAGCAGGCTTTCTTGCTCATCGCCAGCGCCGATGGGCTAAGCTCCGATATGCGTCCGACAACCAGTTCGATTTCAGAATCCAAGTTGATTTCAGGGACGGCGCGGGTGGCCAAGCCAATCTGAGCTGCCCATTTGCCATCAATCTGCAGTCCCGTCAGCACCAGCTCTGCGGCACGTTTGTGGCCTACCAGCGCGGCCAGAGCAGTCGCGGCAACGGGGGGATAGCAACCCAGCCTGATTTCAGGAAATCCCCAATTCGCGGTTTCGGAGGTGTACACCAGATCGCAGACCATGGCGAGTTCCGCGCCGCCGCCCAAGCAGTTTCCTCGTACCGCAGCGATTGTGATTGTTTTTGTGGCGATCAAGGCGCGAATGACGGAATGAAATTTTGTCAGCATGGATTCGACTTTGTCCGGCGTGTGTGCGGCCACGTCTACGCCAGCGGAGAAATTCTTTCCCGCGCCCGAAATCACGATCGTGGAGATATTCGAGCGGGTCTCGATGCCGGAGAGCGCCTGTGCCAACTCCTCCATCATGGGAATATCGATCACGTTGAGAGGTGGGTTATTGAGAACAAGCCGCGCTGTAGGGCTGGACAGCGCCAAAGAGATTCGCGCGAATTGAGCTGTCTGCGTTGCCATGATCGGCTTCCCGGGGCAAGCGCGCCCGCCGTCAACTGCCGTCAACCTGTCCAGAATGCTTCTTTATCGTATTCGCGAATCGCCTTGAGCTCCTCGGGGCTCGGCTCAGGCGTTTCAGCAACCGGTTGCCCCATCCTTCCTGGTTTTGGAAGGGTGGGGATTTTGAGGTTCCATCCGGTATTGCTCAGCACGTCTTCAACTTCCACGCCGGGATGAAGGGATGCCAGATATGCCTCGCCGTCTTCGTCGAAGCGGAGCACAGCTTTCGTCGTAATCACGGCTGCCGGCCCGCCTCGCGGGAGGCCAACGCGCTTCCGCCATCCTGCGCCGTCACCATTGCCGGGACTGGTAAGAAACGAAACCCGGGCCGGGAGGCGTTCTCTTTTGTGCTCGAGCAGAACCACGAATCGTTGCGCAAGCGATGCAATGTCGCAAGCGCCGCCAGAGCCGGGGAGACGAATGACGCCCTTCGGACCTCGAACTTCGGTGGAATTCAGATTGCCGAAGCGGTCTACTTCGGCTGCTCCAAGAAATCCGAGATGCACTCGTCCGGATTGCAGCAGGCTCATGACGCCCAGCATGTCAAGACATTGAGTTGCACCCAGGATATTGGGCGGATCGGCCATCGTGTAGATAAGCTCCGCGGCCGGCGTGGCGCGGATCACGCCATTTTCGAACAATCCAATGGCATTGGGCGCATGAGTTTTCTTCGCGACCACGAACGCGATCAGCGGCAGCCGCATGCCGACGAAGACCACTTCGCCGTCGCGAATTTCGCGCGCGGCAGTGGCGACCATGAGCTCGGAGAGGGTGTAGTGGCGCGACAGGACCTCTGCCGAGCTGCGCTCGGCTGGACGGACGAGGGTGCCCGTCGCTACGTGTTCATTGGTGATTGCCAAAGTCGTGTCGTTCTGCCGAATTTCGCTCGGCTTGAAAATCGAGAACGCCTGTCCGCAGTCACAAATTGATCGCCGACTTCCTTGGCTCGGCAATCGTCTCAAACGGGTCGCGCGCGCCCTCTTTCGGCGCAATCCACTTCTTTTCCGTGCCGATGATGTCCAGCAGCAACTTCTTATCTGCCGCTGACGGCATGTATTCCTTCAAGTGCTCCTCGTAGGCCTTGTCATCCAGCGGCTCGCCGGTTTGCGCGTGGAACTTCTGACCTGCCCAGCGGCCGATAAAGCGGTTGAACTTGATATCCGGCGCATACAGCTTCGGCTCGCCTGGCTTCAGCACGTTGTTCAGACGATCGATCAGTCCGGCTACCTCGTCGCGATACAAGTGGCGGTTGTAATCATTCAGATCGTCAAGATCCGCTTCCCCCTGGTTCTTGGGCTCATCGTAGCGTCCCTTGATGCCCCACACGTACGCCCAATGCGCTGACGAAGAATGATCGGTGCCAAACAAGTCGTAAGAGCTTGAGATCCATTTATTGAGATATTTCTGGATCAGCCAGGCAGGAATGACTCCGGCTTGCACAATGCGGCGAAGGCCATCGTTGCCCGTACCCATGTGAAAAGCCTCTTCGCGCAGCATGTACGACATGGAGCGTCCGAGCGGTGCGAAACCCGAATACTTCAGCATCTGCAACTGGAACTTGCCGTCGCGGTCCACGAAGTCGGTGTAAGTGAAAAAATCCATCCAGTTGTCGACGTCTACATTGAAGGCGCCGAGCAGACGCTGATTTTCAAAGGCACGGCGCTCGAGCATTTTTTGCGCCTCAACTTTGCCCGAGTAACCGAAATGGTCCATCAACAGAGCGCACATTTGCCAGCCATGACGCATTTCCTCGATCATCACCCGTGTAATGGCCCGCCGGTCCCAGTCGGTGGGCGCAGTTTCAAACAAATGCCGCTGCTGTTCGCAACTTGCGAACTCCGTATCGCCCTGATAGACGATCATGTTAAGCAGTGCGTCGCGCATCTGCTGGGTGGGGATCTGGCGCAGGTTCTCCCATTTGCGGCGGCCTTTGAAGTGGCCGAACTGAATTTCTTCAGTCTCGATTGCGCCGTAGAGAGTATCGAACTTGAAGCTGGCGATTTCGTCACGCTCGACGCCGATCTCCTTGCGCCAGTCGTTGAACATCCCGACCCACTCACTGAAGGTTCCGATTTTGGCTACTTTGCCTGGCATAAGATCCAAACCCTTAACCACAGAGGGCACAGAGATGATTCCTCCGTGTCCTCTGTAGTTCTGCTTTTCATTTAGCCTTGAACTCCGCCGGACGCTTCTCCACATAAGCGCTCAGCCCTTCTTTTGCGTCTTCGCTCTGGAAGAGCAGCTGCTGGTTCTCCCGCTCCAAGGCCAGCGCCGATTCCAGAGGAATCTCCCATCCCGTCTGCACAGCGCGCTTGATCCGGCCCACGGCCTTGGCAGCCTTGTTGGGCGGACAGAACTGGCGAGCGTACTCCATCATGTTCTCCATGAAGCCCTCGCGCTCATAAATGTCATTGATGATCCCGAGCTCCAGGGCCTCCTCAAACGAGTAGGTGTTGCCGGTAACCATCAGCTCGATCGCTTTACTCTTTCCGACCAGGCGGGAAAGCCGCTGCGTGCCGCCGGTTCCGGGGAGAACGCCCAGGTTGACTTCCGGCAATCCGATCTTGCCGGCGTCTTTGCGCGCGATGCGGATGTCCGCCGCCATGGCAATTTCGAGTCCGCCGCCCACACAATGTCCGTTCAGCGCGGCAATGACCAGTTTCGGCGTCTGCTCCAGGCGGAGCAGAGTTTCGTTGGCGTGCAGGCAGAAGTAGTACTTGAATGTGGGATCGACGCTGGCCAGCATCTTGATATTTGCGCCAGCGGAGAAAAACTTCTCTCCCGCCCCGGTGAGCACGATCACGTGCGCATCGTTGTCCATGCGGGCTTTGAGGATTGCGTCATCGAGCTGGCGGTTCATTTCATAGGTGTAGGTATTGGCCGGCGGATCGTTCAATTCGATCACGGCCACGCCGCCATCGACACGGTAGTTGATCAGTGGTCTGGTGGTTTGCTCGGTCACCGGCTGAACTGTGGTTGCCATAACGTCTCCTTGCTATTCAATTCACAACCGCTTTCTTCTTTCGATTAACTTTCCCCTGACTGCTGATCCCGCGCAGAAAAATGTCTCCCATTTCTTCTGCCAACTGCTCGGCATCAGGATCGGTTCGTGGGTTGTACCAGGTGTAAATCCAATTCATCATGCCGAACAGGCTGAGCACCGCAGTGCGGCTGGAGTAATTGAGTTTCCTGGCACGTTTGTACTCATCCAAGAGTCCAAGACAAATGCGGTAATACTCACGCTTGAGGGCGGCGATCTCTGCGCCGAAACCGTTCTTCAAGGCCTCATCCTCATGCGACAGCACCTTCATGGCTTTCTGATTGGCCAGGAAATACTGCACGTGGTTCAGGATGAACGCGTGAATCCGCCGCTCCGGATCCGATTCCTGCTTGAGCCGCTCCCGCAAGCGCTCCACAATGGTGGTGAAGGTGTATTTCTGGATGAGATAAAGCAGGCGCTCTTTGGATTCGAAGTAGTAGTACATCCCTGACAGCGACATGCCGCTGTGCCGCGCCAGGTCGCGCATGGAGGCGCCTTCGTAGCCCTTTTCGTAGAAAACATCTGTGGCGTGAGCGAGGATCTTCGCCAGACGGCGATCAAAGCGGCTGTCGGATGCTGCGAACAGCGACTCACGATTGCGCGCCGCGGCTTGAGGAGAACCGAATGTGGGAGTGGTAGCAGCCATCTGGTTCGAACGTTCGTTCCAATAATAACTCAAGCCGACAAAAACGGGCAACTGGGTTTATGGACGCATCAGCGGGCGGCTGTGTAGGCGCGATTGATCCATTCCAGAGCACCGTGGAGATCGTTATCAGAGCTCATCTCAAAGGTGAGCCAGCGGGCTTTCAAGGCGTCGGTGAAACCAATGCGCGGGTCGCGCCGTGCCATGGCCAGAGCCCGGGGTCCTGCCGGCAGAATTTTCACGGCCAGCGCATTGGGAGATTCCATACCGCGAGTGCATGGAAGAACGGCGAAGATCTTGGCTTTGCGATACAGCGCGGTGAATCCGAACATCGGGCGCGTGCTTACGTTCGGCCAGGTTGTTACCTCAGAGGTCAGCGCAGCCGACCAGGCCTTCATCTCTTCGGAGATCTTCGGGAGGGCTGGACGACGAGGCTTTTCAGAACTAAGTTCTGAACGGCGACGCTGTACCATTTGTGGTTAATTCCGAATCGCGGCCATCACCTGCTCGACCTCAGCCTTCTGATCCGCGGTGATCGGGAGCAGTGGCAGCCGCGGCGGACCACCATAGTAGCCGTTGAAATCCATGGCGTATTTGATCCCGGCGATTCCAAGTTCGCTGATCATGTACTGAGAGGCCTTCACAATTCGCTGCTGCTTTTGTGAGGCCAGGTCGCCATCGCCTTCTTTCCAAGCGGCGTAGATCTCGTAACAAGCAGTCGGAGCGGGACAGGCGAACGCCAGAATGCCTCCCACAGCGCCGGCGCGCAGTGACGCCTCTAGCTTCTGCGCCGCTCCCACAACAACCTGAAATCCAACTTCCTTCTGCCGCGTTTTCAATCCAGCAACCATGCTCCCCGCGGATGACGATAGCTTCGCAGTTCCCGCCAGTGCCGTGAGCGGGACCAGTTCGCCGCCATTATCGTTAATAGAAGCCTTCAGCATCCGGGGAGTAACAGCGTCGAAGGTCTCTGTAACAGTTGCGCTCCGCTTTATATGTCGCGTGCCTTCCACCATGCGGCGCACTTTTTCAACATCGCCGCCCGATTCCTTGATGGCGATGACATTGGGATGTTCCGCGAGTTCGATCACGACTTCCGCGGGAATATCGTAGGCGGTGAAAACCGGCACGCTATAGATCATGATGGGCAGCGGCGAGCGGTCCGCCACAAAGCGGTAGAAGGCCAGCAAATTCGCAGGCTGCATTTGCGGGCGGTAGAAATGCGGCGTGCGCACCAGCGCGACGTCATAACCAACCTGTGCGGCGTACTCGGTCAATTTCAACGTTTCTGTCGCTGATTCGATGCCGGTGCCAGCGACTAATACCTTGTTTGCTGCGGCTGAGTCGCACGCAGTCTTCAGAACTTCCCGGCGCTCCTGATCCGAGAGCATGATTGCCTCTCCTGTCGACCCAAGCACCACAATGCCGCTTACCGGAGTCTTCGAGTAGCGCTCGACGTTGGCTTCAAGCTTTTTGTGATAGACGTTGCCGTCAGGGTAGAAGGGAGTGGTGATCGGCGGAATGATGCCGTGCAGTAGCATCGGGTCGGTTCTAGCTTATCAATTCGGAGGACAGAGTGTTGGGATGATTTCGCGCCTGTAGCGACGGTAGACTCGGAAATCACGGTCAATAGTTACTACCGGATGTCGTGGATAAAGCTCGCTCATGCGGACCAGGCAGAGATCAGCCAAATCGGGCTTTCGGTCGCCGTAACGGACGGCTAATTCGTGCAAGTGCTCCAGATGACTGCTGCAATCGAATGCCACGCGAACCAAGTTATCCAGAAGCATCCCAGTAACTGCCTTGCTTGATTGCAAGTGAAACGTAGTTTCGGCCAGCACGGCCTCGCAGGTCAGGACCGGCCACGTAATTCGCCTCGCCAGTTCGACGGCCCAATCGTGGTAGTGATCCCTTTCGGCTACTAGAGCTACGAGCAGACCTGTGTCTGCTATAACGTTCATCGGCGGGAAAACCCTTTCCGCGAGGAAAGGTCTGGTGAGCCCTTAATCGTACCCGCATACTTCATCCAGGGCCGCTCTTCAGTCTTATTGCCATTCTCAGAAAGCGTGGACTCAAGAGACTGCCGGACGACCCGGCCGACCGGCAATCCCGTGCGCCGCGCCACGCCCCGCAAGCGCTCGAGGAGATCTTTCGGAAGACGGATGGTAAGCGTGTTACTCATATGACAGAAGTGTAACACATCGACCGACCTTGAGAGGCAGTGCGCCTCCTTCGCCAGCTCCAGCGGTTGTAGTAGACTGTGCCTCCTGGGACTTCTCCTTTGCGGTGCCAGTCGTGGATTTCATATCACAAGCGACTTTGGAACAGGGTCTTGAACCGCCTACAGATTGCCTTCAACACGAGCTGATCGCTCGGTCCATTCTTGATAAGGTGGCGCTACTTCCGTCGGGTTCGATGGTTGGGGTCCAAGGGCCCTGGGGCCGAGGCAAAACGGACGTGTTGTGGAGGATCGCGGTCCAAAGCGGTGCTGGCACAACTGACTCAAAGTGTAAGCACAAAGCAATCTGGGTCAATCCATGGCCGAGGCGATTCGGAAGGCGGCGGAGAGCGTCATCAAGGCGGGACTCAACTTTGGACTGAAGGCAACCGCTCTAACTATTCCAGGAGGGCAGATTTACGAAACGGGCGCTAAGGAAGCAATAGATCTGCTCGAAGGCCTGTTCCACGCACGCGACCTGGAATGCGAATCGGTCCCTGATCCCGATCCTGTCAGTGAGATGGGTAAGCGCTTCGCGGAGCTTGTGCGCGTATTGCTCGCCAAACACGAAGTCGCGCCTAATGCAAGGCTGTTGATTTGTGTCGACGATCTGGACCGGTGCCTTCCCCACCGCCAAGTTGCGCTATTGGAAGCTCTTCATTTCTTGGTTTCAGCAGGGGCGCAAGCCACTATTCTTGTCGCGCTCGACCCCACCTTGGCTCGCCAGTCGGTGATCGCCCATTACGGAACCAACATGTTCGATCCGGAGCGTTACTTGGACAAGATGTTTGATGTCCGCATCACGCTCCCAGCACTCTCAGGTGATGTGCTCAGCGGCTTGATTCAGAAACTTCTGGCATGCTCCGTGGATTTCAAGGGTACAAAAGTCAGCTACTCGGAGATTGCCGAAGTTCATTGTGGGTCACTCTTTCCTGACGTGGAAGCCGCTTTCCGGGAGACTCTCTTCCTGCCAGAGTTTTGCAACCCACGAATGATTAAGCGGATTTTGCAGCGGATTCGCCTGCTTGCTTCCTCTGACGTTTCGTTTGAAATTGAAGTGAATCCGAACGATAGCTGGCTCTTGGTTTTGTGGCTGGCACTGATTGAGCGCCGACCAGAGTTCAGGGCCGCCCTACAAGATGCCGCGACGCTTAAAGAAAAAGGTCAACGTCTTGAAAAGATGCGAACGGCATATACCTTCGAGACATGGGTCAAGACGCGAATCCGCCGTACACCCCCGGCTGGATCAACTTACGGTTATTCTGAGCCAGAACATCCTCCCATTAGCGAGGTACAGGCGGAGAATGATAGCGATATGCGAGCAATCGGCATGCCTACACGTAAAGAGGCAGCGGACTTCGTTAGGGTTATCCAAAAGTTACGTAGACTGGACAGACCAGCTTGGCAAGACGTAGGACATTGGACTACCTTGGCGCATATCTTCTCAAGTTTCGATGACATGCTCGTGCAGGCAGGCCTGTAGGGACAGCATGTTTGAAGCGTGAGCGAACATCATAGTTTGTTTTCCAAGACCCTTTCTGCGTGCAGTTGCTGCAGGGCTCGCACATTTAGCTCTCCGCGCTGCAGCGCCGCAATCCCCTCCGCCGCAGCACGTGCTGCTGACAATGTCGTGATCGTCGGAATTCTCGCCGTCACCGCTGCCCTGCGAATCGCCTTCTCATCAAAGAACGGATCCGGCCCCTGAGGCGTGTTGACGATCAGTTGAATGCGCTCGCCTTTGATCAAGTCCACCGCATTGGGCCGGCCTTCTTTCACTTTGTAGACGCGTTCCAGGCTCATCCCGGCCTCTTCCAGCACGTCAGCCGTGCCGGTAGTGGCCACGAGTTTGAACCCCATGTCCACAAACCTTCGCGCCAATTCGGCGACGTGGGGCTTGTCGTGATCTGTCACGCTGATAAAGACTGTGCCGCTTGTTGGCAGCTTTTGACCGGCGGCGAGTTGGGCCTTGGCGAAAGCCTCGCCGAAATTGTCCGCTACGCCCATGACTTCTCCGGTGGACTTCATCTCCGGACCGAGCACAGTGTCAACTCCGGGAAACTTGTTCCACGGAAACACCGGCGACTTTACGAAGTAGCAGGAGCCGGTGTCGAGATCGGCAGCTCTCTCGATGAATTCCGGCAGGAATTCCCGCAGTTTCCGGCCAGTCATCAAACGCGCAGCAATCTTCGCCATCGGCACCCCAGTCGCCTTGGAAACGTACGGCACCGTGCGTGATGCCCGCGGGTTCACCTCCAGAACATAGACCTTGCCACCCTCATCGCCGTTCGCCTTGGAGCCGTTGCTGCGCGGAATCGCAAACTGAACATTCATCAGGCCAATTACCTTTAGCGCGCGCGCCAGCTTAAATGTGTAATCCCGCATGCGATCGAGCAGGTGTCCGGGAATATCGACTGCCGGCAGTACGCACGAAGAGTCGCCGGAGTGGATTCCGGCCTCCTCAATGTGCTGCATGATGCCGCCGATGACCACGTCTTCGCCGTCGGAAAGCGCATCCACATCTACTTCGATTGCATCTTCGAGGAAATGATCGATCAGCACCGGACGGTCCTGCGAGTACTCAACTGCTTCTTTCATGTAGCGGACGACAGTCTCTTCGTCATACGCGATCACCATGGCACGCCCGCCGAGAACGTAGGAAGGACGCACTAACACTGGATATCCGACGCTCCTCGCCCCCGCAACCGCCTCCTCGATCGAGGCCGCCATGGCGCCTGGCGCCTGGGGTATTTCCAGTTCTTCGAGCAGCTTGTTAAAGCGCTTGCGGTCTTCAGCCAGATCAATGGATTCGGGAGATGTCCCAATAATTTTCACGCCTGCAGCCTTGAGTGGCAGGGCGAGGTTGAGAGGCGTTTGTCCACCGAATTGCACAATTACGCCTACCGGCGCACCGGAGGAAGCTTCGTGTTCGTAGATCGCGAACACATCTTCCAACGTCAGCGGCTCGAAATAGAGGCGATCGCTGGTGTCGTAATCCGTCGAGACAGTCTCCGGGTTGCAGTTCACCATGATGGTTTCATACCCGTCATCGTGCAGAGCGAAGGCCGCATGGCAACAGCAATAGTCGAACTCGATCCCCTGGCCGATGCGATTTGGCCCGCTGCCAAGAATGATGACCTTCTTCTTCTTCGTCGGTGTGGCCTCGTCTTCTTCCTCATACGTGGAGTACAGATACGGCGTGTAGCTCTCGAACTCGGCTGCGCAGGTGTCCACGCGCTTGTACACTGGCGTAAGCCGGTTCTTCTTGCGCAGATGCCTGATTTTTTCCTGCGCGCCTTTTCCATCCAGCCGCCATACGCCGGCAAGCCTTCCATCAGAGAATCCCATGCGCTTGGCGTCGCGCAGCACGTCCGTGGGTATAGACCCCATGGGATGCTTTTCCAGCTCAAGCTGCATGTCGTTTATCTCTTTAAGCTGATAGAGAAACCAGGGATCGATCGAGGTCATCTTCGCAATGTTCTTAACCGTGTGTCCCTGGCGCAACGCATAACGTATGTACGAGAGACGCTCGGGATGAGGTGTGACGAGACGCTGCGTAAGAATCTTCGGCTCGATTTTTTCTGAGCCAATTTTCTTGCCTGTATCCAGAGCGCGCACGCCTTTGAGCAGTGCTTCTTTGAAGGTCCGGCCGATGGCCATCACTTCACCTACGGATTTCATCTGCGGGCCCAGGCTCTCGTCGGCACCCGGAAATTTCTCGAACTGCCACTTGGGGATTTTCACCACTACGTAGTCGAGTGTCGGCTCAAAACACGAGGGCGTCTTGCGGGTGATGTCGTTGGGGATTTCGTCGAGCGTGTAGCCAACGGCGAGCTTGGCGGCAATCTTTGCGATGGGAAAACCAGTAGCTTTGGAAGCCAAAGCTGACGATCGCGAAACGCGCGGGTTCATCTCGATTACCACCATGCGGCCGGTTGCAGGGTGCACCGCGAACTGAATATTCGACCCGCCCGTTTCCACCCCGATTTCCCGAATCACAGCAATGGCGGCGTCACGCATGACCTGATATTCGCGGTCAGTAAGCGTCTGGGCCGGAGCGACGGTGATCGAGTCACCGGTATGTACGCCCATGGGGTCAAAATTCTCAATCGAACAAATGACGATGACGTTGTCGCGCAGATCGCGCATGACCTCAAGTTCGTACTCTTTCCAGCCGAGAACGGACTCTTCGATCAAGGCCTCGTGCACCGGAGAGAAATCCAAACCGCGGGCAAGAACATCCAACAGTTCTTCGCGGTTGTAAGCGATGCCTCCACCGCTTCCGCCCAGCGTGAAGCTTGGCCGCACAATGACCGGAAACCCGATTTTGCCTGCGAATTCAAGACCGTCTTTCAGATTGTTGACCAGGGCAGACTTTGGGACGTCGAGACCGATCTTCTGCATCGCATCTTTGAAGTAGAGTCGATCTTCAGCTTTCTTGATCGCCGCGATGTTGGCTCCAATGAGCTGCACGTCGTATTTGTCGAGAATGCCGCCATCAGAAAGCTCGACAGCGAGATTCAGCGCCGTCTGGCCACCTACAGTGGGGAGAATGGCAAATCCGGGACTGGGGGAAATCTCGCGTTCCACACGAATGATCTCTTCCAAATATTCACGCGTAAGCGGTTCGATGTAGGTGCGCTCGGCAAACTCCGGATCGGTCATGATGGTGGCTGGATTCGAATTGGCGAGGACGACTTCAAACCCCTCAGACTTGAGTGCTTTGCAAGCCTGGGTGCCGGAGTAGTCAAACTCCGCCGACTGGCCGATGATGATGGGGCCAGAGCCGAGGATCAGGATCTTGGAGATGTCAGTGCGTTTGGGCATTAGGCAGATTTGCTCTTCGAATGAAGCGACAGGTGCTCGAACGATTGACTTGAATCGGCGGGACTCGAAATTCCATCTTGCTTCAAGGCAGTGTCTTGGGAAGTAACGCTTTGAAAGGGCACGGCTTTCAGCCGTGCCGTAACAGGTTCGATAGGATTCTTGGGCTTTAGCCCCTGAGGGATGGGGTCCAATTCGAAACCCGGATGCCCGGAGGAATAGGGAAATTCTTCGGCGCGTTCACAAAAGCGCTCTTTAACAGGATTGTCTCTGATGTATGCAACGTGCAGCGCGGAATCATTCGCATCGCGAATGCGATGATCAGAAAATCCTTTTTGCCAGACCTCCATATTCGAGCCGAGTTCTTTCTTCGCTCGATATGAAAATCCGCCCTTGATAAATTGGATTGCTTTCTCAAGACTCGTCAAAGGCGTAATGAGAACGTGAAGATGATCCGGCATGATTACGAACTCATGCAGGAGATATGCGCTTCCGCGATAGTGATAAAGCGTCCCGATCAACAAGTTCGCCCAGCGCTGGTTGCGGAAGAGAGCACGGCGCCTCCAAGTGGAGCTGGTGACCATGTAGGTTTGAGCGTTATTGGTTGCGTGCTCTCGTTTCGGTTTCATTACTCGCTCGCCGGCAGTCCCTCAGCGGCTAAAGCCGCACGCCTTACGTCTCATACGACACGGCTGGAAGCCGTGCCCTTTCAAACCTATTCGTGCAATTCCTCCACGATGGCTTGGCATTGTCCAGGACACGAATCCGTCGCTCGCGGCGGTAGCCTCATACTGAAAGCGGTCCATCCCCTTTTTGTTACTTCAATCGGCAAGGACTGCTCGCAAAATCCTGCATAAGGCTTGTCGCCCTTTGTTAACAGCCGGTACCTTCGTTCTGGGATCCGACCGAAGTCAAACCTTCCGTTCGAATCCGTGGTCGAGGCACGATAATCCCTGAATGCATGTTGCTCTTCTCTCTGGAGGTGGACTTGCAGCTTGGGAATAACCGCCCAAGATGTATCCATGACGATACCTCGGACTCGCTTGACTGCTACAGGCTTTCGTGGTGCCTCCTCGGGGCACGCTCCGATGATTTGTGCAGAAGATCTCGCACACGCCAGTACAAGCGTAAGAAGAGCGATGGGAATCGTGAGATTGTTCACCCCTTCCACTCCTCCATCATCTTCACAAAATCCTTGAACAAATAATGCGAGTCGTGAGGGCCGGGGCTGGCCTCCGGGTGATACTGCACGCTGAACAGGGGCAAATTGCGATGACGAAGACCTTCCAGGGTCGAGTCGTTCAGGTCCATGTGCGTCAGCTCGACTTCGGATTGCGGCAGGGAATCGGGATCGACGGCAAAATTATGATTGTGCGCTGTGATCTCAATCTTACCCGTGTTCAACTGCTTAACCGGATGATTCCCGCCATGGTGGCCGAATTTCAGCTTGAAGGTTTTCCCACCCAAGGCAATGCCGGTGAGTTGGTGCCCCAGGCAAATTCCGAAGATCGGGTGGCGCCCCATTAAACGCCGGATGTTGTCCACTGCATACGTACACGGCTCCGGATCGCCCGGGCCATTAGAAAGAAACACTCCGTGCGGCTTCATCGCCATTACGTCTTCCGCCGGTGTCTGCGCGGGGACGACGGTCACTTTGCAGCCCTCGCCCCGCAGCTTGCGCAAGATGTTCTGCTTGATCCCGAAGTCATACGCGACCACGTGAAAGCGCGGAGGCGCATCTTTCACTCCTACAACCTCCACCGGCTCATGTGATCGTTCGCCAACTTCCCAGACATAGGGACGATTCGTAGTCACCACTTTCGCTAGGTCTTGTCCATCCATCTTCGGAATTGAGCGCGCCTTGGCGATCAGCTTCTCGGGATCGCTCTCGAGCGTAGAAATCACGCCTCGCATTACTCCGTGATCGCGGAGATGTCGTACTAGCGCCCGCGAGTCGATCTCCGCCAGCACGGGAATCTTGAACTGTTCCAAATATTCTTCCACCACTTGCTGCGAGCGCCAATTCGAGCTGACCCTGGAGAACTCGCGCACGATCAGTCCCTCGATATAGGGCCGCGTGGCTTCGTTGTCTTCAGGATTGGTGCCGTAGTTTCCGATTTCCGGATTGGTGAGAACTACAATCTGGCCACAATACGAAGGGTCAGTGAAAATTTCCTGGTAGCCAGTAATGGAAGTATTGAAAACGACTTCGCCGTAACATTCGCCTTTGGCGCCGTAGCCTTTGCCGCGGAAGACTCTACCATCTTCCAGCGCAAGGATAGCTTGCATTCCTGCTCCAGGGAGTGGATTTTCAGAATTCTAGCAGGGAAGTTCTCGTTGGGGAATGTAGATAACGCATCAATGATCTGTCCGCACGAAGCGCGCAGGAAAACCGCAGACTAACGCAGCCGGCCCATTTTATCCACAGGCCAATACCCGAATACCGCCTTGCCGTAGATATAGCTGGCGGCCACGGGACCGAAATCGCGGCTGTCATTGGACATGGTGCGATGATCCCCAAGCACAAAATAGCTGTCGGCCGGAACCACGATTTCCGGGTACGACCGCTCGTCAACGAAAGCGTGGGGCACGTATTCTTCGTCTAGCGCCTGGTCATTCACGAACACCTGCCCCGCTTCAATGCGAACCCGATCTCCAGCGAGTGCGATGACACGCTTAATAAAACTCTTGGAAGGATCGCGTGGGTAGTGGAACACTATAATGTCCCCCCGCTCGATCGGTTCGATACGGTAAACGAACTTATTAACAAAGATGCGCTCCTGGTCATCCAGTGAGGGCATCATGCTGGTGCCTTCCACCTTAACCGGCTGATATAGAAAGATGATGATGAAAGCCGAGATTGCCAGCGAAATAATGAGGTCTCGGAGCCAAACAGAGAGAACGGGAAAAGCCCGGGACATCGGCCGACTCGACCGCGTCCCTACGGATAATGTGGGGATTCCTTGCTCCGCCATCGTGCTTCTGATTATACGGATCGCATATCCAGAATAGAAGGTTGCTTCGGGGATTGTTTCAGTATCAGGATACGGCTCTGTTAGCTCGTTGGGGTTCAAGTTACAATGTTAGGGATTGGGGGAGATTTCATGCTTTTGCGCTGGATTAATCTTAGCCTTGTTTTGTTCTTAACCTTTGTGGTTTCTGCTCCCTGGGCCACGTCCCAGCAAGAAGCGGCGGTGCCGGCATTCAACTCGGGCCCGCCTCCCAAGGGCATTAAATTGCCACCGATTCTGGCGAAAGAATTTCTCTGGGGGCAAAATGCTCAACATCCATTTCAGACCCATGCCTATGATTTAGCGGCGAAGATTCCAGTCGTGCTGCATCAGCAGCCGTGCTACTGCTACTGTGACCGCATCGGACACAACAGCTTACACAGCTGCTTTGAGAACACGCACGGAGCACAGTGCGCGACCTGTTTAAAAGAGCTGTATTACGCAAACGCGATGACGAAGAAAGGCAAGACTCCAACCCAGATTCGCCAAGGTATAATCAAGGGCGAGTGGAAGCCGATAGATTTGCAGACGGCAGCATCCGACGACTAACCCATAGTACAGGCGGGTGGTTGACGCCTACTGGGGGAAGGCGTATAACCTCGTCGCATTTTGAAGTGATGATTTCCACAGAACTGTAAGGAGTACGCCTGACTAGCGGTCATGTTTATGACTCAAATCAGCCTAGTTTGGCTGTAGGTTAAACTGAAGAGTTCTTTGTCCAAGCTACAGAAAAAATAGTAACTTAGATTGCTTTGTGGAAAGAGCTTTCTGAATGCCTCAGAAGAGCACGCCTGTTAAATCTCCGACTGACGATCCTCGTTTTGCACAAGCTGTGCAAAACTACGAGGCTGGTCTGCGCGCCATGCAGGAGCACAAATTTGAGAAGGCAAAGACGCACTTGCAAAAGGCGATCGGTGGGCCCAGCAAGGAGGTGGCGGATAGAGCGTCCGTCCATCTGAACGCCTGCACTCAGCATCTCGAGCGTACGGGCACTCAGTTCAAGACCGCTGAGGAACACTACGATTATGCCGTGTCATTGATGAATATCGGCGACTATGTGAACGCCCGTGAACACCTGGACAAACTCTCAAAGCAGGTACCCAAGGCGGATTATGTCTGCTACGGCCTGGCGGCGCTTGACTGTCTCACGGGTCACGTGGAAGATTCCCTGCGCCACTTGGACGAAGCCATTCGTTTGAATACTGCGCTTCGTTTCCAGGCCCGAAATGATTCCGATTTTCAAAACCTGGCAGAAGACCCGCGGTTTACTGAACTCCTCTATCCTGATCCCGGGGCAGAGCTGCCTCCCGAGCCGCCTATTCCGGAAGAAGAGCTATAGCGGTGCTTTCCATTGACCCGCAACTGCGCACGGAGTCCTATGTGCGTACACAACGTAAAGGACTGAACAGCTTGCGTGTAGTTGTGATCGGCGGAGGTACGGGTCTTTCGACGTTGCTCAAAGGCCTAAAACGGTATGTATTGCAAGCTCGCGAACAAGCAGCCGAAGATGCACCTCAAATCAGTGAGTTGAGCGCCGTAGTTACCGTGAGCGATGATGGCGGCTCAAGCGGGCGCCTGCGCAAAGAGCTGAACATGCTCCCGCCCGGTGACATCCGCAACTGCATTGTCGCACTCTCCGAAGATGAGGCTCTGCTCTCCCGCCTTTTTCAGCATCGCTTTGCGAAAGGTGAAGGACTCGAAGGCCACAATTTTGGCAATCTTTTTCTGGCGGCCTTAACCTCGATCACCAGTGACTTCAGCGAGGCCGTGCGGCTATCTTCGGAAATTCTGGTGACCCGCGGGCACATATATCCCGCGACCACCTCAAGCGTCGAGCTGGAGGCTTTGATGCAGGATGGTTCGCGGGTGCGCGGGGAAACCAGGATCACTGCCAGCAAAGGCCGTATAAAGGAGCTGTTCCTTGTGCCTCCTGACGTTCAACCCCTGCCTCAGACTCTTGAGGCAATTGCGGCAGCAGACGTAATTACTATCGGTCCAGGCTCGCTGTTCACCAGCCTAATACCGAATCTTCTGGTGCAGGGCATCGCCTCGGCAATCAGCCATTCATCTGCATTAAAGGTCTATATTTGTAACCTGATGACGCAGGCGAACGAAAGCCTCGGACTAAGCGCGGCAGACCACATCCGGGCTCTGAATCAGCATGCGCAAACTGACCGCCTATTTCATTACGCGCTAGTCAACCAGGCTCCGTTGTCCGCAGAGCTCGCGGCTAAGTACACGCTGGAAGGTGCAACCCCAATCATGGCGGATTTGGAAGCAGTGGAATCGCTGGGAGTAGTTCCTGTGATTGGTGACTACCTGGAAGAAGCCGGAGTAGCCCGGCATGCCACCGATCGCGTCGCCCGTGATCTGCTGCAACTAGCCAATGACTGGCACCGAGCGGCCTGAAAAGAAGATCACCAAGTCCCATCATTTCGTCTCTAATATCTGAACCTATGGCTAGGCCGCGCATTGCTATCGTTATCATGGCCGCCGGAAAAGGCACGCGGCTGAAATCCAAACATCCCAAGGTTCTTCACGAGGTTGGAGGCAAACCCTTGCTGGCATACGTGATCGGCGCGGCCACCCAAGTGGCGGAACCGAAAGATGTTTTCGCGATCGTCGGCCACGAAGCTGATCGTGTTCGTCAAGCTGTCTCACAAAGCGGGATTAATTTCGTGATGCAAAAACCGCAGAAGGGAACGGGGCATGCATTAATGACAGCTCGCGAGGCGCTACAACCTTACGACCACATCATCGTGCTCTCAGGCGATGCGCCCATGATCACCCCGGACACGATCCGTAAATTACGCGATTTCCATGTGTCACAGGATCCTGCAATGACAATCCTGGCCGCGATGCTTGCCGATCCCACCGGTTATGGCCGGGTACTGCGAAAGGGTCAAAACGTGCAGCGTGTTGTGGAACAACGATCCGCTACGTCCCAGCAGCTCAAGATCCGCGAGATCAATTCTGGTTTTTATGGTTTCAAAGTAAAGAGTCTGTTCCGCCACATCGACAAACTCAGCACCAACAACCCGCATGGCGAGTTTTACCTGACTGACATGGCTGAAATCCTGAGCCGGTCAAAAGAGCACGTACTCTCTGTGAACGTGGACAATCCCGCTGAAATCCTGGGGGCCAATAGCCGCACCGAACTGGTGGAGATTGATCAGCGCATGCGGACGGCCAAGTGTCACGAACTCATGGCGGAAGGCGTGACCATCTTTAATCCTTCCAGTTGTGTTATCGACGCAGATGTGCTGGTCGGGTCGGATACCGTCATCGAGCCTTTCGTACAAATCCGTGGTAATACTCATATCGGCAGCGATGTTCGAATCGGCTCGTTCAGCGTGATTTCCAATTGCGAGATTGGAGATCAGGTCAACGTCCAGACCGGATGCGTGCTTGAAGATTCACACATTGGAAACCGAGCCGGGCTCGGTCCTTACAGTCATGTGCGGCCCGGTTGCGAGATTTGCGAAGAAGCGCATGTCGGCAATTTCGTCGAGATGAAGAAGACGCGCCTCGGAAGAGCCTCCAAAGCCAACCACCTTACCTACCTCGGCGATAGCGACGTAGGTGAAGAAGTGAATGTCGGCGCGGGTACGATCACTTGCAACTACGACGGCATACATAAACATAAGACCGTGATCGAGGACGGAGTTTTCATCGGCAGCGATAGTATTCTTGTGGCGCCGATCCGCATCGGCAAAGGTGCATATGTGGCCGCTGGCTCATGTCTGACGGATGATGTTCCGCCTGAGTCACTCGCCCTGGGCCGCGCACGGCAGGTTATCAAGGAGAGTTGGGCAAGACAGAAGCGTGCCGGACGGGCTGCAAAAAAAGCCGAGTAGCGATCCTGCGCTCAGTTGTCGCCACATCGTTTTCCTTTTTCGCTCCGTCTGACCAGGAAGATAGCGCCCAAAATTGCTGCTGTGGAACTCAACAATCGCCAGCTAAGAGGCTCGCCTGCCAATCCCCAACCAAGGAGCACGGCAACAATCGGATTCGCAAACGTATGCGTCGCTACCAGCGTTGGCGGGCAATGTTCCAGAAGCCAGATGTATGCCGTAAAGGCCACGATAGAGCCGAAAACAATGAGGTAACCGAGTCCCAGCGCTGAACGCATCGACACGGCGCTCCAATGCAGTTCTCCGAATTCACCCGTAAGAGCCGCGGTCGTCAACAGCATTACTGCGCCGCAGACTAACGGGACAGCAGCTCGGCCCACCGCATCCGCCGGCAGCTTGAGCTTCGGAGATACAACGACCCCGGCGGCCCAGGAAAAGGCCCCCAGCAACACCGCTGCAATCCCTATTCCACTACTGTGTTGCAAGCTGGCGCCGGGGGCACACAAAATGCCAACGCCTGCGAGACCGACGAGAAGTCCGGTTGCATTTCGCCAGTTGATGTTTTCCTGACCCATAAAAGAGCCGAGCAACAAGATCCATAGCGGCTCAGTCGCAACCAGCAACGCTGCCAACCCAGAGTCTAAATACTGTTCCGCCCAGTGCAGCGTGCCGTGGCCAACGAAAAAGAACAGCGCTCCTACGACGATCCCCGAAAACCAATGCTGGAGCGTAGGACGAAATCCGCGTAGTAGGGCCACACCGAGCAGTACCAGGCCTGCGATGGACTGTCTTATCCCGACCGTGATGAACGGGGGAATCGTCTCGACTGCGTAACGAATCGCGAGATAAGTTGAGCCCCAGATCACGTAAATCGCGATGAATGACAAAGCCATCAGCACTCGCGAAGGCACAGTTCTTGTCTTTGCAATTGCGGCAACGTTCATTTCCAGTGTAGCCATAACTTGCAATCCTTACGTTTGATGGTTATACTTTAAATGTCCGTCAACTAACCTGTCAATACCGTTATTGATGGTTATAAATAATGGGTGTCTCTATGCAGTTTCAAATCTTAGCCGGTGAGCCTTGTCTGGACTTTGTGAATACGCTCGACAACCGCGCTACACCTGGACACGAAACTGAGTTGCTGGAGAACTATTCTGCGTTAACCGAATGGGCAGCTCAGGCTGGCCTTATCTCAGTTCGGCAGCGGCGCGCGCTATTAGGTCTCGCAAACTCGCATCCTGAGCAGGCGCAGCTGGTTTTACGCTCGGCCATCAAGTTGCGTGAGTGCCTCTATCGTGCTTTCCTGCGGATCGTGAGCGATCAATCACCTGCGCCAGCGGATCTCGCGCTACTTGGAGCTTATGTCGCCAGTTCCTATTCTCATCTGCGCGTGCTTCCCGCTGATGGCATCTTTCGTTTGGACTGGAGCGCGCCTGCCCAACGCCTGGATTCCGTACTCTGGCCGGTAGTGAAGTCAGCGGGCGAACTGCTTACCTCGGAGGATCTGGAGCGGGTTCGACAATGCGATGTCAATACTTGTCGCTGGTTTTTCGTGGACCGAAGCAAAAATCACAGCCGGCGCTGGTGCGACATGAAAGTCTGCGGCAATCGCGTCAAGGCGCGAAAGTTTTATGGACGCAGCCGCAAGCAGGCAAGCAGCCGGGGGCAGTCAAGGAGCGAAGCTTGAGCCACACTCAGGGTCAGCGTGAAACGGCGGCGAATAAATCCGAGTGCAGAAGGGACTGAAACTGCTTATCATCACTCTTGAAATGCATTTGCAGATTCGAACTGTCGGAATTTACCGTGACACCCTCGAGCGCCACCTTCTCAATCGGAGTTGCCGTCATCTTCTTATAGAGCATGCCAGCCTTCAGGAGGGAGGACAGCGTACCAGCCGTGACCGAGTCTGACGTGACGACATCCAGATCGAAGTTCACCCCGTTGGCAAAATTCATTGTGTAGCGGGATCCCAGAATTCGTTTCTTCACGGTTTCATAATCGGCCAGCCTAGAAGCGTCGCCTAAGGCCGAGCGCAACATATTCTGCGTGCCTTGTTGATCGAGCACGCTCCACACCATGCCAGAATCCACCGATCCCACCATGTCCACCATCTGACTGTTACTGTCCAACGCCGAGGCGTAGCCATCGCGCGCGTCCAGTGCGCCTTTCAAGGCGGCCAGATCTCCGAAGACCAGCGCGTCTTCATTGAGCAGCGCCATCTGCATTCCGCCAGACATTGGATAGGTATTTACGTCGCGGTACTTCAGCGGCCGTATCTTGTTCAGGCGCATTTTCTTGAGTACCGTGCCGGTAGGGAATTGTCCCTGGGCAATGCCAACCACCTTGACCCCCTGCTTTCCCGCGCGATATGAAGCGAAAGTCAACTGCTCCACATCTTTCTCCGGATCGATCCCCACGCCCTTCAGCGCGCCCTCGAATTCTTTTAGCGTCGGAGGTAAAACCTGTTCCTTGAGCGCTTGTGCTGCCTGCGAATTCTTCAACGCACGGTAATCAACGGAAATTATCTGCTGGATGTCGGACGGGATCACTGTTCGAGCAGATGAACCCAACGGCATGCCCGATGCGGCAAGGCTGAACCAGACGAGAATACAAAACACGGTTAAATATCGATTCATAACTGCCTCAGGTGTATGTAGTTGGATGCAGAACGCCAACCGCCAGTCAACTTGCGTTCGTTTATTGTATGCGAGCCGCGTTGGGACCGTAATAGTGGCGAAGGTACAAGCCCCCAAGGTCTGTGGGTTGAAAACGCATCACTTCTGAAGCGCCGCGGCCTTCTGGCGGACTTCCCCGGCAAACACGGTATCTTTCAGAGACTCCAAATTGATCTCGACGTTCGCCAGCGCGCCAACGATCGCAGCACGCGCCAGTGCAAGGGCAGTGGTCAGATCCGACTTCATGTTCGGATTTGTAATCGGCTTTAGTTTCTCTGTGATCTCAGCCACCTCGTGTGCCCGCTGTGCCACGTTTAAAGGAACACTTGTGGCCTGCTTCAACGCTGCATCGATGAGGCCATCGGCATTCGCCGATTCTTTGGCCTGCTTATAAGCCTTCATCACGGAGTTGTAGGACTCGGCATCGGCATCAATGGCGGCCTTCAATTCTTCTCGCAGCGTGGCGAGCCGGGCGATGGCCGCGCTTAGTTCGCGTTCATACTGCAGATAAGCCTTCTTGCCGCGCGACATCGAGGCTACCATTGTCGCCAACGCGGCTGCCATGGCTGTACTAGCCGCGGCGGCGCTTCCACCGCCGGGCGTAGCAGTTGGGGCTGCCAATTGCTCCACGAATGGTTCGACTCCCGCCCTGAACCCTCCGATTGCCATCTTGCCGCCCATTACGGCGCTCAGCCGGTTTTCTAAAATCAGAGACGAATCGAAGTTCTCTACCTGCAGAAACCACTCTGCTGCTTGCTCCAGCGCTTTCTTGGGAATCAACCCGACGATCTCACTGGAAACCGGCATCACCCCAAAGCGCGCCGCCTCTCGCTTCACGAACTCGAAAACCCGATGAACGGGAGTCTGCTCAAAGTCCGTCAGGTTCATAGAAACTTGAGCCAGTCCACGAACCAGAAATCCCGCACCCTTTACAAATCGCAGTCCACCAGTGGAAAAGCGCACCGCTTTGGCAATTTTCTTTGCGATCTCAACATCAGGAGTATTCAGAAAGACGTTGTACGCGATCAGAAATTTGCGCGCCCCTACTACCGTAGCTCCAGCAGTCGGATGAACGCGCGGCTCTCCAAAATCCGGACGCCGTGCCGGATTAGTGGCAATCTCATCCCGAATTCCTTCAAACTGTCCGCGGCGGATATTTTCCAGATTCTGGCGTTCCGGCATAGTTGCAGCGGCTTCGTACAGGTACACGGGAATCTGGTATCGCTTCCAGATCTGTTCTCCCGCGTGGCGGGCCATGGCGACGCAATCTTCGATGCTGACGCCCTCAATCGGAATGAACGGCACCACATCCGCCGCGCCCATCCTCGGGTGCGCTCCCCGGTGCTGGTTGAGATCAATGAGTTCTGCCGCTCGTCCCACGCCTCGGATCGCCGCTTCCTGAATAGCTTCCCGCCCTCCCACAATAGTGATCACGCAGCGGTTGTGGTCGGCGTCCATCTCGCGATCCAGCAGGTAAACGCCATCCATTTTCATGGCCGCGACGATCGCGTCTACTTTGACCTTATCGCGGCCTTCAGAAAAATTGGGGACACACTCGACCAGCGTTGACATAAGGCAGAAGGATATCTTGCGCAAGATGGCGCCGCAACTCACGCATTACATGAGCAACCGAGATCTCCCGAGCTACCGGTCTGGTGCGACTTGCGCTAACTGATTGGCTTTCTTCTGTTCGGTGGAGGCCCGATCTGGCCGACCGGTGAGACCATAAATTTCAGCCATCAGACGATGTGGTGCCGCCTCCTGGGGTCGAAGGTTCGCCGCTTCTTCCAGACAATGAAGCGACTCCGGGTAGTGGCGAGCCTGCTTGTGTTTCATCGCGACTGCGACAGTGGAAGTGTAAAGAAGGTCCACCGTACTGGAATCTTGTGGGTTGAGCTGATGAGCATGCCTGAGCGCCTGATACGCTGCATTCTCATCGCCTAGCTTCAGTGATACCGCTCCATACAGAGCTTGCAACTGAAACAAGTCTGGCCACCTGTTGATGGCATCGGCCAGAGGCGCGCGCACCTCCTGAAACCGGTTCAGCTGGTAATAAGCGAGCGCCAGGTTGTATTGCATCTGCGGCGATTGTGGTGCCAGTTCCGCAGCCCGCCGCAACGGCTTCAGGGCCGCTTCCAGTTCGCCATGCTGGCCATAAATTGTGCCTAGCTCAGTCAATTTCTCTGCGTTGTCGGGATCGTATAGTTGTTCGCAGACGCGGCGAGCTTCCTCTTTTTGGCCCTGATCCAGCTTCTGTCCACATTCAACTCTGAGCCGGCTCTCTTTGTCGTCGCGCTGCCGCAGTTCGTCCGACAGGGCTAAAGCTTTCTTGGCTTCGTCTTCGCGTCCCTGTGCCCGATACACGGATCCGAGCTGATAGGGGATGCGGGCATCGCGGGGATTGATTTGTGCCGCTTCCTTCAACCACTTCTCCGCAGCCGCTAGATCTTTCTTTTTTAGATATGCGAACCCAAGATAGTAAGCGGTGTCAGGAAATGGCGGCTTGGCAGCTGCTTGAGTCAAATTTCCAATTGCACCGTCAAAGTTGCGATCCCCAAGGTCCAACCGGCCGAGGTAATACAAGATGTTGGGATGATCTCCCACTTCCTGGCGGACAGCTTCAAACTCCCGCCGCGCTTCATCGGACTTGTGCAGCTCGAAAAGCGCTACGGCTAGCGGAAACCGTGCGCGCAGAACCAGCTTCTCGTCGAGTTGCAGTGCGGCTCGAAACTCGTCAACCGCGGCGTCGTAACGGTCCTGCTTCAGAGCGTCGTAGCCTTTGCCCAGGTGTGTCTCGGGGCTGTCCTTTGCGGCTGAAGTTGCATTTTCCTGGGCCACCGCGTGGAAAACAAGAAGTGCCGGGATGGCCAGTATGATTGCGAGGAGCCGTGAGACGAAATCAGTGCCCATGGAGAGCTGAAGGTGAGGTTCTCGCTGTTCTGAGATCATTATAGATCGCCGGTTTTAACCCGGCATTGGGAGTCAGCAAACTGGGTCGGGGAAACAAACCACGCTCGTCGCCTCATAGTGTTCGCGATTTCACGCGGCGTAACTTTCTCATTCATTGCTGCCACAGTGTTTCAGGCGCATTGTTTCTGCCGCGCTTAGGAACGTTCGCTCTCCCAGGCGATCCACCAGAAGAGATTGCCCCCGAGTTCCACCTGCACCCTCGCTATCGAGCGCAGAGTCCGCTCGAAACTTTACTGGGCAAAGTGGCAGCAGGTCACGATGATTTCACCACCGAAAAATATGCCGATCAGATTGCAGCGATTCTCGCGCAATGGACTAGGGGATTGCTGCGATCACCGCAGAACCTGCAGGCGATCGAGAAAGTTCTCAGGCCGGATTTCTCGGGGCCATCCCTCCGTCCGATAGATGTCCGGCCACCACGCCCGGGGCCACAGATCGAGGTCATCCAGCGTACTTTTGGCCAGGAGACATCGCTTGACGGACCTGGTTTTCTTCGCGATCTTCGAGCTGAAATTAGTCGCTTTTCGAAACTGTTAACCGCTGAATTCCAGGTGATAAGCATCGAACCGCTCGACTCAGCTCGCGTCCGTACTCGCGTGCGCTACGACTTGGTCGGCCCATCAAAAGACTCTTACCGCGAGCAACGCGTCGGCGAGTGGGAACTCGAATGGGATATTTCCCGTTCCGAGCAGTTTCTGCTCAAGAAGTGGCGGCTGCTGGGCGAGACACAAGGCCGCGCCGCAAATCCTGTTTTCGCTGACATTACTGCCCAGGCACTCGGCAGCAACCACTCGTACTCCTCGCAACTTCTCCACGGCGCTGACTACTGGCGCACCGTTCTTGATGGTGCCTGCGGTATCGACATCTACGGTCACAATGGCGTTTCGGTCGGTGACATCGATGATGATGGATTCGATGATCTTTACGTTTGCCAGCCCGCTGGTCTCCCCAATCGCCTGTATCGCAATCGCGGAGACGGAACATTTGAGGACATTACTGACGCATCCGGCCTCGGAATTCTCGACAACACCGCATGCGCGCTGTTCGTTGACATCGACAACGACGGTCTCCAGGACTTGATCGTTGTACGTACCAATGGACCTGTGCTGTTTCTAAATCAGGGCGGAGGCAAGTTCCGTCAGAAGTCAGATGCGTTTCGGTTCAGCAATCCGCCGCAGGGAACCTTCACCGGCGCCTCCGTCGCCGATTATGACCGCGATGGCTGGCTCGACATTTATTTCTGTCTCTACCTTTATTACCAGGGTACGGATCAGTACAAATATCCGTCGCCTTACTACGACGCGCAGAACGGACCGCCTAATTTCCTGTTGCGCAACAACCGGGACGGAACTTTCCGGGATGTGACCTCCGAGTCTGGCTTGAACCAGAACAACACTCGCTACAGCTTCTGTTGCGGGTGGAATGATTACAACCGCGACGGCTGGTCTGACCTTTACGTAGTGAACGACTTTGGCCGCAATAATCTCTATCGGAACAATGGAGACGGAACGTTTACTGATGTTGCTGAGCAGGCCGGAGTGGAAGATATCGGCGCGGGCATGAGTGTCTGCTGGTGCGATTACAACGACGATGGTGCCGAAGATCTATATGTCGCCAACATGTGGACGGCTGCCGGTATGCGCATCTCAGAAGAGGGGATTTTTCAGAAAGATGCGCCGGAAAATGTGCGGGCGCTGTATCGCAAGCACGCCATGGGCAACTCTCTGCTTCGTAACAAGCGCGACGGAACGTTTCAGGATACCAGCGCTGCCGCGGGCGTCGCGATGGGCCGGTGGTCATGGTCGAGCGACGCTTGGGATTTCGACCATGACGGTTTTCCCGATCTCTACATCGCCAACGGTATGGTCTCTGGTCCTTCGCGCGAGGATCTGAACAGCTTCTTCTGGCGCCAAGTGGTTGCGAATTCTCCTGCTGAAGCCAAACCCGCGCACAAGTACGAAGAGGGCTGGAACGCGCTTAACGAAGTCCTTCGCGCCGACGGAACCTGGAGCGGCTTCGAGCGCAATGTTTTTTACATAAATAATAGAGATGGGACGTTCTCGGACGTTTCCGGTGTAGTGGGCCTGGACTTTCCCGAAGATGGCAGGGCGTTTGCGCTTGCTGATTTCGATCACGATGGGCGCCTGGAAGTGTTTCTGAAGAACCGCAACGCTCCGCAGTTGCGCGTGCTTAAGAATGTGGTCAAAGACCTTGCACCCTCAATTGCCTTTCGTCTTTACGGCACTGAGAGTAATCGGGATGCGATTGGGGCGGTTGTAACCGTCGACACAGAGTCAGTCCGACAGACTCGCACTCTGCAGGCGGGATCAGGATTCTTGTCGCAACATAGCAAGGAAATATTCTTCGGATTGGGAGACGTCAGAGGTTCCGTGCAGGCGACTATTCGTTGGCCGAGTGGATTGGTGCAGGAATTTCGCGATCTCCCGCTCAATCATAGGATCAGTGTGGAAGAAGGGAAGCAGCCTTCGCAGGTACAAAGCTTCAAAGCGCCTCCTCAGCGGCTTGAGGCTTTGTCTCTGTCGGGGAGAGCGCTTAAAACCGCGCCTGCCTCGGAGTCTAGCGAGGCATCACGATCCGAGCTACTTCCGACCAAGGCGGGGACTTGGCTTCTCGTGCCTGTCGCCGCACCGGATTTTTCGCTCCCTGACTTCAGTGGCCAGGTTCACAGGTTAGCGATTCTTCGTGGAAAGCCGGTGCTGCTATCTTTCTGGGCTCTACAGTCCGCCGCCTGTGAGCAGGACTTGCATACTTTCAGCCAGTTCCACGCAACTTGGAGAGCACGGGGCCTACAACTGATAACTATCAACGGAGATGATTCCGCAAACGCTCAACAACTTCAAACAATGGCACGAGAGCGCCGACTTTCATTTCCAATCCTTCTCAGTTCCGATGATGTGCTCGCAATCTACAACATTCTCTATCGCTACCTCTTCGACCGACACCGCGACCTCGACCTTCCAACCTCCTTTCTGATCGACGAAGAAGGCGACATTGTGAAGGTGTACCAAGGCCCAGTGGACCCGGAGCAGGTACAAGAAGACAGCGCACGCATTCCTCGGACCGATGCCGAGCGCATGGCCCGGGCTCTGCCCTTTCCGGGTGCGACTGAGGCCACAGAATTCCGGCGCAACTATCTTTCCTACGGTTCAGTTTTCTTTCAGCGTGGGTATTACGAACAGGCCGGCGCGTCGTTCCAGCGCGCGCTTCGCGATGATCCTTCGAGTACCGAGGCGCTCTACGGCTTGGGCAGCGTGTATCTGAAACAAGACAAGATTATCGAAGCACGAGAAAGCTTTGAGCGTGCCACAAGACTCAATGCCAGCTATCCCGAGACGCTGCCCAATGCCTGGAACAATCTCGGATTGCTCGCGACCAGAGAAGGCCGCACCGCCGAAGCCATTCCTTATTTTCAGCAAGCGCTGCGCCTGAGCCCCGATCATCTGGTTGCGCTCGAAAATTTGGGCAATGCCTTTCGGCAGCAGAAGCAGTGGGACGAAGCACGCAAAGTGCTTGAGCATGCGGTCGCTGTAGGTCCCGAAGCTCCCGAAGCGAATTACAGCTTGGGTATGGTCTTTGCTCAACTTGATGAACCCGCGCGCGCTTACGAATATCTGCAAAGGGCATTAAAAATTCGTCCTGAATATCCCGAAGCGCTGAACAATCTTGGCGTTCTTTACCTCCGCACGAATCGCCGGGACGAAGCGGTTGCGAGTTTCGAAGAATGCATCCGGGTGGCCCCCGGCTTCGATCAGGGTTACTTGAATCTTGCGCGTGTATATGTGATGGAAAGCGCGAATGACAAAGCCCGCAAGACGCTTCTTGAACTTCTCAAACAGCGTCCAAAACATGAGCAGGCACAGAAGATGCTCGAAGAAATGGGAAGATAGGCAGCAATTACAACTCCACGCTTCAAAACAAAGTCCAATTGGGGCTTGAACTCACTACCACAGAAATTCACTCCTCCAGCGCATAGGCCTCGCCTGTGATATCCTTCCGCCCGCGTTGAGTGGCCGTATGCGCGCGTAAAACTTACGTTGGGGGAGCGCATGTATTCGCCAGCAGCTTACTCTACCGCCCTGCTGATGATGATCATCACCACCATCTGCTGGGGATCATGGGCGAACACTTACAAATTCACCAAAGGCTACCGTTTCGAGCTGTTTTATTGGGACTACATCTTCGGCATGGTCGTATTCTCATTTGTGCTGGCGCTCACCATGGGAAGCATGGGATCAAGCGGTCAACCATTCCTTGCTAACCTGGGCAGCGCCGACGGGACGCACTGGATCTATGCCCTGGTAGCCGGCTTCATCTTCAATATTGCCAACCTGCTTCTCGTGGCTGGCATTGATATTACTGGCCTTTCCGTGGCATTCCCGATCGCGATCGGTATCGCCATCGTGGAGGGCGTGGTTCTCAGTTACATCATCCAGCCCAAGGGCAATCCGCTTCTGCTCGCCGCAGGAGTGGGGCTGGCGGTCGCTGCTATCGTGTTCGACGCACTGGCTTACAAGAACCTGAGCAGCGGCGGGGGGAAGAAGGTTTCAGGGAAGGGAATTGCCATCAATATTGTTTCTGGACTGCTGATGGGCGGTTTTGCCCCCTTCGTGACCAAGGCGCTCACCGGCGACAACGCGCTCACGCCATACAGCATCATCGTGCTGTTCAGCCTCGGGTCCTTGCTGTGCTGTTTTGTGGTCAACGTGTACTTCATGCGTCGGCCTCTTGTGGGCGAGCCGGTGAATTTTTCAGGATTCTTCGCGGCCAGTGGTCGTGATCATGCCCTGGGTCTCTTGGGCGGTGTTGTTTGGGGTGTCGGCGGTGCATTCAATTTCATTGCTGGCGGGGTAGTGGGCGTAGCGATTTCGTACGCCATCGGCCAGGCAGCTCCGATGATTGCTGCATTGTGGGGCGTGGTAGTGTGGAAAGAATTCCGGGGCGCCAATGCTGCTGCTCGGGTTTTCCTGTTCCTGATGTTTGTGTTCTACCTGCTTGCCGTTGCTTGCATCGCTACGGCGCACACGAGCGGGGGATAGTTGTAGGAAAGCTTCAAAACTCAGCAATCACACTCGAGGAGACGGATGAAGAAGATCGGCAATCGTATAGGTGTCAGGTGCTGTTCGCTGGCATTGTTCTGCGTCACCGTTGTGTTCGCTGGAAGCCCGGCAGCCCAGACACCTGCGCAGTATCCCTCATTCCCCAGTGAAACTCCGGTTAACTTCCAGCCAGTCACCGACAGTTTCGACTATATCCGTCGCGAAGTGATGATCCCGATGCGCGATGGGGTGAAACTGCACACAGTCATCCTGGTGCCGAAAGGCGCCAAGGGCGCGCCAATCCTTCTTACTCGAACGCCCTATAATGCCAACGAACTCACCAGCCACGACCCGCGGGGCGGGGAAGAGCGGAATGCCGCGCCAAGCAGTCATCTCGGCCCAATCCTCAACGGATACGACAACGCTACCGAATTGATCGTTGAAGAAGGCTACATTCGTGTGGTTCAGGACGTGCGCGGCAAATATGGATCGGAGGGCGACTACGTAATGACCCGCCCCCTGCACGGGCCGCAGAACTCGACTCCCGTCGATCACGCTACCGACACTTACGACACGATCGACTGGCTGGTGAAGAACATACCCGAAAGCAATGGCAAAGTTGGGATTCTTGGGATCTCCTATGATGGCTTTCTGCCGCTGATGGCACTGGTGAATCCGCATCCGGCGTTGAAGGTGTCCGTGCCCATGAACCCGATGGTCGACGGCTGGATGGGCGACGATTGGTTCCACAACGGCGCCTTCCGCCAACAGAATCTGCCTTACATCTATGAGCAAGAGGCCACGCGCAGAAACGACGCCAGATGGTGGTCGAGCCACTATGACGATTACGACATGTACATGCAGGCAGTGTCGGCGGGCGAGCTTGGGCGGTTGCGCGGCCTCGAACAGGTAGGATTCTGGCGCAAGATTCTGGAGCATCCGAGCTATGACGCCTTCTGGCGCGACCAGGCAATGGACAAATTGCTGGCTGCCCAGCCGCTGAGAGTCCCGATGTTGCTGGTGCACAGTCTGTGGGACCAGGAAGATATCTACGGAGCTCCTGCGGTTTACAAGGCACTCAAGCCTAAGGACACAAATAATGACAAGGTTTTTCTGGTCATGGGGCCTTGGCATCACGGCCAGGAGATCGACGACGGCAGCACGCTTGGCGCGTTGCGGTTCAACAGCGATACGGCACTGTATTTCCGCCAAAATATTCTGCGGCCATTCCTGAATCAGTATCTGAAGGACGGAGCACCCAAGTCTGACGTCCCGCCAGTCAGCGCGTTTGAAACCGGGACGAATAAATGGTTGCGCCTTTCCGCATGGCCGGCTGGATGTGCAAACGGCTGCGCTGTACACGCCAAGCCGCTTTATCTCGCTGCAGGCTTGAAGGCCAGTTTCGATGCGCCGAAGTCTGGCAATCCGGCTTTCGACGAGTATGTCTCCGATCCCGCCAAGCCGGTACCGTTCCGCGCGCGTCCGATTCAACCGGTTGGTTACGGAACCGGTTACACCTGGTCGGAGTGGTTGGTGGATGATCAGCGTGAAGCCTCTGGTCGTCCCGATGTTCTCGCCTTTGTCTCTGACGTATTGAACGCGCCCGTGAAGATCAGCGGGCAGCCTGTCGCGAATCTTATTGCCTCGACGAGCGGCACTGACTCCGACTGGGTGGTCAAGGTGATCGACGTTTATCCTGATGAAGTCGCGGGACAGGCGGCAATGGGCGGTTATCAATTGATGGTTTCTGCCGACATCTTCCGCGGCCGATATCGCGAGAGCCTTGAAACTGCTAAGCCGATCGCTGCCGATAAACCGTTGCTCTATCGGTTTACTCTGCCGACTGCAAACCATGTCTTCCTGCCGGGACACCGCGTCATGGTGCAAATCCAGTCGAGTTGGTTTCCTTTGTATGATCGCAATCCACAAACGTTCGTGACTAATATCTTCTGGGCGAAACCGGGAGACTACCGGAAGGCTGTGCAGCGGGTTTATCACGCGCCGGACCAGGCGAGTTTCGTGGAACTGCCGATCGTGGTGGTGACACCGTAGACAAGTCGCGCAGCGACGGAATTCATTAGCCCAGCGCGTGAGCGCTGGGTAAGTGTTCAGCATCCGCGGAGTCCCGTGAGGGACGACACTCAGGCCGCGAATAGACGATCGGCATCATGTGCGATGGCAGACTTCCTCAAGAGCGCCAAGAACTCCTCTTCGAAACTTCTCTTGCGATGATGTTGTTGTTGATTCCGAATGTAGATTTGAACAGTGGTCAGTAGAGAGGGACTGACGCTAAAAGCGCCGTAACCCTTTTGCCATTCAAATCGCATTCCTTGCTCACCTAGCCAGCGTGAGGAATTGGCCTTCAACTTCTGGATAGCTTCTGCAAGTGGCAAACTCGGCGGAAGGCTGATTAGCAGATGAATATGGTTCGCGGTTCCGCCTACTGCGATTATAGTGATTCGCAAATTCTTGGCGATTCCGAATAGATACGCGTAAAGTTTTTCCTGCAGCGTTTCAGGAATGAGGTCACGCCGATCTTTAGTGCTGAAAATGCAGTGCACGAAATTTGCGGCATAGGTCTGGGGCATGCCTGTGTCGTCCCTGCGGGACTCGCTCATTCGGATCTTTTACCCAGCGCTCACGCGCTGGGCTAATGAATTGCGTCCCCTTCGGGGACTCGGTTGCATGTTCCACCATGCTTAGACGTTGCGTAGAATTAATGCCTGTGTCGGATATCACAACATGTTTGTGGAATTCCAAATATGGGAATCGTCTCTCCTAATGCTGATTCGGCGTATCCGCCTTCAGCAGATCCACAAACATCTTGTAGAACTTGTCCGTATTTAAGTCGACCTGGATCTCAACCGGCTTGACGTCGATTTTTGGTTTGTCATGATCCGACCAGGTTAGCGTGTTGCCGTAGTTAGGGCCGCGGTTCAAGTCGACATCCATGTAGCGGGTCTCTTTCTTTGTAATGACGCTTGGATCGAGCCACGCTGAGGCCGCTAATTCATCCCAGAGATAGTTGTATTCGCCGTGCAGGCGGGCGTATTTGCCGACATAGCGTGCTGCCGCCGAATCTCCGGCTTTGATCTGGTTGATCAACGCAGTGGTGAACTGGGTCTTCACCGAAATGTCGACTGTGGTGCCGACGATCTTCTTCCACGGGGCGTGCAGGACTATGTGCGCCGCCTCCGGGTCGAACCAGAGATTGAATTCGCGGCGAGGCGTGTTGATGAATTCCGGGTCTTTTGTTTGAGGAGCCAGACTGGCGCCCATGAACACGATCTCCTTGGCCATTGCGGCGAATCCGGGATCGATGGAAATCGCCAACGCCAAATTTGTCATGGGGCCGCCCGCGTAAATCGTGATCTCGTCGGGATATTTGTGCACAAGGCGGATCAGGAAGTGCGCGGCATCTTCATCGGAGGGTTTGGTTGTTGGCTTGCCTTCGGGCATATCGCCGAGCTCGTCGGGTGGATGGTAGAGGCGCGGCGTCCAGGCGCCGTGCCAGGCGTAAGTGCCGTATTGCTGTTCTGCGAGTTCTGTCTCCTCTTTGCGCCTGACCAGCGGATACTCTGCGCCCGCAACGACCGGAATGTCAGTTCGACCGATGAGTTCGAGGGTGCGCAGCGTGTGCGCCACTTCGGCTTTGAGCCACTGATCGCCGGTGACGACGGTGATGCCCAGGACTTCTGTATCCGGAGACTGGATCAGGAGGAGGATCGATTGCTGATCCGTTCCGGCGGGCCCTGCGGCATCCTGGTCGATGATGATTTTGCGTTTGGGTTGGGACCAGGCTAGGGAAGTGAAGAGTGCAAGTGCAAGCAAATACCGTTTCAGGTATGCAGTAGAAGTCAGCATCGCGCGCGGGTTTCCTCCTCACCGAGGAGATTCTTGGCTTTAAAGTCCTCCGACCTCGAGTACACGATCAAGCAATATAGCGCAGGTCCTAGTGGCGGAACTGCCATCACACAAAACCAAAATGCTTTTTTCCAAGAGGATGATTTGTCAAAGCCGAATAGAAAGTATTCCATTGCGACTACTGTCGTCGCAGCTCCCAACACCGCACCAAGAAAGATCACCTTTAGGAACGCCAAAGCACTGTCCGGAATGTCGGGGAAGAACGGTTCGAGGAAAAAGAAAGGAATGAGCGCCAAAGATAGAAGCGCGGCAGCACGATAGATGCGCCGTGCTGTACCGGACAACATCCATTCCTTGTTAATGTAGTAGTACCTGAGCATTTCGAAACCCTCGCCGTTTCCCCTCAATATTTCCGCGGAGTTCGATTCTAATGAATAGGTCGCGTCATCAAGTCGATGTAGAGCTTGTAGAACCTTTCTGAGTCGATGTCGAATTGGACGTTGGCCAAATGCAGGTATGGAGGAACCTGGGCCTTGGCATCCCAGAAAATTGTTTTGCCGTAGCTGGCGCCGTGATCGACGTCGATGTCCATGTAGAGCTGCTTCTGGCCGGTGATGATCCCAGGATCGATGAGAGCCACTCCCGGGATTTCGTCCCACATGTAGCCGGGCAGAGAGTATTTATCCAGATAGCGGGTGATGGGCGTGTCGGCTCTGGAGATCGCGGCTTTCATCTCGTTCGTGTAACGCGTCTTGACGGAAATGTCGATTGTTGTGATCGTGATCTTTTTCCAGGGCGCGCGCAGCACGATGCGGGTGGCTTCGGGATCGAACCACCAATTGAATTCCCGCCGGGCGTCGATTGCGCCGGGATCGATTGCGCCTTTGTCGGCGTACAGTCCGCCGCCCATCATGACGAATTCTTTGGCGAGCGTTGCAACCTCGGGATCGAGCTTCAGCGCGAGAGCGTAATTGGTCAGCGGACCGCCAGCCCAGAGAACCACCTCGCCGGGGTACTTGTGGACCATCTTCACAATGAATTCGGCGGCGGTGCCTGGAGCGGCTTGAATATGCGGCGCGCCTTCTTTTAGCGGAGGCACAACATCAGGCGGGTGATAAGGCTCATCGTAAAGCGTGGAGCGATTCGCCTCGAATTTTTCGGTCCAGCATCCCTTGTATTCCAATTTCCCGTACAGCGCTTCCCAACGCTCGGTCTCTTCCTTGGAGTTGAGCAGAGGGAATTCTGCGCCCTGATAGACGGGGACATCGGTGTGACCGGTAATTTCCAGCATGCGCAGCATGTGCTGGGTCTCTTCTTTGACCCACTGGTCGCCGCTGACAGTGGTGATGCCGAGCACGTCAAATTTGTCGGATTGGAGGAAGACCAGGATCGCCTGCTGGTCACTGGTGCCGGGGCCACGGGCGTCCTGGTCGACGATGACTTTGGTCTTCTGGGCCGAGGCGAGGCTGGTTAAGGACAGCAGGCAGGCCAGCGCGAAGTTTTTTTTCATTTTTCAGTCGTCTCGTCGGGCGTCGGGGTGTGTCGGCAGCAATGGCGTCTTAAGGGGTATACCCCTACTCTTCGGATCTTCTGGAATCAGAAGGTTAGCGCGAGAACCTGAGCAAAATCTTTGAAGAATAAGTACTTACACGTAAAATATTAAAAAGTCATGACTTAGCCAGTTCTGTATTGCCCGAACCTAGTGTCGTCCCTTTCGGGACTCATCGTGCAAACCTAACGACCCGGCACCCGCCCTGGGCTGCATTCTTACGCCGCTTCGCGGCTTTTTAGCTGCCGTTCACTCCAGTTCCGCAACTGTCGCTATCCCCTCTACCCACCTGATCTTATGGAATCAGAAGGTTAGCGCGAGAACCTGGTCAAAATCTTTGAAGAATAAGTACTTACAAGCAAAATATTCCGGAATAAAGACTTAGATGATTCCGGACCGCTGAATCCGCACCCTTCGACAAGGATGTTACGTTTTCGGTAGCGAGGTCAAGGAAAATCAGCTGTCGGTTGCCGGTTCGCAGTTCTCAGCAGAGTTTCGAGAGCCAACGCTGCCATGCGGGCACTTGAGGTCTGCAATAGCAACTGGGCGGGTGAGGGCACCCGCCCGGCTTTTCAGGCTAGAACTGCAGCTTCAGGGCAAACTGAATTACGCGGGGATCGTGCACAGTCTCGTTTACTTTAGCGAAACTTGAAGCCAATGATAAGTTCTGCATCCCCGTGTCAGTTTCACCGGTCAGCCCGAACTGCGGATGGTTCCAGACATTGAAGAACTCGGCCCGGAAATCCAGGTGCATGCGCTCGTTCAGGACGAAGTGCTTAATTGCTGAAAGATCCGTGTTGACAAAACGCGGCCCGTAAAGCGGCGTGCGACTCGCGTTTCCGAGCTCGCCGGCCGGCGGATCTTCAAAAGCGCAAGGGTTGAACCAGGATGAGAGGGTATGCACCTCGGAAGGCCCAACGCAGCCAGGATTGCCGGCGAATGACCCGGGCTTGTTGGGATCGCCTACCTGATTTGGCCGATTTCTGCTGAAAGCTCCGTTAAATAGGAAATTCGATCCGGAATTGTTGTTGGTGACCACATAAAGCGGGAAGCCCGATGTGGCTTTTTGAATCACATCCAGTTCCCAATTCCCAAGAACGGCATTCACAGGTGCGCTCCAGGAGTTCCCGTACCTCTTGCCTTTTCCAAAGGGCAATTCATAGAGCACGCTGGCGGTGAACTGATGAGTGAGGTGGAGTTGAGAGAGCGCCCAGTCGGCTTTTGCTGTTCCGGGCAAGGGCCAATACGGCGCGCCGGGTTCGGTGCCTAAGCCATCGGGAAATCCGGAATCGTAGGTGCGCGAGTAGGTGTAGCCGAAAAGTGCATAGATGCCGTGGCGCGCGCTCTTGGTTTCGCCTTTGATCTGGAGAGAATCGTAGCGGGCGGCGCCGGTGTCGCTGTTGGCAAAGATCGCCCCGAAATTGGACGGAGCCTGAGGCTTAACATAACCACAACCAAACGTATATCCCGGAATGGCGCCAGTGCCACCAGGACATGCACTAGGGGAAGTGATATTCAAGTTATTTCCGTCCACCAGGATGCGCGAGCTGCGAGAACCCGCGTAGCCCACAGTCATCACAATGTTGCCGGGTATCTGGTGCTCGACGTTCAAGTTGAACTGCTGAATCATACCCTGTTTGAAATCGAGATTCTGTGATTGAACGTTTCCAGGGAAAGTGGAAGCGTTGGGAGGCGAAGTGATTGGCTGGAGGTTCGACTGGAGAAAGACACGCTGTATACCACAATTGTCCGTCATATTGCCAAAGGGACAAGCTGCCTCGCCACCATGGGCAAAGATAAGATTGAACGTTTCTGCCAAGTAAGGTGGATTCTCCCACAATCCCTGCCCACCCTGATTCCAGGAAGAATCGTGGTAGATGGCATAGCCTCCGCGAAGGACGGTCGTCTGGCTGCCCCGAGGCTTCCAGGCAAAGCCGATGCGCGGCTCCACGGCGCTCTTATCCAATTGGATTCCAACCCGCCCGTCCGTGCGCACACATATTGTGCAACCGGCGATGGAGGCGTGGCCTGCGACAAGAAGCCTGTCAGTTGCGGCGTCGAAGTTGGCCTGCCGACCTTGAGCCTCAGTGATGGGTGTCACAATCGCCCAAGCTAGTCCGAGGTTCAGCGTAAGGTTATTGGTCACACGCCAATCGTCCTGAACGTACGGCCGGAAGATCTTCCAACGACGCCCGGTTGTCGCGCCAGTGAAAGTCTGATCGTGAATTCCCAAACCGATCTGGCCCAGGAGAAGGTCGGCCGCCGCATCACCAGTAATTCCGAAGGGGATCAAAAAACCGTCCTGGAAGGCATTGGTCTCGACATTCATCTGATTGGCGCGAACCTGACCACCAACCCTGATATTGTGCTTGCCGCGAATCATGTCGAAGGAGTCAGAGATGGAGAAGACGTTGGTTCCACCCTGGAAGGGAGCAAACCCGCGATCACCGAGAGACCAGTAGCCGGCGACCTGAGTTGAGCTCAGACCGCAGCTGATGCAGTCTTTAGTGGATTGATTAACCAGTCCGGCGGGCTGCGTGATGCAGAGGCTATTCAGGTTGCCGCCCTGGATGCCTAATTTCTCTGATTCGCAAGAGCGGTCTCCGAAAGAGAGTATGTGATTGAAAATCCGGTTGAAGCCGGCGTTGATTTGATTAATCGTACGGTCGGAAAAGACGTGAGTTTCGGATATGGCCACGTTGCGCCCGTGGTTGGTGATGTCCTGCGTACTGGAGAAGGCGCCCTGCTCGGCAAATCCGTCAGCGACTCCACCCGGCACGAACGAGGTTGCCTGATCGTAGCTGAAACGGGCAAACGCGGAGTCCTTGCTGGAAAAATTGTGGTCAATGCGGACATCGAATTCGTCTTCATTGAGCCGTCTCACGGGCACGTCCGTGAAATTAAAGACTGCGGACGCGTTGCTGGTATTGCTGACCGGATACAGATCCATCATCGCTTTGCCGGTGGGATCGAACATGCTTGCCGGGATTTTGTTGCAATTTTGAGTGCCACCGATCTGGCTTCCGTCAGGTTGGGGATCGATCGGATTACCCGACGCATCGCAGCGGAATGGTGAGAAGCTGTAAAGATTGGTAATGTCAAGGAAACCGTTTGGATTATTCGGGCCTCGGGGCACGCCGAGAGGATCGAGACTGAAATCCCCATTCTTCATGGCTTCGGTTGGAATCAAGCCCGTGAACGCTACTCCATGGCGCTGCCTTTTACCCTGGTAATCTACGAAGAAGAACGTCTTCTCCTTCTGGATTGCGCCGCCTAGGGCGGCTCCGAACTGGTTGAGGTTGAATTGTTCTTTGCTGGAAGCGAAGAAACTGCGAGCGTCCAGCTTGGTGTTGCGAAAGAACTCAAAAACTGAGCCGTGGAGAGTGTTGCTGCCGGATTTGGTGGTTACCAGAACGGTGGGACCTGCGCGAGTGCCGTACTCTGCGGAGTAGTTATACGTCAGAACTTTGAATTCCTGGATGGCATCGATCGAAGGAACGATCGAGATGCCGCCGGCGGTGAGCTCGTTGTTGTCATTCCCGTCCAAGAGCCAATCGGTGCTCTGAGCGCGCGACCCACCCACAGATAAGGAATAAGTGCCGCGAGCAGATACCTCGCTGCTTGGACCTGCGTTAAAGAAGCTGTTGGGATTGGTTTCCTGCGTGGTGCCGGGAGTCAGGGTGGCAAGTTGAACGAAGTTGCGGCCGTTCAGGGGCAAGTCCGCAACCTGCTCTTGCGTAATCACCTGGCCCAAGGTTGGATTGGCAGTTTGCACCGTCACTTCGGTCGCGCTCACTTCAACTGTGGCGGTCACCGCACCGGGAGCCAGCGTGAAATTGACCTCGCGGTGCTCGTCAATTTGCAGACGGAGATCCTTCTGTTCCGCTGGCTGGAAGCCCTGGGATTCGACACGGATGGTGTAGTCGGCGACGGGAAGGACTGGCACAAGATAGTGGCCGGAGTCGTCGGTTTTGGCTTCGCGAGAAAGGCCGGTGCTTTGCGCGGTGATGGTGACCTTCGCGCCAGTAATTACCGATCCCGTCTTGTCTGAAACCGTGCCCGAGAAACTGCCGGTGGCCTGACCGTACAGGAGTGGACAACAGATGGAAACTGCAATCGCGCAGAAAACGGCTGCGATCAGCGCTCTCTTGGTAAGCATTAATCTCCCCCACGCTCTCCCATTGGAACTCTGGGATTACTTAAAACAACCACACTGATGGCTGGTTGTAATGTGCTTCGTTTGAACAATTGTGCAGCTGATGGTCGACGATCTTGTTGCCGCGACATCTGATCAGCCGTGATTTTCAACTTAAATCTGTGCGCGAAACGATATGTCATTCGGAAGCAAAGTGTCAACCAAATCTCATCGTCAGGCCGGCGGTATCGTCGTGAATAATGTTGTTAGCGTGCATCGACAACACAACGGAAGCCGATGGTGGCGGCGCGGTCGCGGCCGGGTGACATCAGCAGGTACTTCTGATGTTCATCGAGGCGGTAGGTTTGCGGGAAATACCAGACGGAGCCGGCGGGCTGATAGGCGGCTCCGCCGCGAATGATGGCGGCGCGGGTGTGCGGGTCGCGGTATTCGTCGGTCCATTGCGAGATGTTGCCTTCAAGATCGAGCACGCCGAATGGACAGGCGCCTTGCGGGAAGGCGTCTACGTTTGCGAGTGGACGCATGCGGCGGCCGTGATCGGGTGGCGGGAGCGCTTGAGAATTGATTTCCTTTCCCCAGGGGTAGAGGCGGCCGTCGGTTGATTGCGCGGCGTATTGCCATTCCCATTCGTGCGGAAGACGTTTGCCGGCCCAGGCGGCGTAGGCGCGTGCGTCTTCGATGGAGACCCAAGTCACAGGCTTGTTTTCCCAGCCATCGGGGTAGGCGCCGTTTTTCCAGTGGCGCAGGAAATTGTGGTCGTCTTTGGGATGGTAGCGAGTGGCGTCGAGGAAGCGCTTGAATTCTGCGTTGGTCACCGGAGTGCGATCGACGTAGAAAGCGGCGATGTGGAGGCGATGGTGGTGAGAGCGGCGCGGGGAGTCTTCCCATGGATACTGGATGTCGACGCCGGGGTCGTTGCCGCCTTCGATCTCGATACCGCGGACGTGGAAATCGTAGTCAGCTTCTGGGATGCGGAGCATTCCTTGCGGCGGTGAGGTTGCTGGTTTTGTCGCGGCGATTTCGACCATGGTCTGCGGTATTGGTTTCCAATCTTTCGAGTAGTTGGAAAGCGGGCGCTCGGATCGCCGCGCCATGAAGGCGAGAAGATCTTTGAGGTGAGCGGAGAGAGGTTGACCGGTGGCGAGGACGGCGGCGAAGCCGAGAGGCTCGACGGGGAAACTCAGGGTTGCTTCGTTGCCGGTGATCAGGATGTGTGGACGGGCGGGGACGCCCGTCGCTCCATCATCTTTTTTAATGTTTGTCAGCTCGGTGCCATGCCAGAGATCGTAGAAGTGCTGGCCTGAGCGGTACGGAAGCCGGAGCTGTTCGCCTTCGACTGCGAATTCGTTGCGGTTCACCAGAGTCCAGAGCGTGCTTGCGGAAGTTGGGAAGCGAGTCGCGAAGACACCGGATTGCAGAGTTTCGACATGCGGATGCCAGTCTGGGCTGCGCAGGTTCTCTGCGAAGGTGCGCTCGATTCGGGTGAGGCGCAGGACAGCTTCGGCGTCGTGTGGAGTCATGCCGTACCAGAAGCCCCAGAGATTTTCGAGGGTGGCGAAGCCCTGTCCGTTGAAGAAGGCGTGCTGCAGGCTGTCGGTTTTGTCGCGGGTGAAGCGGTCGGTGACGTTCACCATGTGGCGGGGCTCGAGCCACTTGCTCTTGCTCACCATGGGGACGAAAGGATACTGCGCGCCTTCCCAGGTGACCCAGTCATTCCATCCGAGGTTGGACCAGGCGAGTGATTCATCGCGAATGTCGAATTGAGGTTCGAGGGCGAGCGGGTGGGCGATGGCGTCTGAGGCTTGCCGGAATTGCGCGGGGACGCTTTCGAGGGTGTCGAAGTTGATGCCGTCGGCGTCGATTTCTTTGAGAAGGTGCGAGAGGGCGGTCCAGGGAGGAGAGTTTTCGTCGCGCGTGCCTGTGTCCCACGCGATGTCCGGAAAGAAAATTTTGACGCCGCGCCGGTGGAAGGTTTGAACCATCTGGCGAAGGCCGGGGATGCCGCCGGGCAGGTCGCGCAGGAGATCGAACTGGTTGCGGTCGTCGACGCCGAGGTCGGGGTAGACATGCCAGATGAGGACGGCGTCGATGGGGCCGAGGCGAGATTCGGTTTCGGTTAGGAATTTGTCGACGGTGTATTCCCGCTTTTCGGGGTCGTAGAAGCTGCGGTCCCAGATCAAGAGCTGGACTTGCGAGAAGATGTGCTGGGTCCAGGCGAGCTCGGGGCGGCTGTATTCGGCGTCGTTGTAGTGCAGTTGATTGAGGCGTTCGGTGCGCCAGGATTTCAGGCGTTCTAGCCAGGCGTGGGTTTCACGCGGGCTTTGCGG
>QIAA01000162.1 GCA_003224905.1 Acidobacteriota bacterium
CAAGGTCGATACCGATGGACTTAATCTGTGATTTTATCTGCGACTTAATTTGCATGGTGATGATCCTCCGTCTGGCTTTTTGCCAACACCATCATTACTCTTGTTGGCTTACTAGGCAGCGGACCATCTCATTATCGCCATATCGCTCATTGACCCGGCACCGCGCATTTTGAGCGCAAAGGCCTGGTTGCGGCATCTATTTCTCCAGAGCATCCAGCTCGTCAATTCGGCCCTGATACCGCTTGGACTCTTTTAGCTGCAGCGGCACCGCAAGTATTGCCAAAACGACCGCCACCGCTGCGATTGCCGCCAGCACTTTCGCCAGCTCCGGGTGAGCGACCGCAAAACCGGCCAGGAATAGTAGATAGCTTGGAACAAAAATCAGTAGTCGCGACCAAAACCACCGGCCGCGGTGGAAATCGCGTTGGCGTTCCAATTCTGTTCGATAGGCATGGATGCCTGCAACTCCAGTCGGCTGCCACGAAAGGGTCTCGCCACGTCTACGATGAACTTGGTATGCCATGTAGGTGCAAGCCACAATGCTCAGGCAAGACCCGATTCGTGCTACGACATTCGGGAGGACGAACAACGCCAGTACGAAACAGGCAATCAAGGCACCGGCTATCGCAGAACCTAAGAGAGTTCTCCTGTGAACCCGCTTCCTGTCCTGCTCAGCTCGCTTGCGAATCTCGTCCACGGACATTCTGATCTCCTTCGGTTGTTGATTTTGCCAAAGTGCCTTCACATCGTCGGGCGGAATCTCATTTGCCATGGTTTGCTCCTTGGTAAAACCGGCGACCCAGGACGTTCTTAATCCGGTGGATCTTCATAGGCACATTGCCAGAGGAGATACCGGTGATCTCGCTGATCATGTCCGCCTGCATCCCCTCTAAGTACAGGACCATGACTTGCCGATCGAGTGGGTCAAGCCGCTGGATCAACAACGAGAGCCGTTCCAGGGCTTTACCGCGATCTGCGGCGCTATCAGCCGTCTCTTGTGCCTGATCAGGAAGATTTTCTAGTTCATCCAGAGTCACAAAATTGCGTTTCTTCATCCGCTGCTGTTGCATGACGTGGGAAGCCGCGGCATTGTGAGCAACGCGATAGACCCACGTTCGCAGCGAACATCGTCCGTCAAAGTTTGCGAAACTGCGCCATAGGGCCAGATGGATGTCCTGCATGAAATCGCATCGGAGTATCTGGGTCGGCCTCATACGCACAGGCCAGTCGGTCGAGGGCATGGCCGAAGATTGCGATTGCTTCACGGTACTGGTCATCCTGGTTGGAAGTCTCTGCCGGTATGGAGCAGGTTTCTGCCACACTTAGGTAGTCGGTCGGGATCGAATCCCCTAACAACTTAATTAGATAATCTGGGTCGAAAAGCGAGTATGCTAGCCAGAGCCGCCTCCAAGCCACCGCTGATAGTTCTCAATTGGCGAAAAATCCGATAGCACTCATTGAGGGGTTTTGAGTGTAACGGCCTGATTACATAAAGCAACGCCACATGCGGTTTGTTCGGTTTGCCCCAAGGCCGCATCCATTGCGTTGTCTGCGAGTCTTGACACCCGTATTTCAGTAGCATCACAATGTAGGACTAATTATGCTTGGCGAGTTCGAATACCTCATACTCAGCGCGGCTACGCGCTTGCACGAAGGTGCTTACGGGGCCGCTATCCGCCAAGAAATTGAGGAAGCAACAAGGCACCGTTGCTCGATAGGAGCCCTCTATACAACGCTGGATCGTTTGGAAACTAAGGGCCTCATTAAAACGTGGATGGGCGATCCTACCCCGCAACGAGGTGGCCGACCGAAGCGTATGGTGCGCGTTACGGCAACTGGCATCCGCGCCGCGAGCGATTTTTACCTCGCACTGAGGCGAGTAAGCCGAGGTGTCTCATGGGAGGCGAACCGAATCGCGGTCCGATGATGACGCGAATCTGCTGGCGGTTGGTCGACATTTTGTCTCGAATGCTAGACGCCGACGAGCGTCAGGTCGTGCGCGGAGATTTCGCGGAGTCCGGGCAGAGTGTCGCCCGTGCGATTCGGGATGTTTCTGATCTGGTCGTCCGCCGACAAATCGGCTTGTGGACGGTGTGGCAGCCCTGGCTGGCCCTACTCGGTATTGCTTGTCTAGCAGGACTGCCGTTGAGTCGAATCGCGTTCCGCCTCAACGTCGATCTCGGACAACAGCTGACGGCTTATTACACATATGGAGTGCACTTCGGAACCCTCTTGACCCCTCAGCAAGATATGGCGTGGTTGCTGTGCCTGGCGATCGCGTTGCTTCTCTGGTCATGGACGTGCGGATTCGTCTTGGGTTCGCTTTCAGGCCGTGCCGTGTGGCTCACGTGGTGCGTGTTCTATCTCATGGTTCTGGATTCCGCATTGGTAAGATTCATACTGTCCGGGAATATGATCCTGCGTGACCCGCAACCTCTGCGACTTTTGATGGTCGCCACACTGCCGCTCAACCCTGCAACCTTTTTGTTCTCGCTTTCAGCTCTCTGGGGAGCGTTCATGGGAGTACGGCGACGGGTGCTACCGTTGCGTGCCGCATACGTCTTGGCTTCGGCCATCACCATTTTCACGATACTTGTAACGTGGATGAGCGGCTGGTATGAGACTGCCCACGAGGTGTGGAGCAGCGGAGCATGGCATGGAGTTTCGTGGACTATGCGGCTATTGCCATTCGTGGTGGTAAGTTGGCCGATCACCTACCTGCTCGCTACAGCGAAGCGGCGGAGCACCATCGACAAGGAAATTACCTGAGTGTCATGCTCTCGCAGCAATACCGGGCGGGCTGGCCCGCTCTTGCTGTGTTGATTTCCGGTAGGCAGCACAAATACTGAGGCTGGCTCACCGTTCGCGATTTTCGAAGGATGAAAATGTGGAGCCCAACGATCACCAACAATCACGACTCCCGCGTCCTCTTCTCGCCTGCGTCCGCTATCCGCTCCGCAATCGCCCGCCGCGCCAGCCGAATCGCGGACTTTTCCTCGAACAGCTTGAAGGCCCAGTTTGCCTCCTGCACGCAGGCATGCAGTTCGAAAGCGAGCTGTGCGGGCTGTATCGAGGCGAGCAGCTCTTCACCCTTCTTTGCATACGAAATTTCGTGTTCCAGGGCGAGAAGCCAGTTCTTCATCAACTCCGCAATCCGATCCCGCACCACTCCCGGCCGGCTGTCGAACTCCGCCGACGCCGCAAAGAAGAAACACCCGCCCGCAAACACGCCCCTCTCCACGTGCCGCGGGCCGTCTCCACGGCCGCCAGTTGCCGCTCCTCCTTCGACCCGAAATGCGCAAAGATCCCGCTCTTGCTCATCCTCATTTCGTCAGCCAGCCGCCCAATCGACACCTCTTCCAGCCCCTCGGCCGAAGCAATGTCCACCGCCGCCCGCAGAATCTCCCGCCGGATGCTTTCCGCCCCCGCCCTTTTATAGCGAACTTAGGTTTCATAGTACGACCGTACTATACATCGCACGACCGTACAACATATAGCACGGTCGTACTATTGACTCAGGCGCCCGCATTGTCGCGACCACCTCCGAGCTCTGTCTATGAACTCGGCAGGAACTCAGCGCCCCCTGCGGTTAAAGGTGTTCTGTTGATTGCGCCCGGTGTCAGACTACCGGCAAGTGTCTGCGGTTCGTAACAGGCTATGGCTTCAGCCATAGCGTAAGCGGCGAAATGAGACGTGGCGCCGATCATGCGCAACTGGCGAGTGCCCCATTCATTCGCGTTTTGTGCGAATGAGTGGGGTCAGGTCGAACAGAATTCCATTGACTTCGCTCGCCCTTTTGCCCGATAACAGAAGAAGGTAAGTTGATCCCGGATTCTAAGAATTAAGCTCTAAGAAGTCATCTTAGTGGTCGCCGATTTCAGGTTCTCCCAGCAGAGCAGTGCTCCTCACCCGAGAGCGCAGGCTTTTCAAGGCTGCTGCGGACTCACCGCCTGCGCGATGGCCGTCCATCCCATCTTCTGTTGCTGCCAGACGGTCATCATTTGTACAGGCGCGGCCGGCACTGCTCCGTTCCCGGATGCGCGCAATCTGATGCTGTAAGTCACCACCATGGTGTTCCCGTCCAACTCGACCTGAACTTCCCCGAGGGAGTACTCGCTCAACTCGAGTTGCCGGATGTGCTCCAAGGCTGCGCTTCGATCCAGTCTTCCGTGAGGGGTAATGCAGACATAGTTCGCGGCGATGTGGCGCTCCAGTTCGCCCCAGTTTTTCGCCTTCACTTCATTCCAAAAGCTGCGTTCAAGTCCTTCACCGCCCGTGACGTCAGCCCACTTGCTCACCGGATGTTCACGCCACAGAGTGCAACCGGTGAGGACCAGAGTGCATAGGAGAAGAACCGGCCATTGGGTAAGACGCATGTTTGCGATTCTATTAGCAGTTTTAGAAATTGTGTAATCAGTGAAGAGACAGCAGGTCCCTCCACGCGGCCGTGATGACAGTTCTTGGCAGATTCCGGAGTTTCTGCACATCGATTCTCGCACCTCATGGATCAGCGGGTTGTACCTCCCGATGCCCCCCGTTGACCCACAGTGCGAAGCGAGGAATAATGTGCGAGCCTGGCGTCCGCAGTGACGCATTGTCTGTTCTCGCGTTCACGCATTTGAAGGTTCGGCATGAGCGACTTCAACCGCAAGGTCGAGGAGACTTCCGCACGCGTGAACAAGTCCGTCGCGGATGCAGCGGAGCGCATCGAGAAGGAAACGGCGGATTTTGTCGCTTACCTCAACAACGAGGTTGTGCCTGCGGTGCGCCAACACTCCACCAAGGCGCTGCGTGTGGCGGCAGAAAAGATGAAACAATTAGCCGACTACCTGGACCAGGCTCAAGCTCAGCGCAAGTAAGTGCGCTATCGGATTTCCGAGTTCTCTCCGTCGTTTTCCTGCTGGTTCTACTGACGGCATGCGCAGAAAAGAAGCACGCCCGTGTCGTCCCTGTGCCTCCGCCGCCGATCAGCGACTCGCGCACGCAGGCTCAAACGCAGCCGGCTCCGCAAGTGCGGGCGCCTGCTACAAACTCGAAGACGCAGCAACAATCAGCGGCAGAATCGCAAGAAGCTCCAGCTTCAGTGTCCGTTCCTCCAGATGCCAAACCTATTTCCGTCGAAACCGGTCTCGCGAGCTGGTATGGAGCTCCGTACCATAATCGTCGCGGGTCAAACGGCGAAGTCTATGACATGAACGCGATGACCGCCGCTCACCGTACGCTTCCTCTGGGATCGATCGCTCGCGTCACCAATCTGAAGACTGGGCATTCTGCCGTGGTTCGAATTACTGACCGTGGACCTTTCATTAATGGCCGAATCGTCGATCTCTCGCTGGCAGCGGCCAAGAGAGCCGACGTCTGGCAAGCGGGAATTGCCAAGGTTCGTCTGGAAGTCTTGCAGACGCCGGTTCCGGTTCAGCAGAGCGGGCGTTGGGCGGTGCAAATCGGCGGGTTTGATGATGAGTCTCCAGCACGCACCCTGGCCGACCAATTGACCCGGCGCTATCGCAGCGCCAAGGTACTGTGCTTCGCCAGTCCCATTGGGGAGTGGTGGGTGCGAGTTCGTGTGCGAAATGATGAACGCAAAGTCGCCGAAGAGGTCATGCGGGAGACACGAACGCCGCAAGGGTCGGTTTTTCTGGTGAGGCTTGACTGAAAAGCTTTCAGCGGACGGGAGTTAGTGAAACCCTACCTACGAATACTCAGGCGCGTCGGGTGGGATACGAAGGGCACCCGGAATTCGATGGCAGGAGCAGACTTGGATACGGCTCTGGCGTTCGTGAGTGGCCGGATCAAGGAAGAAGCGACGCGATCAGCCGAGCCACTTAATGACGAGCAGCTTTTTCTACTCAACCATCTGCCCGAACATTCGGCATCGCCGCCGTGGTACGGTGCTGACCCGGAATTTCCGGTTCTGCCCACGCCTCGAAACACGGCATACGAGAGGCTCTGTGCCTTAGCGAAAGCGGCGCACCAGAATGACCTGCGAGTGAATCCACCTTCTAGTCTCGACTGGCAATTTGCTGCGGCTGTTTCGAAACTCAATCGCCACCCTATATCTATTCTTTTGAGTTGGGCTGGAGTAAAAGTGGGCCGACCATGGTGGGACCGCTGGCTTCTCGTTGTTGCTGCGCTAGTGTTCGTACTTTTCGCCGTGGCTCTGATGCTGCTCGCGGGAGATGAACCTTGGACACGATTCCAATGGGCAATCATCGGCGCTGGGTACGTTGCGATGTTGCTTCTTCTTCATTACGCTGCCCGGAGGATCGAAGAAGGCCAGTTGAGGAATACCATTGAGAACTGTCGCACTTGAGCTCTGCTTCTTTCGGTTACTGAGCTACTTCACGTCCTCCGCGGCCTGTTTGTACGTTCCGAACTTCTTCGCGACCGGCTTCAGCGTGGGATAGAACTGCACAAAGCTGTGCTCCACTGCGGCGTGGTCTTCGTGGCACTGCCAGCAAGCCTGCTTGGGGTTGGCGGCCGCTGATTTGTCTCCCTCGTCAAAGTTGAAGTAGGCCCATTTGTTCGGGAACCGGCTCTCGTCCTTCACTTCCACCCCGATGCCCATGGAGTCGGTCTGGAAATGGCCGTGCTTGTTGATGGAGCCTTTGCTTTGTTCCATTCGCTCTTCTACAACGAACGTCGTGTGATCGGGCCATTTCCCTGAATTCAGAAATTCGCGGTAAGTCCACTGCGGCACGAATACGTTGGTGAACATCTCATGGCTGCCGGGCTGCGGGCTATAGTTCATGCCAAAGCCGGAGGAGAGGAAGATCCACTCGCGGTAATTCTCCGGCCGCAGCAGATGATTGTCAGAGCTGTACTGCGGGTGGTCGGAAGCTGGATCAGGCGCCGCAGCCTGCAGAAATCCTAGACACATAACAATCGTTGCGCTCGACAGTAGAATTCGTTTCATGCTTTGTTGTCTCCCAGAGGGCGTTATTGTCGCAGGATACGATTGCACATACCAAATTGTTCCTGGGATGCTTAGACAGCGGGAATGCACAAAGGACAGCATTACAGATGTAGGCTTTGTTCCCGTGAGTCTACTGAACTTGAAAATCCACCTTTGCCCCGGCCAGTACCTTATCTCCGGCGGCAGGGTTTTGCGACACGATAATGCTGGCTGGCGAAGGATTGCCCGTTGCCAGTGAATTTCCCGGTTGCGCGGACAAGGTAACCGCTCCCAACTGGAATCCTGCATCCTGCAAGTTCATTTTCGCGGTCCCGAGGGGCGCTCCCACGAAGTTGGGCATGACAAAACTCTGCGCGGGCGGCGGGTCGCTGATTAAGAGACTAATCTTTGGCGCGGAAATTCCGCTGGCGTGGGGGCCCGGCGTTTGCGAGACGACCTGATCAGCAGGCGTGCCCGACGTCCAGAGCCTGCCGATTGTGCCCACATCGAGCCCGCGGCGGCGGATATTAATGTTGGCGGCGCGCTCGCTTTGCCCAATTAAGTTGGGGATTTCGACGCGCTGCGGTCCCAGACTCTGTGCGGCGCGGATCTGCCAGCCTCGACGAACACGAGTGCCGGAGTCAGGAACTTGGGAAAGAATTCGATCTTCGGGAATCGTGGCGCTGTAATAGCGTCGTTCGACGTCAAGCTGGAAGCCCTCCTGCTCGGCAATCCTGCGTGCCTCGGCTGGAAGCTTGCCGACCAGATCGGGCACAATCAGCTCCTGGCCATGAATCGCCAGGCGCATCGCCGTCAGCGCCGATACGAGCGCCACCACCAGCAGCACCAGCGTCAGCAGGACCAGACGGAAAAACGCCTTCATGGGAGAAGCTGATGATCTCACATCTGCCGGAAGCGGTAGATCGACATTTGCGTTCCCGGTTCGGAACCGTCAGGTATTTCGATGCACATACACCGGCTTGTTGCTCATCTGAGAGACGGGATTAGCGCATGGTCGATGGCGACGACTGGAGCAAAGCTTCAGCCACAGTGGCACAGAGGAACACAGAGGCAAATCCAGTGCGCCATTTCTAAGCTTATACTGCGGCCATGCCACCGGAGGTCGACCTATTGCGGGTACTTCGGCAGAACTGGGGGTATAGCTCGTTCCGGCCGCTACAGGAGCGCATCGTTCACAGTCTTCTGGACGGGCGTGACGCTTGCGTCGTCATGCCTACCGGTGGCGGCAAATCGCTGTGCTATCAATTGCCGGCGCTGGTGCTGGGCAAGACGGCGGTGGTCATCTCGCCGCTAATTGCGCTGATGCATGACCAGACGGCGCAGCTTGAGCAAATGGGAGTTCCGGCGGCGGTGCTGAACAGCTCTCTGACCGCGGCCGAACAGTCGCGCATTGTGCAGAAGGCCCGTGCGGGCGAGTACAGGCTTCTGTATCTTTCGCCGGAACGGCTGGCGCGTGAAGATACGGTGGGCTGGCTACGGGGCGTGCCCGTCAGCTTTTTCGCGATTGATGAGGCCCACTGCATCTCGGAGTGGGGACACGAATTCCGCCCGGATTACCGTCAGTTGAGCCGGCTGCGGACACAATTTCCCGATGCTCCGATTGCAGCTTTCACTGCGAGCGCCACCCGGCGCGTGCGCCACGATATCTTGCAGCAGCTGCAACTTCGCCAAGCTGATAAGTACATTGCCAGCTTTCACCGGACGAACCTGACGTATGTCGTCAAAGAATGCGTTGCCGGTGAACAAATGGATGTGCTGCTTCAGGCGCTGCGGAGGCACGCGGATGGCAGCATTATTATCTACGCTCCGACTATCGACAGAGTGGGGAATACGGTTGATTTTCTTGAGGAGCGGGGGATTGCTGCCGTCGCGTATCACGGGAAGATGGAAGCGGCGACACGGAAAATCAATCAGGAACGTTGGATGTCTGACGAAGTGCGGGTTTTGGTGGGCACTATTGCCTTTGGATTGGGCATCAACAAAGCGACGGTTCGGAGCGTGATCCATCTCTCATTGCCGAAGTCGCTCGAACAGTACTATCAAGAGGCCGGGCGCGCGGGGAGAGACGGAAAGCCCGCCGAATGCCTTCTTCTTTGGCAAAGGCGCGATACGGCTTTACTGGCGTATTTCATCAACAAAATGACTGATGCTGCCGAGCAGCAGAGATCGTGGCAGCGCTATCACGAGATTTTGGATTTCGCAGAGTCGAGGCGCTGCCGGCATCGGCAGATTTGCCTGCACTTTGGGGAAACACCTAAATGGAAATCCTGCGGCGCGTGTGATGTGTGCAGCGGCCTGCCAGGGTGGATTTCAGGAGCGGTAGAGACTGCCCGACCTGCGAGGAAGACGACAGTCAGGACGGACTCTTCTTCGTTTCAGGCAGGGGATCTTTCACCAAGAGACCATATTGATCCTGAGCTGCGTGAATACTTGAAGGAATGGCGCCGCAATAAAGCGAAGCAGCAAGGAATGCCAGCTTACGTCGTCATGCATGACACTTCGCTTGACGAGATTTGCCGCGTTCGGCCCCGGTCTCTTGCCGAGCTCTTGAACGTAACCGGATTCGGAGACCGTAAGGCAGAACTTTATGGGCGGCAAATTATCGAGGCGTTGGCGCAGTTCCGGCGGGGCGCGCGGGTCAGGCCGGTTCCGGAGAAGATGTCGAGGGCGGCTGAGGAGACGATACGCCTGGTTTCCGAAGGGCGCAGCCTTGAGGAGATCGCGACCATTCGAGGGCGGCACCTTGCTTCTGTAATCGCGTTGGTCGCTGATCTGATCGAGCAAGGGAGACTGGACTTCCAGGCCAGTTGGGTTGGCGATGAAAGACGATCAGGTATTGAGGCTGCCTGCGCGCGTGTGGGGCTTGAGCAGCTGCGGCCGATCAAAGACGCCTTGCCGCCGGAGATTACTTTTAATGATATCCGCCTGGTGGTGGCGCAGCTGCGGAGAAAGCAGGGTATATTGTTGCAATCAGGATTTCATGAAAGTGTGGGCACGGCGGACGGTGCGAAATCATAGTGCGGCAATAGCGGTCTCGCTGCTGGTATTCGTGCTTGTTTCTGTTGCCCAGGATCCGACTGCTGACATTCCCTCAGGAAAGATTGCTCCTTCCATCACAATGTCCGGGCCTAGGGATACGACGATCGCACGCGGCAAGGCGGGGACGGTCCAGTTGCGATTTCACATTGGCTCAGGATTCCATATCAACTCCAACAAGCCCAAGTCCGAATTCCTGATCCCTACGGTGCTGAAACTGGATGCGCCCACGGACATGGTAATTGGCAGGGTTACGTATCCACCGGGCCAGCAGATGAGTTTCTCATTCGCGCCCAATGACAAGCTGAGCGTTTATAGCGGCGAATTTCCCGTGGGCGTCTCAGTCCGGCCTCTGGCCACCGTAATACCCGGCAAGTACATGATTCGAGGACAGCTCAGATATCAGGCCTGCGATAATGCGGCCTGTTATCCGCCGAAAAAGCTGCCGGTCGAATTTGAAGTGAAAGTCGTGAAGGGTACGCCGGTAAAATCTCGCAAAAACCCCGCCCAAAGTCCGCACGCGCATCGCTAGCCGACATAGCTAAAACAACAACCTGCTGGAGCGGTACCCGTTGGAAACCATAACCGAAGGGCTGTTTGCGGCTGCCAACCGGCTTTGCAAAATAGCCACGGATCGAGGAACTGAAAAAACGCCACGAGAAAGCCGGGCAAGTGGCCAATCTGGCCACAAATCTAAAAGAGTTTTCCCTCGGAAGAAGCAGCGGGCAGCGGCAAAGAGAAACGGTGATGACGCGCGTTCTGGATGGGCAATTCGTTGAAAACCTCGCCGCCGAGACCCGTTCTTCTACCTCGCTTGCCCTCGTTTCTGACCCTGAACTCGAGGCGGATTCGCAACATGCCATTTCTGCTCTTCGGTCAGCCACCGCAGGCATTTCGGTGCAGGTGAAAAATTCGCAGATGGTTAGCGGCTACAAGCTCTTGTACGACATTCGCGGCAACCCCGCCCTGGTCTTACAAACGGAGGTGCCCAGAGATTGTTTCAGCAAGGGCTAACCAGCGTCCACTACTTTACCGGCGCGCTCGTGTTGTCGAGATCTGATTATTTTTTTTGCTGCGGCCCTTTTTCGATTTTCGCCCAGGTGTCTTTCAAGGCGACGGTGCGGTTGAAGACCAGCGCGCCCGACTTCGACTCGGGATCTGCGCAAAAATATCCCAGGCGTTCGAACTGGAACCGGCTTCCAGGCGTCACTCCCGCCAGCGATGGTTCCAGCTTCGCCCCGCGAACCGCCTCCAGCGATTTGGGATTCAGATTGGCGGTGAAATCCTGGCCTTCTTCGGTCTGATTGGGATCTTCCCGCGTGAACAGGGTGTCATAGAGGCGTACCTCGGCGTCAATTGCATGCGCGGCTGAGACCCAGTGGATAGTGGACTTCACTTTGCGTCCATCGGGGGCATTGCCGCCGCGGGTTGCGGGATCGTAGCTGCAGTGGACCTCGATTACTTCACTGCGATCGTTCTTTACAACGTTGGTGCAGGTAATGAAGTAGCCGTAGCGTAACCGTACTTCGCGTCCTGGCGAGAGACGGTAGTACTGTTTCGGAGGATCCTCGCGGAAGTCATCCTGTTCGATGTAGAGTACCCGCGAGAAGGGCACTTTGCGCGTTCCGGCGCCCGGGTCTTCCGGATTGTTTACAGCGTCCATCTCTTCAGTCCGATTTTCGGGATAGTTATCGATGACAACTTTCAATGGACGCAGTACTGCCATCACGCGTGGAGCATGCTTATTCAAATCCTCGCGCAAGAAATGCTCGAGCATGGCGAGTTCGATCATGCCATTCGTTTTCGAGACGCCAATGGCTGCGCAGAAGTTTCGGATTGCTTCCGGATTGTAGCCGCGGCGCCGTATGCCGGAAAGAGTGGGCATACGAGGATCGTCCCAGCCACTGACGTGGCCTTGTTCCACCAACTGGAGCAGCTTGCGCTTGCTCAGCAGCGTATATGTGAGATTTAGCCGGTCGAACTCGATCTGCTGCGAAGGAAAAATTCCTAATTGCTGGATGAACCAGTTATACAGCGGCCGATGATCCTCGAACTCCAGCGTGCACATGGAGTGCGTCACTTTTTCCAGCGAGTCGGACTGCCCATGCGCGTAGTCGTACATGGGGTAAATACACCACTTATTCCCAGTCCGGTGATGTTCCGAATGCAGGATGCGGTACATCACGGGATCGCGCATATTCAGGTTCGGCGAAGCCATATCGATTTTGGCACGCAGCACGCGTGCGCCGTCGGGGAATTCGCCGGCTTTCATGCGTTCGAACAGATTTAAGTTTTCCTCTATCGAGCGGGTGCGATACGGGCTGTTCTTGCCGGGCTTAGTCAGAGTCCCACGGTATTCTCGAATCTCGTCGGCTGAGAGATCGTCCACATAAGCTTTTCCAGCTTTGATGAGCTGCACTGCCCATTCATAGAGCTGGTCGAAATAGTCTGAAGCGTAAAAGAGTCCGTCCCAGTGGAAGCCGAGCCACTTGACGTCTTCCATGATGGAGTCGACGTACTCCGTCTCTTCCTTGGAGGGATTTGTGTCGTCAAAGCGAAGGTTAGTTTTGCCGCTGAATTCGTCGGCGAGGCCAAAGTCGAGGCAGATGGCCTTGGCGTGTCCAATGTGCAGATAGCCGTTTGGCTCGGGAGGGAAGCGCGTCTGCACGCGGCCGGCATACTTGTTGGTCTTCAAGTCGTCCTGAATGATGTCGCGAATGAAGTTCGAAGGCTTGGGCGCGGGTTCAGGCGCGGACATGGACACTGTCTTTGTGGAAGTAGGGGGAGTCATTCGGTGAAGATTCGATGGTAATACAAAACGCGGCGCGGGTTTGCGTCGGGCGAAAGTGTCCGGGAATGGACAGAGGAGGTATACCCTAGTTGTAGATCCCGGGAAAATTCACAAAAGAGGGACTGTCTAGCACGTTGTCTCCTTGGAGGCACCGACAATCACTTCTGCTCGAGGCTTGCCCTCTCGCTCGGTAAGGAGACTTATGCAAGTTGCTGAGGCTCGAAATCACGAAAGTTCTTTCCCTGTAGGGGGGCTCGATGGAGGTTCTATGAACGGCCTGGAGATCATGTTTGATGGTATTAACCTACAACAAGTCGGTGAGCTTCTTCTTGACGAGCCAACATCCACTCGACGGGTCCGGCGACTTTGTTTTGATAGCTATTACAGGAGCCTAAAGGATTTCGCCTTTGCTGTGATCTTTGGCGGCCAGATAGTTACCTCTGTAGGCATGCCCAATGTGGAAGAAGGAACTCCCGGGGAGAGCTTGTTGGACCGAAAGTATTTCGGCGGGAAGCACACGCGAAGAGCGCCGCCGTCTGCCACGTCATTCCCAACTTGGGAAAAGCTTCTTGAAAGCAACACAGACCGTAGTGCTCTGGAGTCACTTGTCAGATCGCTCGGGCAACTCGATGCCGAAGGCCTGCGTTTTTGGCAACTGTACCTACGTCGCGAGTTCCATCTCTACTTTGGTGATGACAAGTCACTCCGTAAGCCCAATGCTAGACCTGAATATGTTTTCAAAGGTCGTGGCAATTTTTGCCGTGATCTGGAACTACAGTCCCATGTACCGGATAAGTATCGGAGACACGTTGCATCGGAGATCAGACATCAGCTGCAATATTTGCCTGGGGTTCGTGATGCTCATGATGACGCGATCGACGAGTTCATTTGCAGGAATGCAGTTGCTCATATCGGGATTTATCGGTGGTATAGCCAAGTAGGGGAAAGGTCACTCGATCAGTCGATTGCACTGCGAATACCCCACGCGACACGTCAGTGTCTGCCGGACGTCGAACGTTCGCTGTGGACAATTAAGGAAATGACGACTCCGGGCCTATTAGAAGTCATGATTACCGACTCAAGGAACCGCGAGGAACTGCTGGACAAGCTGATCGATGCCTCGCAAGACACCGTATATAACGCCCTGCGCGAGAAAATCGCTGCTGCGTGGCAGCTTCTGGAAAAATTCGATCGCAAAAACGAGATGGATACACTGCGTGCAGACATCGAATGCGAGATTAAGTCACTACATCTCTCCCCATTGGGACGAGTCGCAGTCGCTACGGGCAAGAGCGATGCTTTGTATAAGGAAGCCATTCGGATGCTCGCCATTCGAGGCGCGGGGCGGGGAAGCCCGGTTCCGAACTGCTTACACGTGTTTGACGAACTCGTCGGAGACTAGTAGTGCAAGCCATTCAGTTCCATTATGAACGATCAAATGTCAAACAAAGAAAGCGCCGCCTTCTGGCCCTTGTTCGGTAGTTACCTTTACGCAATAGCTCGCCATTGGATCGCCATCATCATGGCCTTCGGACTAACGTTGCTCGATTTTGGAGAGCGGCTTTTTGGAACGTGGTGGGTCGTTCCTCCGTGGCTACGGCTGACAAGCGCGCTGATCGGCTTCACCGCCGCCCAGTTTCTTGCTTACTCTGACCTGCATAATATGCGCTTGACGGAGAAAATGGAGCTGCTGCACAAAATCGAAGAGCTAAGTACGAGACGATACACCCAGGCCCAGCTAGACCTAGTCAACTCGAAAATCAAGGGCCTAGAAGGAATCGCTTTGAAGGTAGTGCGTTTCCTGCTCCAGAATGGCACGACAGACCACGTTTCACTTGAGCGGCAGATGCAGTTGCCGGCGGATGTATTGAATGCAGCGCTGCGCAGCCTTAGTGAACGGATGCTGATCACGGGCAATACGGAGCCGAATACGGGACGCATGACCTGGGATGTAAACGAGAAGTTCAGACCGATGCTGGAAGAGTTGCTCTTTACAGAGAAGGAGGGCACTTCGTCACTTCCGCAGTTGATATAAGGAGTGTTCAGGCACCTGCCCAGTGCGAAGACTCAGAGAGGAAGTTCCGAACAGTTTGAAGTGTATGTTTCAGCTCTCTCAAAATGCTCCTCGATGTCTGGTTGACAAGTTAATGCTCGATTATACAATACTTTACTCTGTCAACATCCCGACCTTCCCCCAGAAGGATAGGGCATGAAACCTGACACGGGCGAGCGCGAGCTCGTCTTCAAGTTGTTGCAGGAAAACTCCACGTTAGGGCAGGTCGCGCAATATCTGAAGCGCAAAGGACTTCATTATTCAGCGGGCAGCTGGGATGAATTGTTTGGAAAGAGAGTGTCTAGAGCTCTGGAAGAGAAAGATTTGACGCGAGAGGATTTGGTAGAGCTTATCCGGTTGTCGGAAGAATATGGTACACAGCATGTATTCCTATACCTCACGACGCCAAGGCGAGCTGCTCAACTGATTGACAAAAACAGAATAGGGTCAGCACTAGAGAAGATGGGGTTTTCTTCGGTGGTCAGCCGCCCTCGGATTCTTGACCAGCCGTCCTCTCCGAGCCTTACAGATGTACGATGGGAGGAGAGCCTAGTTGCTAAGGTAGTGGAAAAGAGGACGTATCAACGATTTGTAGATCAGCGTGTCGAAGGCGACTTTCTAGTTCGAAGATATCGTGAACTGACGGTTCGCGCGGTAAATCTCTTCAAATTGCACGACGACGGTCTACTTGAGTTGCGGATTTACAGTCACGAGAACTCCTCAGATTATCGCAACGACGTGTCAAAGATGTGGAGCTTCTTGAGTTTTCTGTTCTCGCCCGGCGACTTCAACGAGCTACCCATAGGCAAGGCCAAGACGAATCTCTGGAAAAAGCGAAATTCGCTAAAGTCCGTCATTCGATATAGCGATTCCACCTTACGGAATGCCTTAGGGACCGCGTTGTCGGCTTCCACGGGCTCCGAGCAACAAAGCCTCTTTGACGACCTTGGTGCATCAAATAGCTTGGACGAGTTCTTGAAACACAAGGCTTACTGTGACACTTCTAATATTTGGTGGCTCAAGGGGGGCGGGAAGCAGGCCGAAAACGAGTTTGACATGCTGCCATCAAGAGATGTCCACGTACTTCTGAAGGGCGCCCTCAACGAATTTGCCGTTACCGCAAAGTGTTCCAAGCAGGATTACGAGTATGTCCTCACCCAACTTAGGAAATATAACTAGTAAGTTCCACGAGCGCCTTGGGACCGCAGCGAGGCTGAACAAACTTGCGTCGAACTGGCAGCCTGGCGAAGTGTACACTTTCGAACATTTATATCGAGAAGTCTTGCCTTCGTCTCCGAAGGCTCTGTCGCTGATACTCTCTGAACTAGTTGAGCAGGGCTTTCTCGAAAAACTGATTCGCGTTGAGTCGCCATTCACTGGCGGTGGCATCAAGGATTTTTCGTCTCTCAATGAAGTTCCTAGCCGGATTTACGATTTTCACTCTGACCGCGAAATAGAAGTTGAACCCGATAATCTTCGGGTCCTCTTCAGAGTTCCGCATGGCCGATAGCGGGAGCGGTCCTGAGTGGACTCCCGAGAGATACGGCATCGAAGTAGGGTTGGTTGTGGCTGCAGTGTTGAGGGTTCCAAAGGGTCAAAAACTCGCCTGTTTTAAGGGCGAGATTGCAAAGTTTCCGGAGCCGTACCGGACGGCAGCTGAGACTCTTCTGCTCCAGAGGGAAGCACTGATGGACGATCACTCCCCAGCTGAACCAACCGGATTTCTGAAAGAAGCAATTCAGGCAGTTCCGGCCGTTAAGTACGCTCTTGGGGTTGGCGGGGTCGTATCGATCATCGCCATAATCGCCACTTTTGGAATCAGCTATCGGGTGGCGGTTGTTGGCTTCCCAATAATAATCATAATGATGGTGTTATTGTTGGTGTTCGCCAAACTTGCAGTGGCTAAGCCGCAGCATTTCTTGGGTCCCTTGGTCGTGCTAGCGTGGTTCTCGATGCTCGCAACCGTTGCCACCGTAAGTCTGATATTCACTGGAGTGTTCTTTAGGTGGCCGCTGGATCTCCACTACTGGCTTATCAAAGGATGAAGGCTCCTGGAAGGTGAGAATTTCGGCGTGACGTTTAGACGCTGGACGGAGCAATCTGCACTTCATCACCGTGAGTTGTTATCAATTCGATATCCAGGAACTCCGCGACGGCGTACTCTGCTATCGAACAGGTTAGGCAACGCTATGGCTTTGTGGTCGTCGGCTACGTAGTGATGCTCGAGCATGTGCATCTGCTAGTCTGGGATTCCCTGTGATAAGGAAAACTTCTTAAGTTCTGAGTGCCGTCCCTCGCGGGACTCTATCGCCGCCACACGCTCACCCAGCGCTCACCCACCCCAGAACGCCAAGAGCGGGCGTTCCGGGGACCCCGGTTACACGCTGGGCTAATGAATGCCGTCGCTTTGCGACTGTCGCGTTCGGGTGGGCAGCCTCAGAATTTCTCAAGCCGCTACCAGAAAATCAAAGGGCAAAGGTGGGCCAACCTGCCCGAGTGAACGGCCCGCGAACGGGAACAGAAGGCTGGTGGATATTCGTTCGCCCAGGTTAGCGCCCAAAACCGGAACGCGAACCTGGGGCACCAGCCACCAGGCAGATGTGTCGCTGCCCCTATAGCCTCTTTAGCCAACTCCCTGTGTAAAACTCACCCACATTTTTCTATCTCGATTAATGAAAAGCAGTTATATTGGTTTCGCTCGCGATTCCCTGACGACAACTAACCTGAGTTGATGGCAAGGAAAACCGCTCCTACCATCTCGCAGGAAGAGTTGTATCCGCCCTTTGATGAGCCGGTCCGCGAAGAGTTTGAGGATGCGCGGCTGCTCGATCTGGATGCGGAGGTGGAATCACCATTCCTGCGTGGACAGAAGCGAGTTTCTGTCCGCCGAAGTTCTCTTCCGAGAAAAACCGCTACCCGGCTGACCTGGACCGCCGTTCTCCTCGTGCTGATGTTTCTCTGCACGATTGGTGTTGCGGCTCTCTACCACTACGGCGAACGTTCCTGGCGCTTTCGAATCGAGAGCAGCGACAGCATTGAGATTTCGGGCCTGCAAAACGTTACTAGCTCGCAGGTGATGGAAGTGATGGGAGGCGACATTGGCCGCAACATCTTCTTCGTGCCTCTGGCGCAGCGCAAGAAGCAACTGGAGCAGATCCCATGGGTCGAATCGGCCAGCGTGATGCGATTTGTACCGAATCGGCTGCGCATTGAGGTTCAAGAACGAACACCCATCGCCTTCGCCCGGATCGGTCCGAAGATCCTGCTGGTCGATGCGGTGGGGACTCTCATGGAACTGCCCGCCAGAAAGAAGTTTTCTTTCCCGGTGATCGTGGGCATGAACTCTGGCGAACCCGTCTCCACGCGGGCGGCACGGATGAAAATCTACCGCGAGTTGGTCAGACAGCTGGATGCGGGCGGTGCGCGTTACTCTCAGGACCTCAGCGAGGTTGATCTCGCAGATCCGGATGATGTGAAGGTGCTCGCCAACAACCGCGAGGGCGAAGTTCTGGTGCATCTTGGATCCGGTGACTACCTGCAGCGCTACAAAATATATGTTTCCCATGTGCAGGAATGGCGACAGCAGTTCCAAAAGCTCGAGTCGGTAGACCTCCGCTACGACCGGCAGATTATCGTCAATCCTGATCTGCAGGGCACGGCGCGACCAGCGCCACTGTCTGCCGCAGCCGCCAAGCGCGCAATGGCGGCCGGCGTCAAGCCCGCAGCGCTGGTGACACATGCGATTGCTTTGGCTGAAGCGCCAACAGCATCGGAGAAACCCGCTGTAAAGAGGAAAAAGATGTCGAGGCCAGGGCGGGTGAGAGCAGCTATGAAACGGAACAAGGTCGCAGCCAGCGCTCCGGCCAAGACCGTTGTCGCGAATCCTGCGGCGGCTGTGATCAAAACCAGCCCGGGCGCAAACAAGAAACCAAGTCCGGCAATTGCTAAAGGACAGGAACAACAATAGGAATGGCGAACCAGCACGCAAACCTGTTGACTGCAATTGATGTGGGTAGCGCGAAGGCGTGTGTCCTTGTAGCGGAGATCACTCCGAATGGATTGCGTTATCGAGGACATGGGGTCACTGAATCGCGGGGCTCGCGCAAAGGGATTATCGTCGACCTGGAGAAAGCCGCCAGCTCCATTCAGAAGGCTGTCGAGCAGGCGGAAGACGTGGCCGGAATCCCTATAGAGCGTGCTCTGCTGGGAATGGGTGGAGCTCACATTCGTGGCGTAAACAGTCATGGCGGCATAACGTTTGGCACCCGCGTGCGGGAAATTGGCCGAGATGAAATCCGCTCTGCCGTGGACAAGGCGCGCGCCATAGCGCTGCCTGCGGACCGAGAGATCCTTCATCTATTGCCGCAGGAATTCATCCTCGACGATCAGCCTGGGATCCACGACCCGCTCGGCATGATGGCCTGCCGTGTAGCTGTGCGAGTGCACATCGTCACGGCGGTTTCGAGCGCCTTACAGAATGTGGTTTCCGCTGTGAACCGCGCTGGGGTGCACGTCGACGACACAGTGTTTGAGCCTCTCGCGTGCGCGGACGCAGTGCTGCGGGCGGATGAGCGTGAACTAGGAGTGTGCCTTGCCGATCTGGGCGCAGGTTCGACCAACCTGATTGTGTTTCAGGAAGGCGCTGTGGCTCACAGCGCGGGGATTCCGATCGGCGGCGATCATTTCACCAGCGATCTTTCCGTGGGACTGTGCACGCCAATCGTGGAGGCGGAGAGAATAAAAAAGTTCTATGGAAACGCAATCGTCACTTTAATTCCAGAAGGAAATGAGGTAGAGGTTCCTTCAGTGGGTGATCGGCCGTCGCGGTTGCTTTCTCAACGCACGGTAGGAGAGATTCTCGAGCCGCGGGCGCGAGAATTGTTCGAGTTGCTGCGGGACAATCTGCGGCAAAGCGGGATGCTTGAGTTGTGTGTTGGCGGCCTGGTTCTGAGCGGGGGCGCGTCGCGGCTGCCAGGAATTCTGGACATCGCCGACTCGGTGCTGCGCCGCTCCGTGCGTCTTTCCTGGCCGACGCCTCTGGCGAAGATGCCGGCAAGCCTGGCCGAGCCGGAGTATGCGACCGCACTCGGAATGGTGTTTTACGCGCATAGAGCTCGCCTGGCGCGAGGCTCGCAGGACGAGCGCTGGAGTTCGAAGTTGAAAGCAATGCTGGTGGGCTAAACCAAGTGGGAATTAAGCACGTTTAGAAATAAATTCAATGAAGGGCGGCAGGAGATGAAAAAGGAAAACGACATTCGCATCAGCTTTAACGAAGAGGCCCGCAACGACGCCAAGATAAAGGTCATCGGTGTGGGTGGAGGCGGTAACAACGCGGTGAACCGCATGATCGACGCCGGCATGGAGGGCATCGAGTTTGTGGTCGCCAATACCGATCTGCAGGCGTTGCGGATGTCGCACGCGCCGGTGAAGCTTCAGCTGGGCGTGAAGCTGACCAACGGCTTAGGCGCCGGTGCCAATCCCGAAGTCGGCCGCAAGGCAGCGCTCGAAGATTCCGACAAGATCATCGAGGCGCTGGAAGGCGCGGACATGGTGTTTGTCACTGCCGGACTCGGCGGCGGCACGGGCACGGGAGCAGCGCCCATCATTGCGTCGCTGGCGAGCGAGATGGGAGCGCTCACGGTGGCGGTTATCACGAAGCCGTTTGCGTTTGAGGGCAAACGGCGCATGCAGCAGGCCGAGCGCGGAATCTCCGAGCTGATGGATTCGGTGGACACGACCATCGTCATCCCTAACGAGAAGCTGCTGGCCGTCGCGCAGGATGCCGGTTTTTTTGAGTCATTCCGCGTCGCTGATGACATTCTCCGTCAAGGCGTGCAAGGCATCTCCGACATTATTACAATTCCTGGGATCATCAATCGCGACTTTGCTGACGTCAAGGCGATCATGGCGGGCATGGGTTACGCCGTCATGGGCACAGCCACGGCCAATGGCGCGCGCCGCGCCACGGATGCGGCCCAGAAAGCCATTGCTTCACCATTGCTCGAAGCGGGAGCAATCGATGGAGCGCGCGGCATTCTCATCAACATCACCGGATCGAGTTCGCTGAAGCTGGCCGAAGTTCAGGAGGCTTGCAGCATCATCCAGGGCGCGGCGCACGAAGATGCCAACATTATTTTTGGCGCGGTGCTCGACGATAAGTCCAAGGACACGGTGAAGATCACAGTAATCGCCACCGGCTTCAAGGACTCCGATGTGCGGCGGCGGCAGCAGGAACGCCGAGCGGGATTTGTGGTTTCGCACGAACCGGAAGCTGATCAGGAGTTCGACCCTGAGCCGGCGCCTCCGCCGATGGTGATGGAGCAGGCTGCGCTCCAGCCCCCGGCCCCTGTCGAAGCGGTGGCGGTTGAGACCATGCGCAATGCCATGATCGCCAACTTCGAAAAAGAAGACTTGGACGTGCCGGCGTTCCTGCGCCGGCGGGGAGAGGTAATTTAGTTTGGAGGTCGGGAAGTCTCGCCTTCGTGGCGAGACCTCACGGCTGGTGATCGCCTGGTTGTTCGGTCATTGGACAGAAATTATTCTGGTTTCAGGAGAAACATGTCCTGGCTAATCGTGTTTACTTCTGCATTTTACATTCTGCCTTATGCAATTACTGCACTTCGACTTTCTCCATCCATTGCGCAACTTGTACCTTCCAGCCAAGCTCTTTAGTCATGAACTCACGCAACTGGGTTGACGCTGCGGGCTCGCCATGAACCAGGTACGTGATCTCTGGTTTTCTGGTAAACGTCCGTAGCCACTGCAGTAGTTCTGGCGGATCGGCGTGATCGCTGAATTGCTCAAAGGCTGCCACCTGTGCGCGAATGGGAACAATCTCTCCATAAATCCTTACCTCCGGTGCGCCGCTCTTGATGGTGAACCCGCGCGTCCCAGGCGCCTGAAATCCGATAAAGAGCACCGTATTTTTGGGATCCGGCAGCCGTTGTGCCAAGTGGTGTTGAATGCGCCCGCCGGTCACCATGCCGCTCGATGAAATAATGATGCACGGAAACCTTGAATCGTTGATTTTCTTGGAATCGGCAGGTGTGGAAGCGAAGGTAAAACCTGGCCAATTCAGTGGCGAGCCATACTGGCTGATCAGGCTACGGGTCTCGCCGCTATATTCTTCGGTGTGTTTCAGAAAGATTTCTACAGCCTTGATCGCCATCGGACTGTCGCAGAAAACTGGCAGGCGTGGAATCTGACCTGATTCCATCAGCTCCTTAAGCATGAACAGGAACTTTTGCGTGCGCTCCACCGCAAACGCAGGCACGACTACACTGCCCCCACGCTCAACCGTTTGCCGGATCAGCGCCGCCAATTGTGGTCTGGGGTCATCTGTCGGATGCCGCCGGTTTCCGTAGGTCGATTCCATCACCAAAACGTCGGCGGTCTCGCCTTCGGTTGGACCGGAGTGGACTACTTTACCCGGAGCGATATTCTGATCGCGGACGCGTCCGATATCGCCGGTGAACAGCAACCGGCGCGACCTGCCACCAGCATCCAACGTCACTTCCGCCATCGACGAGCCCAGAATGTGAGCGGCTCGCACAAACCGAAATGAAATTTCCCCGCTGAGATGTTTGCTTTCTCCAAATTGCACTGCGCGGAAATACTGCATGCATTCCTGGGCCTCTTCGAGCGTGTAAAGGGGCAAGGCAGGGTCATGTTTCGATTTCTTGTATTTGTTGTAGAACTCCGCATCTTCTTCCTGCAGGTGGCCGGAATCGGGAAGAATGATGCCGCACAAATCGATCGTAGCGGACGTGGCGTATATGGGTCCGCGAAACCCTTCTTTCACCAGCCGGGGAATCCATCCGCAGTGATCGAGATGAGCGTGGGTGAGAACTACGGCATCGATCTCGCGTGCGGGCACCGGAGTGTCCTGCCAGTTACGCTCGCGCCATTCCTTCTGCCCCTGGAACATGCCGCAATCAACGAGTACCTGGAAACCATTTTTGCCTTCCGCATCTGAGGAAGTATTGATAAGGTGCTTCGAGCCGGTCACGGTTCCTGCAGCGCCAAGAAATTGGATGTAGGCCAAAGAACCCCCTAATTGAACGATTGAATCATTGGATCCCGGACCCGACTGCGATTAGCTTAAAGCGATTGAAATGATTCAGTGATTCAATGATTCAATCTTGTACAAGTTGTTGCTTGTGTCGAGCTCGGGCACGCTGCCGTCGTTGACTACAACCTCCCGCGGAGCAGCGGGTGCTTCGATCCTTATTGATGCCTTGGATCTGGCGCGCACTTCGAGCCGCTTTGTGACTTCGCCGCCCTCGAATCGCAAGCTCAGCGGAACTTCGGCTCCGGCTTCCCCGCGGTTCTCGATAGTAACCGTAACCATGTGTCCACCCTTGGGGATTGGACGAGAATAGACTGAGTCCACCCTGAACTCTGGCAGACCTCGGTCGTGATAGACCCAAGCATCGAAGAACCATTGCAGGTCCCGATGCGCGGACTTTTCAATCAGTCGCTGCAAGTAAGCATTGTCCTTGTCTTCGACGGCCTGGTAGCTTAACAGAGCTCCATTCGGCAAGCCTCCCAACATGTCCCCCAACATCCACCAGACATACATCGCCTTGGTTTGCAGATAGACATCATCAGGCGCGTCGATCAAAGAACGATTTGCTTTCGAAGCGAAAGCCTTTGTCTCGCCTGTGGCTGGTTTTGCTGGTCGTTCAGCTTCAACCAGCTCGGTCTTATGCGCATCCAGATAGTCCAGCGCCCGCTGGCGTCCTAATTGGGCCTCAATGAAGACTGCCTGCGCGTAATGCGAAAGTCCCTCTACGATCCAGGCCCGCGATGTATGCATCGACTGGCGCGCCTTCGCGTACACGAAGGCCAGTGTTGCCTCGTTTTTGACTGGAGATTTAAGCGGAGTAAGCAGCAAGCCTTCACTGACAAAGGAAGCAGCGTCAGGATCAGGCAAACCAAGCACTTGCAGTCTTTCCGATCCACGGCCAACAGCAACGATTGGATCGATCTGGGAAACCGTCTCGCTATACTCCTTCGTAGCATCCTCTTGGCCTGGCAGAAACTCAATATCAAGAAAGTCTTGGGAGGCGATCTTCTGGTAATTGGCGATCACAAACGTGGGCACGTTCACGCCAGGTTTAACCATGCTGAAGGCGCGGACCTTCTTCACCGACGGTTCGGTGAAGACTGTCGCGAGATCAGGGGCGCCGCTAAAGAATATATCCGCGTCTGACGTGGACTCGAACAAGAGCACCATCCTTGCATCCGAATGCCTGACAATCCATCTTCCTACCGTGCCTGGGATGCTGTTTTGTTCCGATAGATTCGCGGCCTCGGTCGCCACCGGATACCACACAACGTACCCAATCCCACGCACGGCGGTAAACGATGAGCTGATCTGGTCCCAGTCGCTGTGTCTTGCCTGCTCTTCCGGCACGCCGATTCGCGTCAGCCGCGTGGTATCGAGCGGGATGGTTCCCTCATAGCCAACTTCCAATTCGATGCTGCCTTCGGGCAGTACTTCCTTTGGCAGTGTCACAATTGCTTCTGATACTGCGCCGGTGTGGTCAATGTCTGATGTATAAGGCTGCGACACGAACTGCACGGGTTTTCCTTCAGCTCGTATCGAGCGCCAATCCAGCGTCGACGAAATCTGCAGCGACAAATTTTTCTGCGGAACGGACGAGTCGTTGCGCAGGGTAATCGTGCCGCGCGCCGCCAGTCTCTGCTGTTCGGGTTCGATGCGAACATTCAGGTTGTAATTTGTGAAGGTAAATGCTTCGCGGTCAAGGGCAATGGCGGGAAGATTAAGACCACAGAGGACACAGAGGACATAGAGGAACTTCATTTTGAGCCCTGGCTGGTCTTGTTTTTTCGCTGGCGGAGAATCTCGTAGAGCACCACTCCAGCTGCAACCGAGACATTTAATGATGCCACCTTCCCGAGCATGGGAATCGAAACCAGGAAGTCACATCTTTTCCGTACCAGATCGTGAAGTCCTTTACCCTCCGCGCCCATCACCAGCGCGCAATCCATCTTGTAATCGAGTGACTCGTAACTTTGGCTACCGCGCTCATCCAATCCCACGATCCACAGATTGTTCGATTTCAATTCTTCCAGCGTGCGGGCAATATTCGTAACTTTGGCAATCGGCAGGTGCTCGCTGGCTCCTGCAGACACTTTGGCAACGGCGGCTGTTACTCCCGCCGCTCGCCGCTCTGGTATCACCACGCCATCTGCCCCAGCCGCATCGGCCGTGCGCAGAATCGCGCCCAGGTTGTGCGGATCCTCAACCCCATCGAGCACCACGACAAGCGAATGTGTTCCACGCTTGGCCGCGAGCACATCATCAACGTCGCTGTACTGCTTCGCCGAGGTGACTGCGACTACACCCTGGTGTCCATTGTTACCAGCCATGCGATCGAGTTCCGCCCGAGGCACAAACCTCACCGCCACGGCTTGTCTCCGGCACTCGTCTATAACTCGCTGAAGCCGCAGATCATGGCGCTCTTTCGCCACGCCTACCCATTCGAACGCACGGCCGCGCGCCTTCAGCGCCTCGGTGACGGCATTAATGCCGTAGATAAGGTTCATCGAAACACCAGTCTAATGCCTTGAGCATGGCCTGAGAGCGCTGATACGCGAATGTTAGACTGACGATTGGGAGGGCGCCCATGCAGGACGTGTACATTATGTCGGCGGTCCGCACTCCCATCGGCAAGTTTGGCGGATCTCTTGCGTCCATGACGGCAGCCGACATGGGCGTAGTCGCCGCCAAAGCCGCTATGGAGCGCGCCGGAGTTCGCCCTGATCAGGTCGAAGAGACCATTTTCGGCAACGCCCGCCAGGCCGGCGGCGGCCCGAATCCCGCCCGCCAAATCTCAATTCGTAGCGGCGTGCCCCAGGAAGTTCCGGCCTACACGGTGAATAAAGCTTGTGCTTCTGGACTTAAGTCGATTGCTCTTGCGTATCAGGAGATTGCAACCGGCAATCTGAATTGCGTGCTGGCTGGTGGTACTGAATCCATGTCGCGCCTGCCGTACTATCTCGACGGCGCGCGCTGGGGCTATCGCCTGGGTCACCAGGAACTCGTCGACGGCATGTACCGCGACGGGTTCTTCTGCCCCATGTCACAAATGGTAATGGGAGAAACGGCTGAAGTCCTTGCCGAGCAGTACAAGATTTCGCGCGAAGAGCAGGATCAGTACGCGCTCTGTTCCCAAACCCGAGCCACACTGGCCATTGAGAGCGGCCGCTTTCAGGATGAAATGGTGCCGGTGACTCTGGAGAGCAAGAAGGGGCCACAGACTTGCAACTGTGACGAGCATCCGTTCATCGGCGCCACTCTGGAGAAAATGGCGAAGCTTAGCCCGGTGTTCTCGAAAGCTGGCACTATCACCGCGGGGAACTCGTCCGGGATTACCGACGGCGCCGCGGCCGTGGTGGTCGCGAGCGAGGCGTTTGCGACACAAAATAATCTGAAGCCGCTGGCGCGGATCGTCGCTGTGACCTCTGCCGGAGTCGATCCGCGAATCATGGGAATCGGCCCTGTCCCTGCGTTACGCAAGATGGGGCAGAAACATCAACTCCGGCTTGCTGATTTCGATCTCGTTGAACTGAATGAAGCCTTCGCCGCCCAAGTGCTCGCCTGCGATCGCGATCTGCACTTCGACCGCGACCGACTCAACGTCAACGGAGGGGCGATCGCCCTGGGCCATCCGATCGGCTGCACCGGCACCCGCATTACGGTCACTCTGGTCCACGAGATGCTGAAACGTAGAGCCAAACGCGGTGTAGCCACACTCTGCGTTAGCGGAGGCATGGGAATGGCGTTAGCGCTGGAGAACGTCGCCTAGGGTCGATATACTTTCTGTTTGGCAATTGTGCGGAGCAACTAATGTCATTATCTGCTGTAATCATCGATGATGAACAGCTGGCGCGCGACGAACTCGCTTATCTCTTGAAAACAGTCGACGACGTGGACGTTGTCGCCCAAGGCAAGAACGGCGTTGAAGCCGTCAATCTGATCCGTGAGCACAACCCAGATCTCGTTTTTCTAGACGTGCAAATGCCTGGGCTAGACGGCTTCGGGGTCATCAAGAAATTACTGGACAAGAAGATAACACTGCCGAAAATTGTTTTTGCGACCGCCTTCGACCAATATGCGGTCAAAGCGTTTGAAGTGAATGCTGTCGACTACCTGCTAAAGCCGTTCGATAGGAAGCGCGTAGCACAGTCAGTCCAAAGAGCCCGAGCCAAAAAAGACCCGGCGAGCTCATCGTCTGACAAATTAGAGACGCTGGTTCGCATGCTCGAGTCACAGCAGCCGCAGACATCGAAGATTCTGCTGAAGGCTGGAGGACGTTTGTTTCTGGTCAATCAAAAAGATATCTGCCATGCGTCGATTGAGGACGGCGTCATCTCTGTAGCGACCGGCGGGCCCAACGGCATGGAAGGCCAATCTAACTGCCGCACTCTGGAAGAGCTCCTGGACAGCCTTGATCCCAACCTCTTCTGGCGGGCACACAGGTCCTACTTGGTAAATATCAATCACATTAAGGAAGTTGTCCCCTGGTTCAAGAGTTCCTATCAGCTGCGCATGGACGACAAGAAGCAAACTGAAATCCCCGTCAGCCGCGCTCAGACCAGGCGCCTTCGCGAACTCTTCGGATTGTAGTGATCACATCAGTTGCCCAGCCCAACATCCTAATTCTCAACAAACAGAGACCGGCGGCTGGGAGGGGTGCCCAGCCGCCGGAGCTGCTGCCCCCTGCTAAGCAGCCAGCGCTTCCAGCGCAGTTCGGTTGCGAATCACCAGCGTCGAGCCTTCCAGCCGAATCAATTCTTTCTTCTTTAATTCGCTGAGCAATCGCGTAACTGTTTCCCGCGATGATCCGATCATCTGGGCCATCTCTTCATGAGTCAGCACGGATCTCACACGGATTTCCCGTGCATCCTCCGCCTCCTCGCGTCCGCTCGTCCAGGAAAGCAGCAGCCTCGCCAACTTCCCCGCAGAGGAGCGCGCCAGCACGAGTTCATGTATGTCCCGATAAGCCGACTGGAACTCTTTGCTCAACGCCTGAGCGGCGCGAAGACCCAATTCTCCGTGTTGCTCCAGCAGCTTCATTAACGCATCACGACGCAGAAAATTGACTTGGCACGGACCAGACGTCTCTGCTGTCACTTCATAAGGCGTTCCGGAGATAAGCGCGCTCAAGCCGAGTGCCTCGCCAGGCTCTGCTATCTTCAGGATCAAAACCTTCCCTTCGCGAGATGTGGTCGAAAGCTTCACTTTCCCCGAGCATAGTACAAAAGCCCCCCGTGGCATTTGGCCTTCAACAAACAGGATCGCCCCTCCCGGGTACGTACCCAAATGGCTCTCGGCACTGAACGTCCTAAGTACATCGGGAGATAAACAGCAGAACCACTTGGGCCTACGCAATCTGCAGGTGGCGCAACTGTCGATAATTTCCAATCCGTAGGGAGTATTCATGTTTGTGCCCGTTCCGTCCTGGTCTGAAATGTGAAGGTTTTCAGCTTTTGCCGGCATCTTGGTTCTTAGGGATAGATGCTCGGTTTCTGACAACAAGACCGCTGCGATCCCTGCCGCCTCCTGAGATGACCGGACCGCTTGGATTAGCTCCCAACCCGCGCTCGGATCCTCCTGCTTTTGCCACATGCAGTGGCACCAGAACAGAAACAAAGGTTCAGGCTCTGGCTCGGAGTTCTCAGCGCACACTAACTCCGACGAAGGAACCAACCGCCTGACCGCAGCTTGAGTGATACCTGAGTGTCTGCTGCGCTCATAGTGTGATTTGCGCCCTGAAAGTGCAACGACCCGAGCCAGCCCACGAAAGTTGTACCTTGAATTGTTAGAGCGAGGCTCAGTGCTGGGGCAGGCCACCCGCTTTGCGAACGGGGTCGTCACAGAATGAGAGACCGCTCTTCCGCCCGCCTCATCGTTGCTGAGTCGCATCTTTCCTGGGAGACGCTGTAAGTAGTTCGAACACTGTGCAGTCTGACCTCCAAACTGGCAGGCTGTTCCTAACCTGTGGTAAATAAGCCAAAGAAGCCTCTAAGAATGGGAATGGAAGCGTTTGCGTGGACTTGGCAACTGACGATCTAACGGCAGCGGTGCCGAGGCATCGTCATGCAGTAAGATCCGTTTTTCAATCCTGATACTCTTCGCGAACAATCCCCATCCGTACAATTCTCGACTGCAAGGTGGTCCGCTTCAGGCCGAGCCGCACAGCCGCGCCTTGAGGGCCGGCAATTACTCCCCCAGTTTCGCGAAGAACGCTAACAATGTGCTGCCGTTCCAAGCCTTCGAGCGTGCGGTCATTTGCACTGACATCGACGTGAGCATCCAGTTCGGATAGTGGAACACGCAACTCCGGCCCCTCGGAAAGGATGACAGATCTCTCAATGAAATTTTCCAACTCTCGCACGTTCCCGGGCCAATCCCAGTCCTTTAAAGCCTCCAAGATCTCTTTCGGGATAGTGTCGATCTGCTTGTCGAGTTCGCGCGCGAATTTCTGGATGAAGTACCGTACTAGTTGAGGGATGTCAGTACGTCGCTCCCGGAGCGTCGGCATCTTTATTGGAAATACGTTCAGGCGGTAGTACAAGTCGCTGCGGAATTCGCGCTCCGTAACGCTTCGTGCCAGGTCACGGTTCGTGGCCGCGATCAGACGGATGTTCACCTTCAGAGTGCGCGTACTTCCCAGTCGTTCGAACTCTTGATCCTGCAGGACCCTTAGCAGCTTAGGCTGAAGTTCCAACGGGATATCTCCGACTTCGTCCAAAAAAAGCGTCCCTTTATCCGCCAGCTCGAGGCGTCCAATCTTCTGGCTGATAGCGCCGGTGAACGATCCTTTCTCATGCCCAAACAACTCGCTCTCCAGCAGCCCTGTCGGAATTGCAGCGCAGTTTATTTTTACGAAGGCGGCGTCCTTGCGTGCGCTCATACGGTGTATTGCCCGCGCAATTAGCTCTTTACCTGTACCCGTCTCCCCCAGAACCAGCACCGTGGCTGGACTTACAGCGACAGTCTTTGCCTTCTGCAGCGCCCTTTTTAAAGTGTCGCTATCGCCAATGATTTCTTCAAAGTTAAGCTCGGCCCGAATCTCCTCTTGCAGGTATATCCGTTCCTTTGCCAACTTATCCTTAAGCCCTGCTATCTCCTGATACGCGCGCGCATTATCGAGCGCCAGGGCAACTTGAGACGCGACCTGCTCCAAAAGCTTCACGTCGTCTGTTTGGAAGGCGTTTTCCTTGCTGCTGGCCAAATTCAGCGTTCCCAGGTCACCTTTTGGGGTGCTCAACGGGACGCAGCACAAAGACCGGATTCCTTGGGCGAGCATTTCGTTCACAAACACCGACTGCACGCCCAGCAGTTCTTCACCGCGAAAGACTTTGCTTCCGAGTTTTGATATTGCCCTCTCGGGCAGTTCCTTCAACTGCAGAGTGGCAAATCCCGACTCAAGGTCTTCAACCCCAGGATCAAGAGGGTACAGAGCCAGGGTCCGCGTGCTGGGATGATGCACACTAATCGTTGCATGTTCGTGCGGAATCATTCTCTGCAGGTACTCGGAAATAGCGGGAAAGAGCTTCGCCGGCTCGCGATGCGTAACCAGGGTGGTGTTGAGTTCCAGCAGCGCCTGCAGCCGATCTCTTTCTTGGCAAAGGGTTCGGCTGACTATATGAAGCGATTGCTCCAGCTTCTTCTGTTCCGTAACCTCTACAACCGCGGCGCCGATTTGCTTGACTCTTCCATTGTGGTCTCGTATCGGAAAGCAATTCGCAATCCAATACCTCAGTTCGGCTCGAGTAGGCAGTTCCGCCTTCAGTTCGAAATTCAGGACCGGTTCACCGCTGATGAGGACGCGCTCGAAAGCCGGTTGGATTTCTTTGACCCTATTTCCGATAATCTCACCCACCGTCTTGCCTAGGTGTGCTTCGGCCGGTATCCCATTCATCTGCGCGAGGATCCCATTAATCGCCTTGTAGCGCAGCTGATCGTCCAGAATACAAAGACCCACTGTGGAGGCGCTGAAGAAACCACCAAGCAGCTGTTCCGGTTCACTTAGCTCATACGAGGATAAGAAGCGGTTTTGCGGAGCGTCGGTTACACCATCAAAAATCAAGCCGCTTAAAAATTCTTTTCCTTGCTGCAGCGCCTCCCGGTTAACTACGTTCTCTACTGCCAACGCTACCAATTCAGCGACTCGCAGCAGAAAACCGACATCGTTGTCGGCGTAGGCATTAAGCTGCCCGCTGCCTAAGCCCAACGTCCCTAATTTTTTTTGCGCTGTCGTTAACGGTAACCAGCAATGTGACCGCAGGCCGCGATCTCTGAGCAACTGCAGAGTGGCGGGGAAGCGAGTATCGGATTCCAGGTCGGATATTACGAGGGGTTGTTGATTCTGCCATGTCCATCCGGAAGCTGTTCCCTCCACGGATTTTTCAATGGGAGCGGGAGCGAGCTCGCCCCCATGCCACGGGTACATTTGCAGGACATTTCGTGCCGGTTCGTGCAGGGCAAAGCCAACAAATTCCGCGGCTGCAATCTCTCGCAGCCGTTCCGACATCGAAACAAAAAAGTGCGGAAGGTCCTGGCTTCGGACCAGAAGATCCGTTATTTCCAGCAACGTTTCGTAACGACGAAGATCCAGCCCAGGATCAAGGCCCTTAGCCAAACCTATTTGCACGAGCTTACAAACTCCACTGCGCCCCCCTCGAGCAAACAATTCCGAAGTCAATGTAAATCGACTTTGTCAGAGCTTAACGAAACCTCGCGTTTTGTCCGTTTTTCAGAACAAATTCTCAAAATCTTGCTCTTGCACCGTTACGGTGCTGATGTCTTAACTCATTCTTCATAGAACTGCCGAAAGCCGAGCAGCGTACGTCGGATACTGCACGCGAGCCACCAGGCTGGCTGCACTGCTTAAGCTTTGATATTGTTCCAACAAGCGGCGCGGCGAGAACCTGGCATTGGGCAAAACAACTCGCAGCAGCAGCATGGCAATGACAAGCGGCGCATACAAGCGCAACCGATACGCGTTGTACATCAACCGGCGGCCCGACAGTACAATTTCCGCGTTCTCGCTACGAGCGGCCGCTTCGCCCATCCGCAAGAGAACGGCCGCATTCCGTCTGGTGACAGAAACATAGTCGACCGCGGCTCTCAGGCGCTCACCCTGCAAAACACGGAAATCTGCAGGAGAGAGATTGCCCTGCAGGAATTTTTCTTCCTCCGGATCCATCAGATTCCGGAAAGCAGCGAGATCAACTGGCCTGAGCTCGTGCACCATGTCATCAAGCTTACGAAACGGAGCGCTTTGGCCGCGGGCTGCATATAGCAAAACGAGCAGGCTGCCCACCGATATCAAGACGAGCGTGATGGTCAGAATCATTGCAGTAAAAGGCGTTGCAGTTCAGCATTCCAGTGCTCAAGGTTGCCTTTGGGTAACGTTTCCACCGTCTGCCGCGCCGGCTCCTCCGCCACAAGGTATAGCAGCCAGATCAGGACACAGAAATGGTAGCTGCCCATTGTCACGAAATCGAAAATGTAGTTGCGGACGCCCGGGCCGACCCAGATTCGTATCGCTTCAATTGCCAGGTTGATGCTGGAAAATACACCCAAACCGATCGCGATCCCGAAGGCTAAGTTCTTCCAGGAAAGACCGAAGTACGAAGAAAACAAGAACAGGAATATCAGTAAACCACTTTGTAACAGACTGACCGCTCGGTTCAGAAGATGAATTCCCGCAAATAGCCGATACGTATCCTCGCCCGGCGAATATGCGGAAACGGCTACCCCAAGCAGAATAAGTACAACTGCGGTCCCACGGAACAGCAAGCGGCTAAGTTGCCACACACCAGGATAAATCCGGAATACGTTTGAGAAGATCTCATAGATCACCGCAAAACGCAGTGCAATGCTCACTACCTGCCCGACCGAATGAATGTACCAGTACCGATACGGAGAAACTGCCGGGCTGTGATCCATCACAAACAGCGTGCTCCCCAGCACTAACTCGAACAACGTATAAAGAGAAAAAGCTGGGAACTCGCGGAAGCGGTTTGACTTAATCAGGATGAAAACAGTCAAAACTTGGAAAATTAGGGGCGCAATCCACAGATAGTGCCACAGAACCGAATGCGGGTACATATACAGAAGTTTTCGCGACTATATCCGAACCGCCATCCGTTCGCAACAGGTATCTCTTGGTGCGCCCCTTCATCAGTTCGAAGTGAGAAGCAAGCCTATGGCTTGCAGATCACGTGCGGAGGACAGTTCGGCTCCGGGGTGCCGTCGGCTTTCAGGTTGACTGGGTTGGAAAGTGCGCCGGCTAGCAGGAGTGCGCCGGCCAATAACAGTAGTACGTTTTTCACGGTTGAACACCTTTCTGGGTGGTTTTGGTGGTTCGACCGTGCTAATGTGGGCGCTCAGAGCGGACTTGCAGCACCGCAGCTCAAAAGGTCCGCTGTTCTGAAATCGAAAAAAATCATGACTCTGAAATCGGCGCTGGAAGATTTTTCAGAAACAACACTCGCGGCTATCGCGGGCAGTTTAGGAAGATTTGCTTATGTCGCACGCCTGCGTGAATCGGTGGGAGAACCCTACACGCACTGGGGACTACGGCGGGTTTATGGCGAACAGGCTGCCCAGCAGGCGATTGCAGAGGCGCACCGCAAACTGTTCTTGCAATTGCTGCGCACTCCGTTGCGGAGTCTAATGACTGATCTGCAGATTTCGGCTGAGTATTCGGAAGGCTCGCTTACTGAATACGTCGAGAGGCTTCGCAGTCGGTGTGGCGCTCTGCTTCCAGCCGAACTTGGCGGCGGCTCGGCACGCCACTTCAATTCAGTGCTGCACGCTCTCGCTCTTCTGGCTTCGGCTCCGACGCAGATTCCACCGGACGCCAATCGCCGAGTTTAAGCGCAACGCCAACAACCTGGCCGATGACCTCTGCATCTTGCGGATGGCGCAGTACACGGACAGGCACTGGGGAAAGCGGATGCGACTGCAGCAAAATGTGGTCGCCCTTTAGCGTGCACCAGCAGCACGTATAACCGTCACGCATTTCGACAAAATAGACTGGCCGCTCATACTCAGAGCGCCACATACCCTGAACTACTTTGTTCCTCGATTCGTCCACTTGAAGAAAAGTTCCTGGCGGCAACAGCGGATACATAGTGAAATCTTCACTTCCAAGATAGCCATAGGTGTACTTATCTCCGGCGAGTTGGAACAAGTAGGCTACCGGGACTAGTCCCCACTGTTCCACCATACGGCTGAGGTTCACCGTGCGCCGCGGATCAAACGATGGATCGAGGCGCGTTGGAATGTGTACGGCCGGAGCGGCCTGCAAAAATTCAGAGACATAAGACTTCGGGGGTAGATTAAGGCTGAGGTCAGCAGCTCCCAGCTCAAGATCAATTCCGTACCAGGATAGTATTTCTCGCAGATCACCGATGATAGACGGCAGCGAGGGAATAAACTCGATAGATGCTGGGGACGAGTCCCTTGGTTTCAATGTCAGAGAGACGACTCGGGCTTACGATGAATTCGTCATTGCCATGTCTTTCTGCAATGCGCAGCGTGGCGTTTTCTACATCACGCATCGTCAAGCCCAGACGCTCACGTGAAGCGCGTAAATTCAGGCCTGCCGCCAAGATTGTTGACCTCCCGTCAGGAGCCTCCATTATTCGCCTCGGATCCCTTGATGTGAATCAGGTCCAGTCCGTTTTCGACCGCATCTCATGTGTGGAGAACGAAGGTGCAAATCGAGTAGACGTGAGATCGTGCGAACTCCAAGTGGTCTGGGTCTGAAAGCTTGCCCCACAAAACCTAACCTGTCGAGGCGAACAATAAATCAATTCTGCTATAAAGCAAAGGACTTTTGGCCTGTGGAAAATTTTTCTTTAAGAAATGTCGCTATGTCGCGCAATAACCTCGATCACATCTCCCGTCCGCGGCATCGCCTCCAGCAGCCGGGATAGGTGCTTTCACTTATACTGTGACTATGGCTCGCGGCTGGGAGAGCAAATCCGTCGAGGAACAACAAGCCGCGGCCCCAGCTCCGCACGAATGGAAAAGGCCACTGACACCCGAGGAAAAGGCTGTTCGACAACAACTTGAGGCACTGCAACTTTCAAGAAAGAGAATTCTGCAGCAAATTGAAGCCGCTCGGAACCCGCGTCATCGGCAAGTGCTTGAAAACGCCTTAGCTGACCTCGATTCCCGCCTGGCACGCCTGGTCTAAGCCCGTGGTTTAGCGGCATTTCGACGCTTCTGACGTATAATGCCAGTCATCCCCCATGAAAGCCTATGTGTATGTCTCGCTGAAGAAGAGTGTTCTGGATCCCCAGGGTAAGACAATTCAAAGTGCTCTCAAGAAAATGGGATACAAGGGCCTGGAAGATGTTCGCCAAGGAAAGTATTTCGAACTCACTCTTGATGGCGGTCTCCCGCGGAATGACGCAGAGGCTGAGGTCACTCGTATTGCGAGCGAGATACTCACCAATCCGGTGATTGAGGAGTTCCAGGTGCGGCTGGAGGAACAGCCCTAAGCAGTGTTTCTGGGGTCGGTTCGTTTTTGTTTTAGCGAAAAGGGGAACCTGAGATGTGCGGTATAGTCGGCTACGTTGGGAAGAAGAGAGTAGTACCGGTCATCATTGATGGTTTAAAGCGCCTCGAATACCGTGGCTATGACTCGGCCGGCATAGCAGTCTCCGGTAATGGCGAGGGGTTACAGATTCGCCGCGCCGAAGGCAAGCTGCGGAATCTGGAAGAGGTAATCCGTCTCAAACCTCTCGACGGTACTTACGGAATCGGACACACCCGCTGGGCGACTCACGGCCGTCCCACAGAAGAGAACGCCCACCCGCATCGCGACTGTAGTGGCCGCGTCGTCGTCGTACATAACGGCATCATCGAAAACTATGTATCACTGAAGCGCAAGCTGATCGAGGAAGGCCATCGCTTCACGACTGAAACCGACACAGAAGTCATCGCCCACCTTGTCGAGAAGTATTTCCTGAAGAGCGCCAACGGACATCGTCCCTCACTCGAAGACGCAGTCAGAAAGGCTGTAGGTCAATTGAGTGGCGTCTTCGCCCTGGCAGTGATGGCCGTCGATGAGCCCAACAAGATTGTCGCCGCCAGAAATGGCCCCCCTGCGGTAATCGGCCTCGGAAAAGATGAATATTTTGTCGCCTCGGACGTCCCCGCGATTCTCTATCACACCCGCGACCTCTTCTTTCTTGCCGACGGCGACCTGGCGGTGATCACCTCCGAGGGAGTACAGCTCACCGACTTCAACGGTCAGCCCATCGTTCGTCAGCTGCAGCATGTCACCTGGGACCCGATCATGGCCGAAAAAGGCGGGTTCAAGCATTTCATGCTGAAGGAAATTTACGAGCAGCCCCGCGCCGTTCGTGACACGACGCTTGGCCGCATCTCGCAGGAAACAGGCCACGTCTTTCTGGACGAGATGGAGATCACGGAAGCAGAATTCAAAGCGGCTAAGAAGATCAACATCGCGGCCTGCGGCACCAGTTGGCATGCGGCACAGGCCGGCAAGTTCATGATCGAACGCATGGCGCGCGTGCCGGTTGAAGTGGACTATGCCAGCGAGTGGCGCTACCGCGATCCCATCATTCCCTCAGATACCGTCACGATTTTGATTTCGCAGTCCGGCGAAACTGCCGACACAATCGCCGCTCAGCGCGAGGCCAAAGCTAAAGGATCCAAGACGGTCGCCATCTGCAACGTAGTCGGATCGATGATCACCCGCGAAGCAGCGGGTACGATCTACACGCATGCCGGCCCGGAAATCGGCGTGGCTTCTACGAAGGCCTTCACCGCCCAACTGACCGCGCTCTATCTATTCTCACTATACGTCGCGCAACTCCGCGGTGAGATGAGCGCGGAACAGGCGATGGATGCTATCCAGGAACTGACGCGTATTCCCGGCAAACTCGAGCACTTGCTCACGCACGAAGAAGACTATGAAGACCTCGCACGCGAATACGTACGTTCCCAGGATTTCCTCTTCCTGGGCCGCGGAATTCATTACCCGATCGCTCTCGAGGGCGCGCTGAAGTTGAAGGAGATCTCCTACATCCACGCCGAAGGCTACCCCGCTGGCGAAATGAAGCACGGCCCCAATGCCCTGATCGACGACAAACTACCGGTCGTAATCTTGGCCACACGCGACTCCAAGGACCCTCTTTCAATGGTTCGCTACGAGAAGACAATCTCCAACCTGAAAGAGGTCAAGGCGCGCTCCGGACGAGTGATAGCGTTGGCCACCGAAGGCGATGAGGAGATCAAAGAAGCTGCTGATCACGTCATCTACATCCCCTCCGCCCCGGAGGAACTGTCACCCATTCTGGAAATCGTCCCCTTGCAGCTCCTTGCCTACCACATCGCCGTACGTCGCGGCTGCGACGTAGACCAACCAAGAAACCTGGCGAAGTCAGTGACGGTGGAATAACTCTGTCATCCTGAGCGGAGTAACTGCTGCGCGAAGCGCAGCAGCTGCGAAGTCGAAGGACCCCAAGCCTCCCCAAGCTGGCAAAGGCACAACAGGGAATTCTCCCCATCCATCAGAAAAACGCAGCCGCGGCTACTTCTTTCTCACGTTCTGCACCGCCGCCACCACCGCCCGCCGCACAGGCACAATCGCCCCTCGAGAGGGATCACTCGCCGCCGCCGCCCGTGACAAAACCTCCTCCTGAATATATTTCACGAAATCCTGAATCTGACGCTGCATCTCCTCCATGCGTTCGCGCATTTGTAGGATGATAGCGATGCCGGAGATGTTCACTCCCAGGTCGCGCGCCAGATTGAGAATGAACTCCAACCGCTGCAGGTCTTCATCGGTGTAAAGCCGGGTGTTACCCTCCGTGCGCGACGGCTTCAGCAGTCCCTCGCGTTCGTACAGCCGCAAGGTCTGAGGATGAATGCCATACATCTCGGCGACAGCCGAAATCATGTACGCGCCCTTGGATCGGCGTTTGTTCATGCCCAAAGTCTAAAGCATCAACCACAGAGAACAAGAGGTCCAGGAGGAATTGCCCTCTGTGGACCTCTGTGGACCTCCGTGTCCTCTGTGGTTTTGAAGTGTTTCTCTGTGTGCTTCCGAACCTAGCCGATCGGCTGAGGCTGCGCCCACCCGGCGGGTTTGAGCGCCTGTTTCAGAACATAGGCCAGCACTCCCGCGCCGATCACTATCGCGCCCAGCGCAAACGAGCTGATGCCCCCCACCTGCTCGCTTTGGCTACGCACAAGATCGAAGCTAAGTAAAAGTACCGGCGCCACACCCACCGCAACAGCACCAAACATCCCGCCCGGGACGCGGAACGGCCGGGCCAGTCGCGGTTCCCGGATTCGGAGAACGATAAGCGCCACAAATTCGAGTCCGAGGCTCAGCCCATAGACAAGGATGTCCAGAGTCACAAGCCGCTCGAATCCCAGCCCAAGGCACCCGGCCCATCCGATCGCCAGCGCCACAATGGCAACCCACGGGGCTCGCCGCCGATTCAGCTTCCCGAACAACTGAGGGAGCATCCCATCCTGAGCCATCGCCAAGGGCAGACGGGAGTAGCTCATCACCAAAGCGTTGAACATGCCGAAGGCGCTGAACATGCCGCCCAGGACCAG
>QIAA01000034.1 GCA_003224905.1 Acidobacteriota bacterium
TTAGTAACGTAATCGTCGGCGCCCAGCTCCAGCAGCAGGACCTTGTCAGAAACGTCACTGGCCGCACTCAGAACGATAATAGGCACATTGGGTGCTTGTTGTTTGATCTCGCGGCATACATCGCGGCCAGGAATGTTGGGCAGGCGCAGGTCGAGGACGATTGCCGCCGGGGGCGCCGCACGAAAAGCTTCCAGGGCGGACTTGCCGTCTGCGCTGATCTCGACAGCAAATCCTTCGGCTTCAAAAAGCCGTCTAAGCGCCTTCTGAACGGCGCGATCATCTTCGACTACCAGAATTCGTTCCATAGAACCGCTGCTGGGACGCGGGAAAACCAACGGGGAGATCGTCCCCATTCGTTCAGCGCTCCAGTTTCGATTTTCCTCTAGCCTCATCATCTTCTTGTCGGGGACTGCTAAACTGACCGGCTCAAGCTTACTACCAATTCATGCGACTACCCGCATTCGGGCTGCAATGTTGACAATCTTTTTACAAGTTGCACAACCGTTATGTGCTAGAAAATAAATGAATTGATTGAAATATTCGCCCGAACGCGTAGAGTGATATAAGATGTCTAGGTAAGTTGCTGGTGATGGGCCGTCCGAAAAGCAAGGTGATGATGGTTCCACAGGGGTCTTTCTTCCAACGTTTTCCGCAGACACCAGCGGCAAAGGTTCTGCTCTCAATCCTGGCAGCAGTAATAGCGTTCTTGGTGCGCTGGCTTCTGAATCCTGCACTCGGTTCTTACGTCCCCTACATCACGTTCTTTCCAGCCATCGCATTCTCAGCCTGGTACTGCGGAGTCGTGCCTGCGCTCTTGACTACGGTGCTCGCACTGCTCGCGGCACAGTACTGGTTTGTGTCGCCCGTGCACTCGCTGCGACTTGCCGGCCCCGAACAACTCGCTGCCCTGCTGGTTTTCCTCCTCGTTTCTGGAATCATTATTGCAATCAGCGAGCTGCACCGCCGCCGCGAGCGAGACCTGCGCGTCGCGCGCGGTGAGCTTGAGCTTCAGGTCGAGCAGCGTACAGTTGAGCTGAATGCCGCCAATCAGAGCCTGCGCGACCTCACGTCCCGGCTCCTGCAACTGCAGGACGATGAAAGGCGCCGTATCGCGCGCGAGCTGCACGACAGCGTCGGTCAGATGCTGGTGGCGCTGAACATGAATCTATCCGCTTTGGGCGGAGATATTGAGCGGCTGGCTAAAACGGCCAATACGGTAAAGGACAGCACCTCGCTGGTTGAGAGTCTCACTAGCGAGATTCGCACGATTTCCCATCTATTACATCCACCTTTGCTGGACGAAGCCGGGCTGGCATCCGCGCTGCGCTGGTACGTGGATGGATTTGCGGAGCGCAGCAAGATCAAAGTGGATTTAGATATTGCTGCGGACTTTGGCCGCTTCTCACGCGAACTGGAAACCGCAATTTTCCGGGTGGTGCAGGAGTGCCTGACGAATATTCACCGCCACTCCGACAGTCCCTCAGCGAAGATTCGACTTACGTGTTCTGCGAATGATATTCGCGTGGAAGTGAAAGATCGGGGTATAGGGATCGCGCCCGCGAAGAAGATGGCGATGGAGACAACAGGTATTCCCGGAGTTGGTGTGCGCGGAATGCATGAGAGATTGCGCCAGCTAGGGGGAAACCTAGACATCAATTCTGACGGGAACGGCACGTGCGTGGTGGCTCGACTTCCAATCAGCAGCAGCACGTCGACAGCGGCGGCCTGACTTCATAACAGCACAGTTCAGCTATTCCGCGATAAGCAGATTCTCAGCGAAGGGCCATTCGTGGTCAACCCACTGCGCTTTGCAGTGAAATCCTGCAGCCTGCGCGACCTGGAACGGTTCCCCGGGGGCATACTTGTGACTACTCTCCGTCCAGATGGTTTCTCCTTCTTGTAAATCGATGGCCAGGTCCGCTCGTTGTATGGTCACGCGCTGCGTCCGCTGCGATTGCAAGTGCATCTCTACGCGGCGTGCTTCTTCGTCGTAGCGGGCAATGTGGCGGAAATCGGAGAGCATGAAATCCGCTTCAAGTTCGCGATTGATGCGAGCCAGAATATTCAAATTGAAGCCTGCCGTGACGCCGAGTGGATCGTCGTAGGCTCTGAGCAATTGTGGAATCGGTTTTTCCAAATCCGTCCCCAGCAGCAGCGAATCTCCCGGCTGCAAGATTTGCCGTACTTCTGTGAGGAATTTTGCAGCGGCGGGACGGTCAAAATTTCCGATTGTGCTGCCCAGAAACAGAACCAACAGTTGCTGGCCATTACGGCGCCTCGCAGCCACTTCCAGAAGTCCGTCCAGGTATTCGCGCTCGAATCCGACGATGCTCATGGCATCGATGTCGCCCAGTTCACGCTCACACATGGCCAGCGCAGTGCGCGAGATTTCAATCGGAAAATACGATGTGTGCTGTTGCCGGCACAGTGCCTTGAGAATCCAGCGCGTCTTTTTTGCGCTACCGCTTCCTAATTCGGCGACAGCGATAGGACCCGGGACCTGCTCGACAATTTCCTGCGCGTGGCGCTGCAGCAGGCGCTGGTCTGCCCGCGTCAGGCCGTATTCGGGAAGAACACTGATGACCTCGAATAGCGCCGAACCCACCTCGTCATACAAGTACTTCGAGGGCAGCTCTCTTTGCGGGATCTTTGTCAGTCCCGCGCGTACCTCGGCGGCAAATTCGCACGCGGGATCGGCACTGATGGCGTGAGTGAGCATGAATTTTGCTTTAGTCTTCATCAGTTGCTCACGCAGCGGAATCCCGCATAAACGTATTGATAGTGCGCCTGAAACCAGTTTCGGAACGATCGGCGGAGCATGCAGGCGGCCGTACGGGCAGAGCCGCCCTTCATCACGTAGTGCTTGCCGTCAAAGAAATTGTCCGAGTAGCCCGGATAGAACGAGAACTGCCGGAAGCCGGGGAAGGGTACAAAAACGGTCGACGTCCACTCCCAGCCGTTGCCGAGCAGATCGTCTACGCCAAGAGCGCTCTGTCCGTCTGGGGACGCGTTGACCGGAGCCGGATCCCAGCTTTCAAAATCGAAGTTGCCAAACTTTGGTTGTGGAACGTCGTTCCCCCAGGGATACAGTCTTTCCGAGCCCCCAGAGTGGCCGTATGCGGCCCTGTGCCACTGCGCTTCAGTCGGCAACGACTTCCCTGCCCAGAGCGCATAAGCGCTCGCTTCCGCGTGGCTGACATATACCGGCCAGTTCAGCGGTAACTGGATCTCGTGGAACATGGTCCGGTAATGCCATTGGCCGTTTATCGGCTTCCAAAAAACCGGATGGGAAATGTCGTGCTGCTTGCGCCAGTTCCAGTCCTCATCGCGCCAGTAGTCAGGCCGCTCGTATCCGCCAGCCGACATAAATTCCAAATACTGCGAGTTGGATACCTTGTATTTGTCGATTGCAAAAGCAGTGACGTCGACTTCGTGTGCCTCATACTCGTTGTCCCATCCGAACTGGTCCTCATCTCGGCGCGAGAGGCCCAGCCTTGCAGAACCAGCGGGGATCTCAATCATGGCGGGCTGAATGGGTGCGTGGACAACTCGCGTCGCAGGAGGGACGGAAATCTTCTGCTCCAGCGGCAGCTGGTGGAACATGTAGGCCAGCGTCTCGGCATGCATCAGGCGATGTTCGATTGCTACGTTGAGCAACAAGTCGGGCGAAAACTCCTGAGAGGGATGCGTGGAGGCAGTTGCCTTCTCAAGCGCATTATCGAGACTCTGGCGGATTCGGCGCGCGTAGTCGCGCACCTTGTCCAATGAAGGCCAATCACCAGGCACATCCGTGGGCAGCCCTCCGCCAACGGGGTCTATGCCGAAAGCAAATAACTGATCGAACTCAGGATGGAGAGACGGAAGGTCGAAGATTCTCTCGCGCAGCAGGTTCCAGTCGAAGGATTCGAGATGGCCGATATAAAAGATGATGCGATGTCGTTCCGGTATCGGCCTCTCGTATAGGAATGCGGGCTTAACAACGTCAAAGAGCTGATCGGTAACCTGACGGCCGCTATGTAAACGATCAAGCAGCACGCGGCTCTGAACATGGTTTTCCGTCGCGAGCATTGGACCTCCTGAGTAATAAATGGGCGGACAGACGGGTAAGACTCGTCTTAAGATGCCCAAATTGCAGAAAGGTTACGAAATTCTTGGGCCGCAGATTGTGGTTACCAGGGGGAGAGGCGCTTAAAACGGACACCGGGATTGCCTTTGGCTTCGCATCACCGCCTGAACTTGCGTGCATTTTCTTTCACATGCTCAGCCCTCGCGGTTTCCTGTCTTCTGCGATGAGATATCATCTTTCTCAGCCAGCGGCCGCGTTTTCATGTCTCCCCGTAAAAAGGCACAGATCGCATTTGCCTCTGCGGTGACTCTGCTTGCTTTGAGCGGAGTGGCGGCGTATGTGTCAATCGTCCGGCTTTTGGAAAGCGAAGAGCTGGTTATACATTCGCTGCGGGTTCAATCCGCATTGGGAGACTTCACGAATGCGATCGCGAGAGTCGGGCGTGTAGCTACCGCTTATGTCGCGACCGGGAAAGAGGAATTCCTCGGCGATTTCCAGCCGTACCTGGATGAGGTTCCGCCAACCATGCAGCACCTTCGAGACCTCACGAAAGACAATCCCAGCCAGCAAGCCCTGTGCGAGCGACTGCAACAATCCACGGAACAAAGAATGCTTCTGTTTCAGCGTTCGATTGAGCTGAAGAAGAAATATCCTAAAGACGAAACTGCTCAGGTCCGCATACGTCAACAAACAGCGCCGTTTTCGTCCGTCACCACTGAGATCACCGCCCAGATGCGCGAAGCCGAAGACGCCTTGCTCGATGTGCGGCAGAAAGCCTCCGCTTACAGGTTAAAGCTGACCATTCTGATCCTGGGTTTTACATTCGTGATTGCGCTGGCGCTCTTCTCCATCAACTACCGATTGCTCTCCATGGAACTCACGGCGCGGGAGCGGGCCGAACACGCCTCGCGCGCCCTAAGTGCGCACGTAATGCGCTTGCAGGATGAAGAACGGAGAAAATTCTCGCGCGAACTGCACGACAGCCTGGGGCAATACTTGGCGGGATTAAAGATGAGCTTCAGCATGCTGGCTTCCGATCACGCCGAGGACTCGCGTTACTTCGAGTGCATGCAATTGCTGGAACAATGTATTGCGGAGACGCGAACCATTTCCCACTTGTTGCATCCGCCTATGCTCGATGTTGCCGGGTTCGCGACCACAGCCAAGTGGTTTGTGGAGGGATTTTCGCAGCGGAGCGGGGTTGAGGTGAAAACCAATCTCGCTGAAACTCCCGGCCGTTTACCTCCCAATCTTGAGCTGGTGCTCTTTCGAGTGTTGCAGGAAAGCCTGACGAACATCCATCGTCATTCCAAAAGCACAAAAGCTGAAGTCGCGCTAAAACTCGTGGCGGGGAATGCCGTACTTTCCATCCGAGACTTTGGAAGCGGGGTGCCGCCCGCGGTGCTGGCGCGCTTCCACACGCACGACGCCAGCGGCGTCGGCCTGGCAGGAATGCGGGAGCGCGTACGAGAACTTGCAGGGCAGTTTGAAATCAGCTCAGATTCGAGTGGAACAACGGTTCGAATCTCAATACCGCTGCCGGCTGCGGCGGTGGCCGCCGACGCCAGCGCGGCGGACTGAACCAACCAGAACGGAATGAGAAATTCATCGGAGAAGAGCTTTTCTGCATCGGAAGTGCGCAAGCTTCGCAGCCTCAAGGACCCGCACGGCATTCAACGACTTCTCGATGAGATGCCGTATCACGTCGCCGACACCGCGTGGTCTCCGCGCTTAGTGCTGCGGGAGAACACGGCGCACTGCCTGGAGGCAGCAATCTTTGCGGCGGCGGCACTTCGGGCAAATGGTTTTCCGCCTCTGATTCTGGACATGGAAGCTGAGCGGGACACGGACCACGTGATTGCGGTCTATCGTGCGCGGGGATATTGGGGAGCCATAGCTAAATCCAATTTCGCCGGCTTGCGATATCGAGAACCTGTATATCGCACGTTACGCGAGCTGGCAATGAGTTACTTCAATCTTTACTGCAATCTGCGCCGTGAACGCACGTTGCGCACGTTTTCCCTTCCAGTGAATCTGGCCCGTTTCGATCACAGGCACTGGATGACTACGGAAAAGCCGCTCTGGTTCATCGTGGAGTATCTGTTTGAGATCCACCACTACGAACTTCTGCCTCGTCACATTACCAAACGCCTCCATCGTCTGGATGAAAGGCTGTTTCGTGCGGAGTGCTTTGGCAGGGCGGAGAGATGACCGGCAATTCACTCTGTCGTCCGCAGGTGTTTGCGGCCTTGTCGCCGAAGCGAGGCGACGTCGGCGAGCGGAGCGGTTAGTCTTATCGCAGCACTGACCAATCATGCAGAAATATGTTCTCGGGATCGATGTGGGCACTGGCGGCACTCGCGCCGTGATTATGGCTGAGGCCGGCGGCATTGCCGGCTCTGCGACCGAGGAGCACGAGCCATTCGCCTCGCCAAAAATCGGATGGGCGGAGCAGCGGCCTGAAGACTGGTGGCGAGCTGCCGGGCTTGCGGTGCGCAAGGCGCTGGCGGCGGGCGAGTTGAAAGGCGAACAGGTTGCATGTGTCGGATTCTCCGGACAGATGCACGGGGCGGTGATGCTCGACGGTTCCGATCTGCCGGTACGGCCGGCGCTGATCTGGTGTGATGTTCGCACCGAGAAACAGTGCCAGGAGATTAATGAGCGAATTGGAGCGAAACGGATCATTGAACTTACCTGCAATCCTGCGCTGCCGAATTTCACACTGACCAAATTCTTGTGGACACGAGAAAACGAACCTGACAATTGGAATCGTGTTCGATCAGTGATGCTCCCCAAGGATTATGTGCGCTTTCGCCTTACAGGCGAGCGAGCGACCGACGTGGCGGACGCGTCTGGCACTCTTATGCTGGACGTAGCACGGCGGCAATGGTCAAGCGAAGTCCTGAGCACATTGGAAATTGATCGTGCGCTGCTGCCGGCGCTTTATGACTCTCCGGAAATCTGCGGCGCAGTATCTTCCGCGGGGAGTGAAGCGACAGGACTGTTGAAGGGGACGCCGGTGGTCGCCGGTGCGGGCGACCAGGCGGCGGGAGCCACAGGCATGGGCATTGTAGCTCCTGGCGCGGTGAGCGCTACGATCGGAACCTCGGGGGTGGTTTTTGCGGCGACCGATCGGCCGGCGCTCGATCCACAGGGACGATTGCATACCTTCTGTCATGCCGTTCCGGGCCGCTGGCACGTGATGGGAGTGACTCAGGCCGCCGGACTATCTCTGCGATGGTTTCGCGATCAGTTTGACGCGACTAGGGCGAATGACCGCGGCGATCCTTATGAACGGCTCACAGCTGAGGCGGCTGCGGTTCCCGCTGGTTCTGATGGCCTCCTGTGGGCGCCATATCTGATGGGAGAGCGCACGCCATATCTTGATCCGAATGCGCGCGGAGCGCTGGTGGGACTCACTGCGTCGCATACCCGTGCTCACGTGATCCGGGCCATTCTGGAAGGCGTGGCTTTCAGTTTGAGAGATACGTTCACGATCTTTAGTGAAATTAATGTGCCTGTTAGAGACATTCGGCTCGGAGGAGGCGGAGCGAGATCGTCTCTATGGCGGCAGATTCAAGCTGACGCGTACGGACATGAAGTTGAAATCGTGGAAGCCGAAGAGGGAGCGGCATGCGGAGCAGCCATAATCGCAGGCGTGGGAGCTAAGATCTGGCCATCGGTGGACGTGGCCTGTGACTCAGTGGTGCGGGTATCAGAACGGGTGCGCCCAATGGAAGAGCATCTCGCGACTATGCAGGCCAGCTACGACGCCTATAGGCGAATTTATCCGGCGATGAAGTCTATCTTCACTTGAAATTTATGAGCTAACTGGGCCGGCAGCGGCTTTGGCGCTTCAATTCCGGCATTCGGCTACGCGGTCCGGTTCAATTCCTTTTCCTCAGAACCAGATCGCGTTCGTTCATTGGCAATCTAAAGGGGAACTCAAAGATCTTTTTAGCGAACGTTATCCGCAATACGAATTCTTCCTGATCCTTGAGTCCTGCGATCCATTTATCTCTCGTGCTGAAGAAAAGCCAGCCTTCGGCTTCGCGCGTGCCGGGGTCAAGTTGCACGGCATGCAGGCTGTGACTCCTGAGGAATTCCTGCATGGCTGCGACGTCCTTTTCAAAAGCCGTTAGTAGAGCCTCTTTTTCCTGCTTTTTTTCCGGGTGCTTGCGCAGTTCGCGCTCGGTCTGATCGTTGGCTGCGTCGGCATTATCCTGCAGCCTGGTGGCGAGTGCGTCCGGGTTAAAGGAACGATGGATTATGTGTTTGTGTTTCACAAACTCCAGGGTTGCACCGTCAGGTGTCAGGACCGATTGCTGGCCACGATAGAGAAACTTCAGTGCCACTCCGAACAGCGGTTCAATTCCGTGGCGCCGGACTTTTTGAATTTCCTGGGAGTCGACGGCGAGAACCACTCCGAGATCATCCGACCACATGCCGAAGCGATACTTTCCGTCATCATCGAGACTGAAGGTGCATCCTGGCTGTCCTTCCGCCCAGCGGATGATGGGAGTGGAGTTGTGCTTGTCCTTGGCGGGCGCACTGCTAACGAAAAGAGCGAAGAGCAACGTGCAGACGTAAGCAATTTTACTCTGGTGCGACAAGATCATGGAGTGTAAGCATTCAATCGAAAGACGAATATCGGTCACTGGTTTCAGTATGCAAGAAAAACCGGCCGTTATTCCGGCCGGTTTTGAAGAAATGCATTTTGCAACCAACTAGGGTGAGATCTTGGCGGCAAATGCGTCAGACACCCCGCCACCGAAGCTGTTCTGGATGGCGGCTATGCCAGCGCTTGAGTTCGTAGTTCCGGTGATATAAATGTTGCCCGATGAATCGACAGCGATTGCGCCCGCGATACCTGCATCAGCTGCACCGCTGAGCAGAATATCCTCATTTCCGGTACCTCCGTAGAACATCGAGAAAACCGCCGTTGTTGAACCGGAGCTGTCGAGCTCCGTAACAAATGCATCCGTCGGGCCCTGAAGTGAGGTCGTACCGGCGGGCGCATCTGTCGTTACCGGAAAACTCGACGCACCCGTCGTACCGGTGACGTAAATGTTGTTGCTGGCGTCGAGCGCGATACCGAAGCCCTCATCCACGTCAACGGTACCGACTCCTGTAGCGGAGCCTCCTAAATAAGTGGAAAAGGTAACGACTCCACTTGTATCGAGCTTTGTCACGAACGCGTCTTGTATACCCTGCCGCGTACCTTGCTGCTGCGGCAGGCTACTGGATTGCGTTTGCCCGGTAATGTAAGCAGCACCCGTACTATCGACAGCGATCGCGTCCGCGCCGTCACCGCTCGAACCGCCGACGTAGGTGAAATAAACCTCGTTGCCGGTGGTATCGAATTTCGCTGCAAACGCGTCGGAAGGGCCGGACAACGCGCTGGTTCCAGTACCCAAACCTGACGAGGTTGTCGAGCCTGAGATATAAGCGTTGTTGCTGCCATCTAATGCAATACCACGTGCGCGCTCATCGCCGCTCGCACCGAGGAAGGTCGAGAAGGTTGGCGGGCCACTACCGCCGGAAGTGAGCTTCATCAGGAAAGCGTCGGAACCGCTTCCCTTTGTGCCCTGAAAGGCGCCGGCTGTAACTGGGAAGTCACTTGAGGCAGTTTCCCCAGTAAGGTAGATAGCGCCGCTTCCGTCGACCGCAATTGCGTTCCCGGATTCACTCCCGCTGCCGCCAATCACGGTCGCAAATACATTCCCGCCAGTGGAATTGAACTGCGCCACGAATGCGTCCTGTCCGCCACCAGGACCGATTGTGGGGTTAGTTGTCGGAAAAGTGCTGCCTTGCTGAGTATTTCCTACAACGAACACATTTGTTCCCTGAACTGCGATCTTCAGCCCTGCATCGTCTGCCCCGCTGCCGATGAATGTGCTATATGAAACCGTACCGGACGAATCGAGCTTCGTTACAAACGCATCGTGAGCACCTCCGGCAAAGATAGGTCCTGGAGTTGTAGGAAAGCCACTGGCTGCCAAGCCGGTTATGTACACGTTCCCGCTGCTGTCGACGGCAATACCTCTCCCTTGATCGTCGCCGATTCCGCCAAGATATTCCGAGTAGGCCAAGGTTCTGGGAGTGCCGCCACCGCCGCCACCGCCACCACCTCCACCGCCTCCTCCTCCGCCGCTACCGCCACAGGCCGCCATAAACACAAAACCGGAGACGGCGAAGCAGGCCAGTAATATACCCGCGAGCTTCTTGTGGCGTGGAGCTAAACCGAATCCGGCGAGCGCCAGGCCAGCGATCGGAAGCCAAAGAACGTAGGAAAGTCTGTGCGCATTGGAGGCGACAGTTGGCGCCGCATTCCTGACGCCCGAAGTTCCGAGCGAGGGCACAATTACCAATTCCCTGTTGTGATCGTAAGTGCCTAGTGCAAAGGTGACGTCGCCGTCATTGCTCAAGATGAACCGTGCATCAACCGGGTGACGGGCGCCATTGTTCTCCTGGTATGCAGTCGGCTGCGACAGTCGAACGTTGGCTGCTGACGAAAAAACCACAGCTCCCGACGCGTCTCCTGCGAGCTCGTGCTTGCGATCGAACAGAAGATGAATGCGCGACGGATCCGACCCTGGCGCCACGTCAAATTCGAAGCGCAATTGCCGCGCCTCGCCTTGAAGCGCCAGATTAACTCCGGGGTAAATACTGCTGTACGTGACGCGCCCGTAATGGGGCACCTTCGTACGCCAATTTCGTGGATCGTTACCGATGTAGTAATTGCTGATCCCGGGCAGAGCGTCGTTGCCTTGCACCTGGGCCTGCAGGTTCGCGCCCCCGATCTGCATGCGCAGTGGGGAGGAATCCGACTTCAGGGACAAGACTGCCTGGTTGGCCTCGAGAAAGACGCTGTAGTCGCCGCCGCGGGCAAAATACTGCACCTCGCGATCGAGCTGTCCCTGATTGGGTTCGAATGCCAACGGCTGCGGGCTTGAGAGAGCAGCCAGCGGCTTACCTGTCCGCTGGACAGAGCCGGTCTTTGTCCTTGTCACGGCTTCGCTTCGCACCAACGTGAGAACTAATGCAAGGACTACGAGCGTGCAGCCGGATGAAATAAGCAATCTGCTGCCCAAGTTTCTGGTCGGTTGCTTTGCTTGCATAAACCTCCTCAGAATATCCCGGGGAAAATCACCCCGGGCGCAACGACTGTGCTAAACCTGCTTGATTACTGCGAAGTTATTCCTAAAAAGGTGATCCCTACCGCGTTGCGACGGTCCCAAACAGGCCAAAAGACATTTTCGGAGTATGTCCCGTAAATCCAACCTTGTCAACGGACCGTGCAAGCCAGGCGGGGCTTTTCGCTGCACGCCGGTAACATGTGACCCGCCCGACAACGAACCGCAGGCGCTGGTGTGTTATAGTAAAGGTGCGTTAGACCGAATCGGTCGTGAGCAGCTCTCGCCTTCAAACAGCAAAACTGCACGTTAGTACCTCCGACTCCTCCAGCGTAAATAATCGAAAGGTAAAAACAGTACAACAACAATGGAAACAGGAACAGTAAAGTGGTTCAATGACGCCAAAGGCTACGGCTTTATCAGCCGGCAGACCGGCGAAGACGTTTTTGTGCATCATTCGGCAATCCAGGCGGGCGGCTTCCGTAGCCTGCAGGAGGGCCAGACGGTAACATTCGATGTCACTAAGGGACCGAAGGGCTGGCAAGCAGAGAACGTACGCCCGGCATAATCCGGCGAGCGTTGCAAAAAGGCGGCCGACAGGCCGCCTCAGATTGCTGACAAAGTACCGACAAAGCTCTCGTTTTCCACGGGAGCTTTGTGCTTTTATGGGGCATGCTGAAAGAACCCGAAGTACCGCAGCAGGAGATGGAGTTGGTGAC
>QIAA01000259.1 GCA_003224905.1 Acidobacteriota bacterium
CGACATTTTCCGAATGGCTTCTTCGCAGTCGAGCCCACTGAACGGGCCGGAGTTGACCAAAGTTCCATTCATGGTGGTGAATGGCAGAGCCGGTTCAACGACGGTTTCATCCGGGTCATCGGGACGTGGAACAATGACGAGGCGGATCTCCAGCCCGTACTTCTGCGCGAATTCGTAGTCGCGCTCATCGTGCGCCGGGACACTCATGATGGCGCCGGTGCCATAGTCCATCAGGATGTAATTAGCAATCCAGATGGGTACCTTTTTACCGTTGTATGGATTGACTGCGTACCGACCGGTGCTGACTCCATGCTTCTCAATCTCGCCGATGTCGCCTGCTTCTTTGGCCTTGCGCTGTTCGGCGATGAGCTCATCCACTTTTCTGCGCAGTTCGGGATCTGCGGCAGTCAGATCTGCCACCAGCGGATGCTCCGGCGCGAGTTGAACAGATGTTGCGCCGTAAATAGTGTCTACGCGCGTGGTGAACACTGTAATTTTCGAGCCCGCCGGGCCAGCTGCGCCGTCGAGCTTGAAATCCACCAGCGTACCTTCGCTGCGGCCGATCCAGTTCCGCTGCATGGTACGGACTTTTTCCGGCCAGCCGGAAAGCTTGTGCAGGTCGCGCAGCAATTCTTCGGCGTAATCGGTGATTCGCAGAAACCACTGCTCAAGCTCTCGCTGTTCCACGGTGGTGTCTTCATGCCGCCAGCAGCAGCCATCGACAACCTGCTCATTGGCGAGCACTGTCGCGCATTTCGGACACCAATTGACTTTGCTCTTCTTGCGGTAGGCGAGACCTCTCTCGTAAAGCTTGAGGAAGAACCACTGGTTCCATTTGTAGTATTCAGGAAAACAAGTCGTGACCTCGCGCGACCAGTCGTATGCAAACCCCAGGCGCTTCATCTGCGCCTTCATGTTGGCGATATTCCGCAGCGTCCATTCACGGGGCGGCGTGTTTGCCTGAATCGCGGCGTTCTCAGCCGGCAAACCGAAAGAATCCCAGCCCATGGGATGGAGCACGTTATATCCATTCATCCACATGTAGCGGGCGAGCGAATCGCCAATCGCATAGTTGCGCACGTGTCCCATGTGCAGCGCGCCTGAAGGATATGGGAGCATCTCCAGGACGTAATACTTGGGTTTTGTGGACTGCGACTCGGCTGCATAGAGGGACGGATCACTCTGCCAGCGCGCGAACCATTTCTCCTCGATTTCGTGCGGCTGGTAGCGCTCGTCGCGGGTCACGGCTGTTTTTTGTTCCGAGGGCATGCAGATTCTGGAATTAGAAATTGATTTTACAACGGACGTATGCTCGGGTCTTGCATCGAGTAGGCTGGCGGTGGTGTCCTACTTTTTTATCGCCACAGCCACTCCATCACGGATCGGGAGAATCGTCGTGAACAAGTCGGGAGAGTTGTACAGCAGGCGGTTGAATTCCAGGATGGCTTTGGTGGAACCTTCTTTGGGATGTTTCTCCGCCACTTTTCCGCTCCAGAGCACGTTGTCAGTTATGAACAGTCCGCCTTTGCGCAGCTTGGGAAGAGCCAGGCGAAACACACGTGGATAGTCTTCCTTATCTACGTCGTTAAAAATCACGTCAAAATGGTGTTTTTCTTCCGACAGCAGTTCGAGAGCGTCTCCAGTCTTTATGGTAATGCGGTCGCTTACTTCGGCGCGCTCGAAGTAGCGGCGGGCTTGTTACGCATTCTTGGCATCACTATCGGTGTAGATCACTTTGCCGTCTTCGCCAACGGCTCGGGCCCACCAGATCGTGGAATAGCCGATGGCCGATCCCATCTCAAAGACTGTCTTCGCTCCGCCGAGCTGGGCGAGTTGATATAGGACCCGGCCGACAACCGGGCCCACGATCGGGATGTCGCGTTTAGCGGCTTCAGCTTCGATTTCCGTAAGGACCGGGTCCCGCGCCGGGAGGATGGAGTAAAGATAATCTTCCACTGGAGATTCGGTGATGCCGCCCATCCGCCAGGAAGCAACGTTGCTCGTGTTCTTAGGCAATTAGTCCTTGGCCGGGCTATGCGCGGCGCAATTCAGGGCGCTGAATTTGCTGCTCGTGGGAAATCGTGACACCCGGTTTCAATTCGACGACGTCAATGTCGGGAACAAGTTTCTGCAGTTCCCCTGGACGGCCAACCAAGACTGGAAAAGTTCCGAAGTGCATCGGGATAACTGTTTTCGGCTTGAGCAGCTTGCAGGCATAAGCGGCCTCGCGCGGGGACATGGTGTAGTGATCGCCGATCGGCAGCATTGCGATTTCGGGTGAATAGAGGTCACGGATGATTGCCATGTCGCCGAAAACGTTGGTGTCGCCCGCGTGGTAGATCTTGAGGCGGTTGGAGAATTCAATCACATAGCCGCAGGCTTCGCCCCCGTAGACGAGCTGATCGCCATCCTGGATGCCGCAGGAATGATCGGCGTGCACCATCGTCACTTTGATATCGCCGATCGTCTGAGTGCCGCCTTTGTTCATGCCGGCGACATTCTTAACACCCTTCTTTTCCAGCCAATGGGCAAGTTCGGGGATTGCGACCACGGTGGGATTATGTTTCTTGGCGATGGTGACGGCGTCGCCGATGTGGTCAAAATGCCCGTGCGTACAGAGCAGGACGTCCACTTTTTTGACGTCCTTATCTTTTTCCGGGCACATGGGATTACCCATGACCCAGGGATCGATCATGATCGTTTTGCGGGCCGGCGTTTCGATTCGGAAAGTTGCGTGTCCCAGCCAGGTAAGTTTCACGCCATTCAGATTCATAAAGAAGGAAACCTCCACGATCAGGAGATTTATTCTAGTGAGGCAACCGAGGCAGTGCAACGCACGTGGGCGGTTTGAGACCTGCCGCGGGCTTGCGAATACATCTTGATCTGTGCCCGTTTATGAGTAATATGTTGCCTCCGTGGATCAGCTAAGAGTGCTCATCTCGCGTGAGCAAATCGCCTACCGTGTGGCCGCGTTAGGCGCAGATATAACGCGTGATCTCGCCGGACAGTCGGTAATTTTTGTCGGCGTGCTCAAAGGCGCAGCGATCTTTCTCAGCGATCTGTCACGACAGGTGCGGCTTGAGGCGACATTCGATTTCATCGGCGTGGCCAGCTATGGCAATCGGCCCAGTCCGGCGCAGGAACCCGGTGAAGTGCGGCTGACCAAAGATGTGGATCAGTCCATGCGCGACAAGAACATTATTCTGGTGGAAGATATTCTGGATACTGGTCTGACACTCACATACCTCAAAGGTCTCCTGTTGGCACATCAGCCAAAAAGCTTTCGCATCGCCACGCTGCTCGACAAGCCTTCCCGCAGGAAGAAACCGATTCAGGCCGATTACGTCGGATTCCATATTCCGGATGAGTTTGTTGTGGGGTATGGTCTGGACTACGCGGAACGGTATCGGAACCTGCCGGACATTTGCGTGGTTCCGCGCGAGTAAATCCATCCAACTGAACCGGCTCGCCTCCAAGATGTTGTAGACTTCAACGTCCTAATCCATACGTGGAAAACTGATGAACTGGGCAAGCAAACTGGCGAAACCTTACCGCGTAAGTGACGGGGATAAGTTTCGCTTGAAAGACTTCGACCCGCAGGACACGGGGGAATTCAAGTCCAAGGAGGAGGCCAAGGGACTGCTGGAAAAGAGCGTGGCGCATATCGAGGAACTTCAGGACAAGCTCTATGCGCAGGATCGGTGGTGCCTGCTGCTGATCTTTCAGGCTATGGATGCGGCGGGAAAGGATGGGGCAATCAAGCATGTTATGTCTGGCATCAATCCCCAAGGCTGCCAGGTGTATTCCTTCAAGGCGCCTTCGAACGAAGAACTAGATCACGATTATCTTTGGCGCACGACAAGAAACCTGCCCGAGCGCGGACGAATAGGCATTTTCAACCGCTCCTACTATGAGGAAGTATTGGTGGTGCGCGTGCATCCCGATGTGCTGGAGCATGAAAAAATACCGGCGAAGTTGCGCAGTAAGGACACCTGGAAAGAACGTTTCCAGGACATCTGCTCGTTCGAGCGCTATCTTTCGCGCAACGGTACGGTGATCCGGAAATTCTTTCTGAATGTTTCCAAGAAGGAGCAGAAACGTCGATTTCTGGCGCGGTTGCAAGAGCCGGAAAAGAACTGGAAATTCTCGCCGGAGGATGTCCGTGAGCGCGAACACTGGGATGATTACATGCAAGCTTACGAAGATATGATCAGGAATACCGCGACTAAACACGCGCCCTGGTATGTGGTTCCGGCGGACAACAAGTGGTTCACGCGGCTGGTGGTTGCGGCTGCAATCGTGGAAACTCTCGAGGGGTTAAAACTTTCGTATCCTGAAGTGGACCCGCAGAAGCGCAAAGAACTGCAAGCGGCCCGCAAGGCGCTCGCTTCGAATTGAAAACCCCGAGTCACATCCTCCGGGATCGCACTTTTCCAGATCGCTTCTAACGATTAAGATGAATCGTTTTATTACGCGCTCGAACATCAATTCCCGGGGATGAAACAAATGTCTCAGTCCAAGTTGATTTCAAATCTCGCATTAGTTGCGGCTCTCTCATTTTCGTGTTCCTTGTCGGCGCAGAAGAGCGAGCGGGAGAGAAAGCCTCCGGAGAAGCCGGCAGCAGAGGAGAATGCTGCGCCGACTCCGAAGAATGAAGACCCGCTCTTCAAAGGCATGAAGTACCGGGTCATCGGGCCATTCCGTGGAGGCCGTTCGTTAACCGCCGCTGGCATTCCCGGTGATCCCAATACGTACTATTTTGGCGCGACCGGCGGGGGCGTCTGGAAGTCCACGGACGGGGCGCTCACCTGGACATCCGTGTTCGATAAGGAAGGAACCTCGTCAATCGGAAGCCTTGCGGTGGCGCCGTCCGATCCGAACATTGTGTATGTAGGCACAGGCGAGGCCTGCATTCGTGGAAACATCTCTCACGGCGATGGCGTTTACAAGACGCTCGACGGCGGAAAGACCTGGAAGAACATCGGGCTGCGCGATTCGCGGGCGATCGGAAAGGTGATGGTCAATCCCAACAATGCCGACATCGTGTTTGTGGCGGCGCTTGGCCATCCTTTTGGTCCGAACACGGAGCGCGGCATTTTTCGCTCAATGGACGGCGGCAAGAATTGGGAGAAAGTACTTTACAAAGACGAAAACACGGGCGGGATTGATATCGCCTTTGATCCCCACAACGCGAATATCCTTTTTGCTTCCTTGTGGCAGGTGCGCCGCAGCTCATGGAATCTTTCCAGTGGCGGGCCGGGGAGCGGCCTTTATCGGTCCAATGACGCCGGCGCGACCTGGAAGCGCCTGGAGGAGCATGGCCTTCCCAAGGGGCCGTATGGACGCTTTGGCGTGGCAGTATCCGCGAATTCCGATCGCATATACGCATTGATCGAAGCGCATGAAGGCGGTCTCTATCGTTCCGATGACGCAGGCGAAACCTGGGAATTAGTGAATGGAAATCGCTCGTATCAGCAGCGCGCCTGGTACTACATGCACGTGATCGCGGACCCGCAGGATCCGGATACGGTTTACATCGCCA
>QIAA01000163.1 GCA_003224905.1 Acidobacteriota bacterium
TGCCGGTTGTGAAACAGGAGTAGCGTTGACCGGCGGTATTACGGGCGGCTGTGTTTCTTCCGGCATAGGAACCCGACCCTTTTATTGTATCCGCCAGGTTTGGTGAAAAGTTCTTTTCCTCGTGTCCTTCGGGGTTTGGGACCCCAGGGCCCGACTTCAATCTGTCGCAGGGTGGAAATCCAGCGGTCCATCCCAGAATACGTAAAACGAGCAGTGCGTCGCGGAAACACATTTCATTCTTTGCACCTGCTTCGCCGGTATGTACGCGTAGCCGCCCGGCTCCAGAAATTCTTTCCTGCCGCCTTCTTCCATCAAGATGTGGCCTTCAATGAGCACCACGCGTTCGTTGGCGCTGTGCCAGTGAGGAGGGAAAATATGCCCAGCAGGATAACGGGCCAGCAATTCGACACCTTCGGGGTCTTCACGTAGCGTGGCGCTCTCTGACCCGTTGGCAGCTTTTTCTCACTTCACGGCTCCAGGGTTTGCAAGCAGCCTGTCTGATTTTCCTGTGCTCGCAGCCTGAGCCAACAAGAGAGGGAGTGCAAGCGGCCAAAGCGAGAAAAATCGTCTCATGTTTGCCTCTTCTAGCAATCGTTAGGTCGCGGCAGTTTACCACCCGTGCTCCATGGCATGTGCGAATTCTTCCGGGGGGAGCGTGTTGAGCACATCATCTTTTGTCAGCCAGGCACGACGGGCTTGCAGCACGCCAAAGCGGATTTTGTCGAGATGAGATGTGTGGTGGGAATCGGTGTTGATGATGATTTTGACTCCAATTTCTTTTGCCCGCCGCAGATGGCGGTCGCACAAGTCCAGGCGATCGGGATAGGCATTTAACTCCATTGCGACTCTGTGCTGCGCGGCGGCTCTAAGTATGGTGTCGAGATCAAAGCCATAAGCGTCACGCCGAAGTAGAAGTCGGCCCGTTGGATGGCCTATGAGGCACGTGTTGGGACTGGAGATGGCCTTTAACAGGCGGTCCGTCATCTCCGCTGTGCTCTGATTGAAGTGCGAGTGCACGCTGGCGATGACGATGTCCATCTGCTCAAGCACAGAATCGGACAGGTCAAGAGAACCGTCTGCCAGGATGTCGACTTCCACACCGGCAAAAATTGTAATTCCTTCGATCTGCTCATTGGCCGCGCGAATGCGTTGTATGTGCTCAACCGCACGTTTGTCATCGAGACCATTCGCAAAGGCCAGATTCTTGGAATGGTCGGTGATGGCCATGTATTTGTAGCCCTTTGCCTTGGCAGCCTCGGCCATCTCTTCAATCGTATTTCGGCCATCGGTTTCGACCGTGTGCATGTGCAAGTCGCCCTGGAGGTCCTGTTCCGAAATGACCGCCGGGAGGGCATGTGATGCGGCGGCGTCAATCTCACCACAGTTCTCCCGCAGTTCGGGTAGAACGTAATCGAGTTTGAGCTTGGCGTAGATTTCTTCCTCGGTCTTGCCGGCAACCGGCTTCTCGTCTTCAAGACGGGCCAGGCTGTATTCGCTCAGAGTGAAGCCCATCTTGAGCGCGCGCTGACGTAGCGCAACGTTGTGCGCTTTCGAGCCGGTGAAATATTGCATAGCCGCGCCGAAAGACTCCGGCGGGAGAAAACGCACATCTACCTGCATGCCGCCTCGCAGGCGGAAGCTAACCTTATTTTCGCCGCGGGCGATAATTTCCATCAGTCCCGGTAGTTTAATGATGTGGTCGATTAACTCTTGCCGCTCTGCGTCATCACAACAAGCCCTTCCTGTAACCAGGACGTCGAGATCGCCCACAGTTTCTCTGCCGCGGCGTAGCGATCCGGCTGGGGTGACTTTTTCAACGCCAGGAAAATGCCTGAGATGCTCGACAATTTTCTGCGCTTCGCGTTCTGCAGCATCTAGCAGGAAGCGGCCGGCAATACGGCGGTAATCCTCGATGGCCTTGAGTAGCTTTTGTTCGTGCTTTTCGCCCATGCGGGGAAGTTCACGAATTTTGCCCTCGCGAGCCAATTTCTCGACTCCTTCCACGTCGCAGACCTGATAGGCACTCCAGATGAGTGAAATCGTCTTCGGACCGAGTCCCTGAATCTTGAGCAAGTCGAGCATTGAAGGCCGATATTTTTGGAGCAACTCGGCGTGGAGAGCCAGGCGGCCTTCTTTCAACATCTCTTGCAGGTTTAGCAGCATTCCCTTGCCGATGCCCGGTATCTCCAGAACTCGTTTGGGTTCGCTGATGATCACTGAAATCTGCTGGGGCAGAGCCTCGATCGCCTGAGCCGCATTGCGGTAGGAGCGAATCCGGAACGAATCCTGGCCGTCGATTTCAAGCAGGTCAGCAGTTTCGTAGAGGATGCCGGCGATCGCTTTGTTGTCCATGCGAACTACAAGGTTAAACAAGTTCCCGCAGATGAGCTAGGTGATGGCTATTCAAAATCCGATCGAACTCACGGACTGACACGACGGTGTTAGCGCGGGAGGTAGGTCTCAGGGGAGTGTCTTGATCGGCTTAGCGGAGAACTTTAAGAAGCTTTTGTAACGTTGGCTGCTTGCGGCCCTTTCTGACCTTGAGCGATCTCGAATTCCACTTTTTCGCCTTCCTGCAGACTCTTATAGCCTTCGGACGCGATCGCGCTGTAGTGAACGAAGACGTCTGGGCCCTCGTCCCTTCCGATAAAACCATAGCCTTTCGCGTTGTTGAACCACTTAACCGTACCTTTCAACCGTTCCACGAACGCCCCCTGCGACACGCAATTTCGGATTCCAAGCGCGTGCCGTCAACTTGAGGCCATTGTGCGGCGGCAGTGCAGGGCTGTCAAGGAGGAGATCACTGTAAGGCCCGCCATTAGTGGAGCTTTGGGCCCTTTTGCTGATGGGCTAGCCAAAGAACTGCACAAATCGTCTTCGCGTCGCGTATGGTGCCCCTGAGTACCATTTGGAGCGCGTCGCTTAGAGCAAAAAAGCGGGTTTCGATCACCTCGTCTTCTTCCGGCTGGGCGTTTCCCGGGCGCAGCCCTCGCGCCAGATAAATAGACATAGCTTCAGCCACAAACCCTGGGCTAGCCCAGAACCGCAGTATGCGTTTCCAGCGACTGGCTTTGAATCCGGTTTCTTCGAGCAGTTCGCGTTTCGCTGCACCAAGTTCACTTTCGCCAGGATCAATGCGGCCTGCCGGGAGCTCCCACAAAAAGCTCTGCGCAGCATCGCGGTACTGATATTCAAGCAAAACCTGAGGGTTGTGCGAGCTTTCCTTGACCGCCAGCACTACCACCGAACCGCTGTGGCGCACGATGTCCCGGCGGACGCGAATGCCCGTGGGTTCGAGCACGTGATCTGTAGTTACCCAGAAGACTGGCCCGCGGTAGACTTCGCGGGATGAGAGCAGGCGAGCTTGACGTTTGCGAGCAGAAGATTTTGGCATGTCACCAATATAAGCGACGGAGAGTGTGAAGCTAGATTCGCAGATTTTGGACTAGTCACGCGCGAAGCATAGTCTCTGAATCGCAAAAGGACGCAAAGAAACGCGAACAAATGAACAGCAGAGATAAAAACCACGAATCTCTCAAAAAGTCATAAGAACCTTTGCTGCTGAACGAAATGGACTGTTATGCTGCCGCCATGCAAGCGAAGCCGCGAATTGCGATCGTTGGGCCTGGAAGGCTCGGCACCGCGCTGGCGCTGGAGTTGTCGCGCGCAGGCTACCACATTTCAGAGATCGTCACCCGTGATCCCCGCGTTTCCACGCGAAGTCTCGCGGCAACTGTAGGTGCGCGCGCCACCACCATTCTCCAGGCGCAACTCGACGCGGACGTAATCTGGTTCTGTGTTCCCGATCGCCAGATCGCACGCGCCGCGCGACAGCTTGAGAGCGCGACCAATTGGCGTGGTAAGACAGCATTTCATTCGAGCGGAGTCCTGACCGGTGATGAGTTGAATCAGTTGCGGAAGCGTGGGGCATCAGTCGCATCCGTGCATCTACTGATGACATTCGTCAGCAAGTCAGCGCCATCGCTCGAAGGAGTTCCCTTTGGAATTGAAGGTGATAAGAAAGCTATAAGCTTAGCGCGGAGAGTAGTCCGCGACCTCGGCGGCAAAGTTTTGACTATCAGTAAACCGAGCAAAGCCGCCTACCACGCCTGGGGCACGTTCGCGTCCCCGTTGCTGGTCGCAATGCTGGTAACGGCGGAACGCGTTGCCGCTACGGCTGGAATTTCGCCAGTGAGTGCCCGGCGCCAGATGCTACCGATTGTGAAACAGACTGTCGAGAACTACGGCAAGCTCGGCCCTGCCGCCGCCTTCAGCGGGCCCTTCGTGCGGGGCGATGTCGCTACGGTTCGCGAGCATTTGCGAGTCCTGAAAAAAATCCCTGAGGCCAGAGATGCCTATCTCGCACTGGCACGAGTGGCGCTCCAGCACCTTCCGGCCGAAAACCGGTCAGAGCTTAACAAAATCCTCTCTCAGTAGAGAGGAAAGACCTACTCCAGACGTTCTGTCTTGCCGCCGTATTGCGCTGTTCCATTGTTCTGATTCAAGTGATCGACATCCGCATTGGTGTGCTCCCGCCCATGTTGGGAGTGTTTCGCAATAGAACCCGCAAGTTGTGCCACGCCCCGGCTGCTTTCGAATCTGGCGACTCCAAATTCGAAACCGCCCTGGCGGCTCTGCTCGTTAGCATTCGCCTGCGGAGCCGCTGAACCAGTAGCCTGCATACCGCTTGTACTGGAGAGGGGAGCGCTCGTCGCACCGGCAACATTGCCGGCCGTGGCATTGCTCGCGCCCACTTGGGTGGGGAGGCCTGTTTCCAGAGCCACGGAAGGCGTAGTCACTAAAGGTACGAACGGCGCCGCATTTGCTCCCGGCGCGGGCGTCCAGTTGGTTGCGTAACCGGAAACGACTGTCACTTGCGCGAACGCGGCTGCCGAGATGGAAAGAATTGCACTCACGATCAGCGAATTACGCATGGCTCACCTCGCAAACTCAGTCTGCAGGTCAAGATTCGACCGATCGGCCGCGGGATGCTTACTGAGAACTGAAGCTAACTGCCCACGTACCTGGCGTACAGGCTTCTTGCCACCGCCGTGTCGCTGGTGCCTTTGATGATCGCCCTTCCATCCTGGAAAAGCGTAATTTCGTAGGGTTCGCGCCAGAACTTCAACACAAAGTCATTGTGACGCACCGCGCCGTGCGGTTTCAGGCGCGCACTGATCTCAGGAAAATCAATGGCTCTCGCTTGTTCATGAATCTGCACAGAGTTGCGTCCGCACAAGGTGATGTGCGGCCGCCCTGCGCTGGCCAGGTGTACAAAGTCCTCGTCGTCGCACACGCGGCAACCAGGCCGCCGTCTTGGCGCTACCTCGGCGCGCTCGTTCCGCCAAACATCGAAGGAGAGCAAGCTTCTCCGCAATCGATTTTGAGCACCCACAAGCAACTTCATAGCTTCGGCCGCTGCGATCGATGCCACCAGATTGGCCACCGAATTCAGAATGCCTGCCGTCTCGCAGGTTTCAAATGCGCCGCGTGGCAAATCAGGGAATATGCATGCCAGGCAGGCTGTTTGACGCGGAAGAATATTCAGGGTCGCGCCGTAGCTTCCTACGGCCGCTACGTAGATCCAGGGCAGGGAACTCTTCACTGCAAAATCATTGATCAAGTACCGCGTCTCGAAGTTATCGGTTCCATCGAGGATCAGTTGCGTCTCTTGCAGCAAATCCTCAATGTTCTCAGGCACAAGATCGGCGACTTGTGGCTCAACTACAATCCGGGAATTGAACGCTGCAATTTTTCGCGCCGCCGCAATTGCTTTCGGCAAAGATTCCGCTGCGTCCGATTCATCGAAGAGAGACTGGCGTTGCAAATTGCTGGCTTCGACGTAATCGCGGTCAATGATGCGGACGGTGCCAACGCCAGCTCGGGCCAACAGGGAAGCCATAGCTGAACCGGTAGCCCCGCACCCCACTATGGCTACATGGGCTGTCGCCAGCTTCTGCTGCCCTTCCCGGCCAATCTCGGGGAAGAGCACTTGCCGCGAATATCTTTCGTCGAGTTCCAAACAGGTCACCAGTTTGAGCCGTTCAAACCATTATTATAGGTTTCGCCTCACTTTGCGGAGCCGAATACAACATTGCCAAAGCCCCGTTCATCGAAGCAAATAACTCTCCATATCTGCGTTGAGGAGCTGTTTTGCGTCTAGGCAGAGCCTCGTTTGCCGCGCTGTTCGCGACGGCGCTCATTGTTGTCTCTGGCAGACCTGCATGCGCCGGCGAGTCTGCAGCGCAATCCTCCCAAGTGGCTGGCGAAGCGCACCACACCCAGTCCTCGCAGTCATTCGGCGCCGTCTCGGCGTACGAGGGCATGATCGTGAAGAGCATCGACTTTCGCGAGCTTCCAAATTCCGATCAGGAGCGCCTTCGCCAACTGATTCCGCAAAAAATAGGTGAGCCCCTCGACCGTGAGCGGCTTCGGCAAAGCATCCAGGCGCTGAATGCGATTGGGCGTTTCGCCGACATCAGCGTCACGGCCGACCGCACTCCTGAAGGAGCTGTTTCCCTCGCATTTCTCACTCGCGCCAACTACTTTATTGGCCAGGTAAGAGTCGAGGGCGCGCCTAACCCACCCGCTCCAAACCAGATCGTCAACGCCTCCAAGTTACAGTTGGGAGATCTGTTTACCCGCGAAAGATTGGAACGCGCACTGCAAAACATCAATCGGCTCATGGAGCAAAACGGGTTCTATCGTTCCAAAGTGCAAGAGGAAGAGCAGAACCACACGGACAACCAGCAAATAGATATTCTGTTTCGCATGACTACCGGGTCGCAGGCGCAGGTAGGAAAAATTATCATCACCGGCGATCCAGGCTACTCACAAGGGCAGACTCAGGACATGGCCAGGTTGCATCCCGGCGATTTCGTATCCGTACAGCGCGTCAGCCGCGCCTTGGAGCTTCTGCGTAAGAAATATTCAAAACAGAACAGGCTGCTTTCGCAGGTCGCTATTGCCGACCGCACGTATCGTCCGGAGTCCAATGTTGTCGATTACACCCTGGAAATCGAACCGGGTCCTCGAGTGGACATCGTGGCCGAAGGATTCAAAATAAGACGCAGCGTGCTCAAGCGAAGTGTACCTGTGTATGAAGAAAATGCCGTGGACGATGATCTTCTCAATGAGGGCCGCCGCAACCTGCTCAACTATTTACAGGATCGCGGCTACTTCGAAGCAAAGGTGACTATAAAGAAGACGTCCGGTCCTTCCGGGGAGCTGCGCGTCATTTACATCATTGATAGCGGCCCTGTTCACAAGCTGGTCAAAGTTGAAATCAGGGGCAACAGCTTACCCGAGGAGTTGCTTCGTTCCCGCATGCAGGTGCAACCCGCCAGCCGGTTCTTTTCACACGGGCGCTACAGCCAGGGCCTGCTGAATGCGGACATCCGCAATACTGAGGAAAATCCGTACCGCTATAACGGCTTCGATCAAGTCAAGATCAAACCCATCGTGGAAGATGACTATCAAGGCGTAAAGAACCATTTGTCGGTCACATTGCAGATTGATGAAGGTCCCCAAACCTTGGTCCGCAAGGTGCAGATTATCGGGAACGACACTGCTCTCAGCGACACATTCCCAACACTGAACATCTCGGCAGATCAGCCATTCTCACAATCCAAAGTTGCAGAAGATCGAGAGATCATACTGAATTACTACGTCAGTCACGGTTTTCCTCATGTCACGTTCGAGGCGACGGCGAACCCCGCGCCCGATGCGCCGAACCGCATGGATGTGACCTACGCAATCCATCCGGGCACACAGGTTTTTGTAAATCAGGTGATTGTTTCGGGATTGAATTTCACCAGGCCGTTTGTTGTTCAGCGTGAAATCCAGGTCAAACCCGGCGATCCTTTGAGCCAGTTAGGCATGCTCGACAGCCAGCGCCGTCTCTATGATCTCGGGATTTTCAGCCAGGTGGATACCGCCGTGCAGAATCCTGAAGGCGAGGAAACGCACAAGAACGCGTTAGTGGACGTGCAGGAAGCCAAGCGCTACACCTTCAATTACGGTTTCGGCTTTGAGTTCCAGACCGGCCAGCCGACGGTTGGGGGCACTAAGCCTTTGGGGGAAACTGGTGTAAGCCCGCGGATTTCCTTTGGCGTGACCAGGCTCAACTTCCGAGGCCGCAATCACACCCTTACCTTCAAATCCAACGTGGGACGCCTGCAGCAGCGTGGACTCCTTAGCTATGAGGCCCCGCGCTGGTTCAATAGCCCCAAATTAAGACTTACGTTCACTACTTTTTATGACAATACCGTCGACGTTAGCACCTTTACGTCACAGCGACTCGAGGGCTCTGTGCAAGCAGAGCAGACGATTGGCAAGGGCAGCATTATGGATTATCGGCTTACATATCGCCGGGTCAAGGCAAACGACCCGCGAATCAGCCCGAATCAGATTCCGCTCTTATCGCAGCCCACACGTATTGGCATGCCTGGCTTCAGCTACATTCGCAACCGCCGTGACAACGACCTGGAGAGCACGAAGGGCAGCTATACGACAATTGATGGTGGCGTCGCGGATACACATTTCGCTTCCGAAACCGATTTCAGCCGCATCTTGATCCAGAACTCCACGTATTATTTACTTGGCAAGCACCGGCCGGCGGGTAAGAAGTTGGTTTTCGCACGCTCCACCAGGCTCGGAATTGAGACTCCGTTCGGGAACACAATCATGCCCCAGCCTGGTAACGCTTGCCCCACTTCCGGGAGCACTATTTGCTTGCCGCTAGCCGAGCGCCTCTTTTCCGGCGGCGGAAACTCTCATCGCGGCTTCGGACTGAATCAGGCAGGGCCGCGCGACCCAACCACCGGCTTTCCCTTGGGTGGTACTACGCTCTTGCTAAACAATCTGGAACTGCGCCTGCCCCCTCCGATGCTTCCATTTTTCCAGGACAATCTGAGCTTCGCCATTTTTCACGACGCAGGTAACGTCTTTACCAACGGTCACGACTTGACGCGCAGTCTGACGCGCTGGACTCAGAGGAACTCACATCTTTGCCAGCAACAGAATACCGCGAACCAGTGTGACTACGACTACATCTCTGAGGCGATCGGGATTGGCATCAGGTACAAGACTCCCATCGGTCCGGTACGCTTCGATTTTGGTTACAATCCCACTCCGCCGCGGTTTCCCAGCACTGAAACAGACCCAAAAACTAAGGCAAACACCTTTATTCCCAGGCAAGCCAGCCACTTCAACGTATTCTTTAGTATTGGACAGACTTTCTGATGAGCCGGAATCGACTCCAGCATCGATTAGGGCCAGGGCTGCATGTTGCATGCTTTACACTGCTCATTTTCATCGGTTTTAATGTCCGCGCCGGGGAGACTATCGATCGCATCGTCGCCACCGTAAACGGCTATATCATCCTTCAGAGCGACTGGGACGAGGAGGTGCGCTATGAGGCCTTCATCAACAGTCGCGCATTGGACCACATCAGCGCAGAAGATCGTAAAGCCGCTTTGGATCGGCTGATCGATCAGGAGTTGCTACACGAGCAGGCGCAGCCCTTGAATCTGTGGCACCCCTCGCAGGAGGAAATCACCAACGCTGTCGAGCAGATTCGAGGGCAACTTTCGGACGGCAGGATCGACCGGCTCTGGCATGCTGCACTGACTTCCTACGGATTGCGTGAAGCAGATCTGAGGCGTCGAGTTATTGTTCAGTTGGAGTTGATGCATTTAGTCGACATTCGCCTCCGCCCTGCCATTCACGTCGAGTCCAAAAATGTCGAGAGTTACTACAGTCAGCAGTTTCTGCCGGCGCTCCGGCGCTCCGGTTCTAAACCAGTGCCACTGGCTACAGTGAGCGCGAGGGTACAGGAGCTACTCACTCAGCAACAGATCAATGAGCGCTTGCTCAGTTGGATCCAGCAACTCCGTGCGGCCAGCAACATCCGTGCTGATTTCAGGGGCCACGGCGAGTGACCGGGAACACTCAGATCCCTCCTCGGCGAAAAGTCCGGAGATACATCGTTGTAGTCGCTTTCGCTGTTGTAGTCCTGACTTTGGCCGTGGCCTGGTACATGACAACCGATTCGTTCCAGGCCTACATACGCGTTCGAGTCGCTGCTGAGCTCGAACGAATTACCGGCGGCCGTGTCGACCTCGGGAGCTTGCACACTGTTCCATTTCGTCTCCGCGTGGAAATCCGCGACCTTACTATCCATGGCCGAGAGCAGGCGAGCGAAGCGCCTTACGTTCAGGTCGCCCGTATCATCGCGGAATTGAAGATCATTTCGCTTCTGGAAGCAGAGTTTGGATTCGATTCGGTCAGTATTGATAAACCGCGCGTCCATATCCTTGTTTATCCGGATGGCAGTACAAATCAGCCTGAGCCAAAGCGCGGCCACAGTTACACCCGAGACCCGGCGGAGCAGCTGTTTTCAATGTCGATTACGCATCTCAACGTGCGTCACGGCGCATTATCGTGGAACGATCAACAGATTCCTCTCGATTTCTCTGCTCAAGACGTCTCGGCCGAGATGAGCTATTCCTTTCTTCAGCGGAAATACAACGGAAATTTCGTCGTCGGGAAAACAGATACCCGCCTCAAAGGATATCGACCAATCGCCTGGACAGCCGAAATGCATTTCAGCGCTGGTGAGAACAGCGCGGATATAACTTCTTTCAAGGCGAACTCCGGCCATTCCCATATCCAATTTAGTGGACGTGTGGAGGATGTTCGCCAACGTAAGCTGAATGGCGACTATGAAGTGAAGCTTGATCTCGCCGAGGCTGCTGCTTTCTTTCGTGAGCCAGCCGTGCGGCGCGGCAGCTTGCAGGGGGCTGGTCACGGTTCGTGGTCGCCCCGGGACTTCAATTCTGCAGGCAAGCTATCGCTCAAAGATGTGGACTGGCGTGCCGAGCCAGCCGGTTTCCGCAATGCCGGAATGGATACGCAATTCACATTCGACCAAGTCCGATTAACGCTCTCTCAGATTCATGTGCGCGCGTTCGGCGGCAGCATGAGCGGCTCTGCTGAGATATTCGGCTGGCAGAATTCATTGCGTTCTGCGTTGGACGGCAAGCAAACCCACGAAGAAGGAAAGGGAATTATTCGTCTCTATCTCCAGGAGCTGTCCGTTTCCGAGATTGCGGCAGCTTTCTCGACTCCGGCACGGCCATTTTACCGAGTGAAACTAGCCGGAGCGGCATCTGGTAGCGTAGACACGAAGTGGAAGGATTCGTGGCGCAAGGCGAAATCGTCCATTGCGGTTGATGTTGCACCTTACGCTCATGTCTCCTCTGACCAACTTCCGTTAAGAGCGAAATTGCGAGGCGCTTACCGTCCATTTGCCGGTGATCTTTCGATCGCGGAACTCACTGCCTCAACGCGAGCAACGCAAGTTCAGGCTTCCGGTATGCTTTCCTCCTCGGCTGCGCTGAAGGTTTCCGTGAATACTTCCAATCTCGGCGAGTGGCAGCCGATTCTCACCGCTGCGGGATACACTGAGCCGCTTCCGGTCAACGTGCGAGGACACGCTTCCTTCACGGGGACCGCTACGGGCAAGCTTTCCGATATCGCATTTGCCGGCAATCTCCAATCCGAGAACTTCGACGTACTGCTGCCGGAGACAACACAAAGTCCGGCCAGACAAATTCAATGGGATTCCCTTGCAGCGGACGTCCAACTCTCCCCACGCCTCTTCGCAGTCAGAAACGGCACGCTCCATCGCGGAAAAGGCATTGTCAATTTCGATTTCCATGCTGGACTGCAGCAGCGGCAGTTTACCGACGCCAGCCCATTTGATTTGCGCCTCGAGGTCCAGAATGGCTCGTTGACCGACATCCTGTCCACCGCCGGCTATGAGTACCCTGCCAGCGGCATACTCAATCTCCACGCACAATCGCAGGGTACGCGCACGGACCTGCACGGCGACGGGCGCCTGCAACTCACGAACGCGATTATCCATGGAGAGGCTTTTGAGAGCGTCACCGCCGATTTGCGCTTTAACGGGCAGGAAATCGAGTTCCAGAACATTCAGCTCACCCAGAATGGCGCCCGAATTTTCGGCGCCGCGTCTTACGACTTCGCAAACCAGGGCTTTAGATTCCAGCTGAGCGGTACTAATTTCGATCTCGCGCGCAGTGCCAGCCTGCAAACGAGCCGGGTGCTGCTGGAAGGCCGTATGGACTTCACCGCGGACGGCTCAGGCACCCTGCAGCAGCCTGCAACGAATGTTGCAATTCATGTCCGAGATCTGACTCTCGATCATGAACGCGCGGGCGACTTTGACCTGAACGCCGTCAGCCGTGGTCCGGAACTGCATGTAACCGGGCAATCACGATTTGAGCAGGCCGAGTTGCAACTTGACGGCAATGTTCTGCTCCGCGATCAGTGGCCCGCAAAACTCTCCTTGCACCTTAATCATCTCGATGTGGACTCATTTCTAAGAACCTATCTTCGGGGGCAGATCACTGGGCATTCTGCTGCCGCCGGCGACGTGCAGCTGGAAGGACCCCTGCAGCGGCCGCGCCAGCTACAAGTTGCTGCCAACCTGAGCGACTTCTATGCGGATGTCGAGAACATCAAGGTGCGCAATGACGGTCCTCTCCGCTTCTCCGTATCTCGTGAACTCCTGAAGATTGAGCAGTTCCATCTGACGGGCGAAGGTACAGATATTGCCGCCACTGGTACGGCGCAGCTTACCGGAGAACGGCGACTGGACCTGCGTGCCCAAGGGCGGCTCAACCTGAGGTTCATCGAGAGCTTCAACCCGGATTTCACGTCCTCTGGGATCGTCACCGTCGACGGGAGCGTTTCTGGAACCGCTGCGAAACCCGTCACCGAAGGGCGGGTTCGGATCGATAACGCTTCGATTGCCTACACCGGTCTGCCGAGCGCGCTGAGCGACCTCAACGGCTCACTTATCTTCAATCAGGATCGGCTGCAGATCGAAACTCTCACCGCGCGAACCGGAGGCGGGTTGGTTTCCTTCACCGGTTATGCGACGACCAGCAACGGGCAGGTCAACTTCAATCTCGGTGTTCTGGGGGAAGATGTTCGCTTGCGCTATCCGCCAGGCATCAGCTCCAGCGCGGATGCGGATCTGCACTTCGTCGGCACGCCTGGGGCTTCTACGCTTTCGGGGGAGATCACGGTTAACAAGCTGGCGATGACTCCGGGCTTCGACTTCGGGGCTTACCTCGAACGCAGCGCGCAGGTTTCTGCCTTGCCTACGACCAATCCGCTGCTCAACCGGATTCGGCTGGATGTGCATATCGAAACCACGCCTGAGTTGCAGATGCAGAGCGCGATTCTGCGTCTTTCCGGGAATGCGGATTTGCGCTTGAGAGGGACTGCGGCAAAACCGGTCATCATCGGGCGCGCCGACATCATCGAAGGCGAGGTCTACTTTCAGGGAACCAAGTACCGCATGGAACGCGGGGACATCAGCTTTATCGATCCTGTAAGTACGAAACCGGTGCTGGACCTGCAGGCGTCGACGCACATTCGCGATTACGACATCACTATGACGTTGAACGGGCCGGTCGAGCGGCCGAGCGTGACTTATCGGTCGGAGCCTCCGCTGCCGACTTCAGACATCATCGCGCTGCTTGCATTCGGGCAGACGTCGGAAGAATCGGCGCGCATCCAGCAATCGAGCAGTTCGACTTTCAGCCCGGAGACTTCGACCGCTATTCTTACTGCTGCTCTCAACGCGACTCTCAGTAATCGGGCTCAGCGGCTGTTTGGCGTGAGCCGCATCAAGATCGATCCGCAGGGGCTCGCGACGGAGACATCGCCTACGCAAACCGGGCCTGCGGTTACGATTGAGCAGCAAGTGAAGAACAACTTAACGCTTACTTACACGACGAACGTCTCGCAGGCTTCGCAGCAGATTATTCAGATTGAATACAACGTGACGCGGAATGTTTCGATCGTAGGGGTGCGTGATCAAAATGGTGTAGTGAGTTTCGATGTTCGAATTCGTCAGCGGAAGCGGTGAGAGTGCAGCGATTCCTCCGGATTTTCTTTTGACCGCAAAGAACGCTAAGTAATATGCAAAGAGCGCAAAGAAAAACTTTTCGGCGCTATTCTGTTCACAGGCATGGATACGGAGATCCATCGCGATCGATTTGCTGCGGAGCGGCAGAACATGGTTGCTTCGCAACTGCGCGCGCGCGGCATTCATGATGAGCGCGTGCTCGCCGCTATGGAACGCGTGCCCCGCCACGAGTTCGTGGCCGAGCGTTTTCACGATCGCGCTTATGAAGACCATCCCATACCCATCGCCGAAGGCCAAACCATCTCACAGCCGTACATCGTGGCGTTCATGCTGGAGAGCCTGACGCTCGAGCCAAATTCGAAAGTGCTGGAGGTCGGCACCGGCTCCGGATATCAGACTGCGCTGCTCGCCGAACTGTCAGGGTACGTAACCTCCATAGAGCGGATTCCCGGGCTGGCGCAGGAGGCTCAAAGCACGCTGCCGCGCCTGGGTTACGGTAACGTGAACATTATTGTGGGCGACGGCAGCCAGGGCCTGCCCGACGCCGCTCCGTATGACGCCATCATCGTTGCCGCCGCTGCGCCCCGCGTGCCTCCGGCTCTTTTCGAGCAGCTTGCTGAAAATGGGCGCATGGTGATTCCCGTCGGTCTGCCTGACGCCCAGGAACTGCAACTCGTACGAAAGTTGAACGGTCGTCCGATGATCCAGCGGCTGGAGGGATGTCGCTTCGTGCCTCTGATCGGAGCGCAGGGGTACGCTGGTTGAACTGCCCGCCGTTGGATAAACGTAAATACCCTCTCCCCGCGGTCTTCTGGAATCATCGGTTTAGCCGGAGAACACGAGCAAAATCTTTGGATCGAAGGGAGTCTGCCGCGTCCGGCTTGAGGCGCGATCGATAGGCGTGGTAGATCTCTACGTCAGACGGGCGCGCATCTCCTGTCGTTAACGCGTAGCGAGGATTTCTTCCGGCGTCCGCCCAGGTTTTCGCCTCTTCTCGCCTCGTCTTCGAATCATGATAGAAGGCGACAACTATGCTAGCGAGCCCCGCCAATGCTAAGCACAGAACACTGAAATGTACCCATTCGACTACCGGCGCCTCTTGCAGACTGCTACGTCCCAGTGCCAATAGAGATCCGCCCAAGGAGCCTATGAAAGCCTGCAAGGCGCCATGCTGTTCGCGAAGGGCCCTATACCATGGACCCATCGAAGTCCCAAGAACCCAGAGGAGTTTGAGGAAGATCGATGAAAAACCCACAATCGCTCCCGCGAAAAACGAGCACACACCAATGTGGTACAGCAAACGTAGTCTCTTCGCTGCCCTGACTGACGCTTCGGATAGTTTCTTCTGCCGAGGCACCTGTGGCTTCGTAGATGCAGAAGCGTACTCATGCTGAGCCCAACGGACCGGATCAGTGGGCACCCTCTGATTTAGATATTGATGGACCAGTGACAGGCAGTCTTCAGAGGTTGGGTCAGTGTCGGTATTGATCAAAAGGGCACCATCGAATCGCTCGAATCGCTCCGCGAGTTGCCGTACTCTCAATGCAGTGAGGTCTGATCCCGCATGCAGCCCAAGAGCGCGTTCCCGAAATCTCTTTACCGCAACGTCGGGTGAACAAACACACTGGACAACATAGATTGCTACATCGCTCCTGAGGACCAGCGCAGCCAGCTCAGCTCTGTGCCTTTGTGGCATGTACGTTGCATTCAGCGCCACAGCCTTGCCGTTGTTGACCTCTCGACAAGCAAATCGATGAAGTAACCGGTATGCGGCACCTCTGACCGCCTCGTCATTAATGGGTCCAGGGAATTCATCTAGCCGGATTTGGTCCATTTCGTTGAAGCTAACCTGTGGGTGTGCTCTCTTAAATGCCTCATGTAGGTAGGACTTTCCTCCACACGGAGGGCCGCAGAAGACTAGTACGAATTGATCCCGTATATGCAGTTGGTCGGGCTTCTTGAACGCCGTAGAAGCGTTTGAGGTCGGGACAGACGGCTCGCGAAATACGGTTCGGAGACGACGAATCCAGGTCACCACGAAGGTAGTGATTCGGTGCTGCCGAAATCCCAACGTGCTGCACATCGGCTAGGTCTTGACTATCGAGCGAACACGGCATTCTACACTCGATCAGCGTCGGTTGAGATTTATGAGTGTGGAGGAGCTGGCCCTGAGCCTGAGCGCGGGGCTAGGCTGGGCCACTCGTCCGCTCTATTGGGGAGCTTGAGCCAGCCAGATCAATCTTCCAGCGAGCCGCGTGCTTTGACAAGTGGGGCGCGGGAGCCTAGAGTGGGCCGGCACACGGGAACCACCGTTTTCGAAATCTTAAAGTACATAAAGGAGAGGTGCATGAATAGAAACTGGGCGTGGTGTTTGATCGGGGTGCTCTTACTGGCGAGCGCTGGGTGGTCGAAGGACAAGAACGCAGGAGGGGGGACCGAGGACGCTGTCGCCGCACTGGAACAGAAATGGCTTCAGTCGCAGAAGACGAATAATCCGGACATGGTCGCGCCGTTGCTGGCGGATAAGTTCGTAAATACGGGGAGCGATGGGAAAGTGACGAGCAAGAGCGAGTCTCTGGCGAACGCGAAAGCGACGAAGTATGACAGCGTCGATTATGCCGATGTGAAGGTGGCGGTGTTTGGGGATACAGCGATAGCAGTGGGGGACTTCAAAGCTAAGGGAACGGATCCGGAGGGGAAGCCTCTGGATGCGCATGAGCGGTTTACTGATACTTGGGTGAAGATGAAGGATGGAAAGTGGCAGTGTGTGGCGAGTCATCAGTCGGCAATAAAGATGTGAGCAACCGCGTCCGGTGCCCGAGGTCTCGCGCCCAGCTTTCAGTTTACGTGCGAGCGATCAACTCTTGGCCTTCAGCCCGCGCTAGTGCTCTTTTTGAACGTGGAGATCGAATAGCGCCGCAAGTTTGGCGTGGAGGTGCTCTGCTATCGGACCTTGCGCTTTGTCCTCGAGGCGAGTAAGCAGGACGGTGCCGCAGGTGGAACATACGCCGGAAATGTCTCGCTCGCGGTTGGGGCCGATTTGGCGGACGTCAATCAAATGAGCTTTTTTCGCTGCCATTGTTCACAACTCCTTGACCACACTTAGCGAACTGCGTGTGGCGATAATTTTGTCGCCGCGAAAGGTTAAAAGCGTGATAAGAGCCGGGGGGGCGGCATCCGCCAGCAAGACAAAGAAAGTGTGGAAATTGCCGCATACAAAACCTGCGACCCAGTCGGATGTCGCCCTCATGATCAAGTTGCCTTTCACACCGGAAAAGGTCATGTTTCGGTCTTTGCACGAAGGGCATATGAATGCTCGGCGCATTGCTGAAGTTTCCTCCTCGCCGGTATTTTGGCCGGAGTGGATAGTGTGAAAATGTGACGTACGTCACATTCGGCGACCGTGATTTTGAGGAAATGTTGGAAAATTTGCCTGATCGGATTGATGGTCCGCTACCGGAGACGACGTCCACCGGGAAGACCGGATAGTTGGACCTGAGCGGCGCGAACGTGAGCTCTGAGTTCTCCTTTATCGCTCTGCCAAAACCAGTAAAAATAGTTTCTGCGATCCTGTGGTAGGATACCGCTCGCTTTCCGGCAGGACCTTCGCGGACTTACAGTCGGCCGGAGGTCTCAGCGATTGGGAACTGAAATCATTATTTCTAAGGAGCAACCATGACGGAAATTAAATCCATGGGTTCCGGCATGTCACTGCCGGATGTGGTGGATGGGGCGATTGGTCCGTCTACGAAATACTGCATGGGGTACCTCAACCCTGGCGCGAGCGGACAGGGTTACATCTCGACGCTGAAACTTTCGACCGGACTGGTGAAGGTGGCCGGGCTGGATCCGGGAACGGAAGGAATCGTTTCCTATGATCGGTGCGAAAAGAACGACGCCTACATTGGCCAGATCAATATGCTGACCGCTTCGTCGTTTTGCGGAGTGAACGGCGCGGTGTGGGGGTACCACCTGGCGGTGGCCGATGAGATTGCCAATAAGACATTGAAGCCCATGTTCTATCAGAGCGGCGCTGGCGGGACACAGATCCCGGTGTACCCAGTGTATCCGTTGCTGGAATGTGCGCGACGCTTGTTCGGAATGGAGGCGCAGCGACGATTTCCACCGATGCCGGGGGCGCACGTGGTTTGTGCCAACAAGAATTACACCACTGACCTGACGGACGGGCCGACGTGGGTGTGGGCAGCGATTGCGCTGGCGATTGCAGAAGATCGCGAGAACGAGGCCAACCTATTTATCGAAGATGCGGGAAACTATGGGACGATCTACGACGGGCCTGCACAAATAAAGAATTTTCTTGATGGAACCCTTCATGCTGTGACCAAGAGCATGGTGCTGTGCGGTGTTGACCAGGGTGTGCGATACACAGAAATCTATGCGGGATACGTCTATCAATTTGCTAACACAAACCAGGTAGGCTGCGCGTTGACGTGTGCGCCTTACGTTCTGCTGGCAAAGAATGTGATCCCGCCGGGGCTGCAGGCGTCACAGCTTCTCGGTATGCCAATCTCCAAGTGGGAAAAATTGCTGAACCTTCCTCCGCTGCCGCCGCAAGAAAGAGCAGGGGAAGCGAGCAGCCCAGAAGAAAAAACAGGATAACGCGGCCCGCGGTTACTGAGGCAAGCCCACCCGGCGTAGCAGATCCTGAAAAGCCGGTTCCTGGCGAAGGCTGTCGAGTTGCGGGTCGACAGCAAGCCACGACAGATAGAACGACCGCTCCTGGTAAGCCTTCTCCAACTCCGCCAGCGCCGCGTCCTTGTTTCCTAGCGCCGAGTAGATGGAAGCTACGTTGTATGGCGTGATGTGAATATTCGCAGACACTTTTCTGAGTTGATTCAGGACATCCTTTGCTTTCGCCGCTTGACCGGAAAGGGCGAAACCGCGTCCCAGAGAGGCCAGGGGCTCAGCGACGTTCGGCTCCAGCTCACGAGCTTTTTGAAATTCGGCCAGGGCTCGTGGGAGGTCGCCTTGTTCCTGATAGGCCCAGCCGAGCTCGTCATGGGCGACCCAGAACGTGGGGTCCAAGTCGATCGTGGTGCGGAGCTGGCTTATGGCCTGATCGTAGCGGCGCGCGAGATACAGAGTTTGGCCGAGCAGGAAATTGGTTTCGGAAGAGAGCGGGTCGAGTTGGCGGGCACGCTGGCATTCGGCGATGCCTTCGTCGAAGCGCATCATAGAGGTTAAATACCAGCCATAGAAGCTGTGCGCAGAGGCATCGTTGGGGCTGATCTGGATGGCTCGCTTGAATTCCGACTCCGCCGCCGGAAGATTGTAGTCGTAGAAAAGATAGACATCGCCCAGCATGGTGTGAGCACTAACCAGGTTGTCATCCAGCTGCAGCGCCTTTTCTGCCGCCGCTTTGGCGGCGGGCTCGGTTTCATGCGCAGGCGCCAGCCAGTCTTGTGCAAGGCCCCGGTTGTAAGAATATCCCGCATAGGCCAAAGCATAGTCAGAGTCCAGCGCAATCGCCTGGCGAAAGTATGCGGCTCCTTCCTCCAAGCCTTCCTTCGAGTATTTCCTGGTGTGGTACAAACCCTTCAAGTAGAGCTGATACGCCTCAGGGTTTTCCGTGTAGTGTTTGGTGAGGCGTTCTTGCTCCGTTCCAGTGAGGCGCAAGCGAAGTTTATCGGCGATTTCTCTTGAGATGTCCGATTCAATTGTGACCACGTCCGACATGTTTCGTTTGTAACGATCTCCCCAGAGCTGCGCGCCATCGGAAGTGTTGACCAGGTAGGTCTCAATCAGCAGGTTGTCGCCCAGCTTCATTACTTTGCCTTGGAGGAGCGCGGCGACCTTCAGATCGCGTCCCACCTGGCGTGGATCGACCTGCCGTCCCTTATAGGTAAAAGTCGTACCTGAGGCGAGAACGCGCAATCGGGGAATGCGGGAAAGGCTGTCGATCAGGCTTTGGCTGATGCCGTCGCTGAGATATTCGGTGTTGGGATCAGGGTTGGCGTTCACGAAAGGCAAGACCGCAATCGAGTCGATGGCGCCAGAGTTCCGCCCAATGAGGAAGAAGGCTGCTGCTGCGATGGCGGCCGCAAGCGCGATGGCGACGTATATCGCCCAATGGGGAAATTTACGGCGCGGAGCAGGTTGAACAGGGGTGAAACGAGTGGTGATAGAAGCTGTGGTGAACCGCCCGGATTCGGTGTCCCGCTTCAGTCTTTTCAGGTCGGCGCGCATGTCGGCGGCGTGCTGGTAGCGCACCTCGCGATCTTTCTCCAGCGCTTTGCCGATGATCTCTTCCAATTGGGCCGGAATTGCGGCGTTGAGCTGCGAAGGGGCGGTCAGGTTTTGGCTCAAAATCGCGTTGTAGATTACCGCCGAAGTGCTTCCGTCAAAGGCCTGGCGGCCAGTGGCCATTTCGTAGAGAACGGCTCCGAAGCTGAATAAGTCGCTGCGGCCATCGAGTTCCTCGCCGCGAGCCTGCTCGGGTGAAACATAGGCCACGGTTCCCATCAAGACACCGGGCGTGGTCAGGAGCTCGTTGATTGTTGGCAGATCCGACTTGTCTTCCTTGCGCTTGGCTTCTTCAGCAGTTTCAGAAGCCAGCTTGGCGATACCGAAGTCCAAAATTTTGGCCTGGCCTCGGGGGGTAACGACGATGTTTGCCGGCTTAATATCGCGGTGAACGATGCCCTTGGCGTGTGCGGCTTCGAGGGCGTCTGCGATTTGAATGGCCAGGTCTAACAGAAGCTCCAGCGGAAGAGGCCTTCCCGCGATGCGCTCTTTGAGCGTCGTGCCCTCGAGCAGCTCCATCACCAGGAAATGGTGGCCCTCGACTTCTCCGATTTCGTGGATGGTGCAGATATTGGGATGGTTCAGGGAGGAGGCAGTTCGTGCCTCACGCTGGAATCGTTGTAAAGTCTCCGGGTTTGGTTCGGTGGGAAGAAACTTCAAGGCGACATGGCGGCCTAAGGTGAGGTCTTCGGCCTCGTAAACTACTCCCATACCGCCACTGCCCAATTTTCCCAGGATGCGGTAGTGGGAGATCGTCGTGCCGATCATCGATGGACTGCTGGCATCCAGAATTGCGCTTGATGTTAGGACGGCAGTGGCGGCAAGTCAAATGAAGGAACGACGGGATGCGGCTTACGGGATTAGTCAATTTCTTCCGCACCGCAGCAACACAAGAGTCCGGTAGTCACTAAAGACTGGAAAATACGTCCGGCCTGTGAACTGGGCGCTGATCTAATTTCGTGTTGCTAGGAAATCGGCCACGTCTGGACAGCCAATTTCGCAAGTTTCGCCTGTCGCTCTTTGATCTGCTTCGCTTCCCACTTTGATTCTTTGCCGACCTCAGATGTGAGAATAAAGGCAGACTCCTTGAGCACCTTTTTCTTTTCTGAAAAAGAGCTATTACCGATCAAACTATTCTTGCTGGATTGCATAAGTACCATATTGCCAAGCCGTTTGTAGAGTGCGGATGCCGCCTCTGGTTCGATACCCGGCCAGTTGTTCGCCGGATGCTCTGGCAAGATATGTTCCACGTTGATGACGTTCTCTTCATCGTTTGGTATATTTTCCGGTTCCGTATCGCCCTTTGCCTTCATTTCCAAGGCACGCAGCAGGTATCTCGCTATGAAGTCCTGCGCTATTCTGACTTCTGAAAAGACCGCCTCAAAGATCGCATCGCTTGGGATTATGTCTAATGCAGCAGTCAACTGCTCGGCATTCTTAATCGTTTGTTTGCTTACTTCCTGAGCGCGAAGGGAGTAATTGCGATCTAGCAGGCCGCCGCGTCCTCCGACGATGAGGAAGCGAACTGACCAGTACACAAAAAGTCGGAATGCTTTCTTCGCTTCCTTGACCGAAAAATGACGGGCTACTGCGAACATTAACGGCCTGATTTGTTCTACGCGCAGATCGCGGTTGATAGTGGCGAGATGCTTGAGTGCTAGTGCCGTACTCATTCCATTTGGTCGCACCAGGATTAAACAAAGCGGCGTAGTCGTCCGCACTCTCAGCAGCCTCTTCTAAGAACTGCAATGCCTTGCTTCTGCTATTAGCCAGACCTCTCACCCGATCTAAAACTTCCCGTTCCTTTGTCGGCCCTTGTTTCGTAATCAGCAGATGATGAATGTAATTGACAGTGATGTCGCCATGTCCGATGGACTCAAGGACCGCCTTCATCTTGGCCCATTTTTGCTGGCCCTCGGCTATGTGGTCACCACACAGCTTTAACAAGAAATTCTTTATCAGGTCGGCCTGTGACGCTTTTAGCCCACGATCATTGAGAGTTTCAAACATTACGAATGCGTTGAGATGATCGGGGACCCGAAGCACGACTACCTGAGCGCCATCACGTATGAATTTCACCCATCGCTGCAAGGTGGCTGGGGCAGTGTGTGGACTTGGCTTGCGCTCGATTCCGAAAGCAAGCTTATTATCTCCCACTACATCGGCCAGCGAGATGCAGACAGCGCGTGGTACTTCATGCGCGATTTGCGCGTGCGGACGGAAGGTATATTCCAGTTAACAAGTGACGGCCTGCGGGCCTATGTCGATGCAGTGGACGCGCATTTCGCAACGTCAATTCACTTCGCGCAGTTAATCAAGCTCTATAGCAGCCCCGACATTACCGGGCCGGACTGGTTTAGCGCCATGAGCCGGGTAACGGGGACTCTACAAAATGTTCGATGCGGACGCCCCGAGCCGCGTTTTGTGAGTACAAGCCATGTCGAGCGATTGAACCTCAGCTTGAGGATGCACCTCCGCCGCTACGCCCGCAGAACGAACGCGCATAGCCGCAAACTGGCAAATCACAAGGCATGCGTGGCCTTATGGGTTGCGTGGTATAACTTTTGCCGAGTGAACACTGCCATCAGGATGACGCCTTGCATGGCAGCGGGGATTACCAGCACGATCTGGACGATGCGAAATTTGTTGACGGTATGAAATCGAAACCAGTGCCGGATTGGATTGGTAACGTCGGACGCGTTTTGAATCCACTCCTCGGGCCACTCGTTACCACATTCTTATGGTTGCGAAAAATAGGCAGGCGGGCGTGGCGCTCAGCAACACGGAATTAGATCAGTACCGTGAACTGCTCTTGCTTTCCTTTCGTGCACAGACTATCTTATGAGCTCGGCCCCGTAGCACCTCTTCCCTCACAAATTCAAACCATTCTCTAGGAGAGTCCTATGCAAACAACTCTTCAGGCGGGACAAGTGCGTCCTCGGCCTCCGCGCAAGCGTTCCCAGGCCCATCCGGGCATTCACCCCATCTCTGCATTCACGCATCGCACGCAACGGTTTCAACCGCTTCCTCCGGCGCTTGGAGAACCGCCGTACCATTATCAGTTGGCGACTTCAGTTTCTGGAATCGGTGACGCCAAGAAGATAGTGTTTCATACGGTCGGCGACACTGGAGGAATCAAGAATTCGGACTACCAAGCTGACGTCGCCAGGTCCATTAAAGGAGACCTAAACAGCGCCGAGCCTCCAGTCTTCTTCTATCATCTCGGCGATGTCGTGTATTACAACGGAGAGATCGAGAAATATTTCGATCAGTTCTATGAGCCCTATGATCACTATGCGGCCCCGATTTTCTCGATTCCTGGGAATCACGATGGCGATCCTATTGACAGCACTCAGACTTCGCTGGATGGCTGGGTGCGCTATTTCATGTCGCCGACTCCGCAAGTGCGGCCGGAGTCACACGATGCGCCGCGCGTGACCATGTCGCTTCCTAATGTTTATTTCACGCTGGAGTGTCCGCTGGTGACCATCGTTGGCATGTATACCAATGTCCCTGAGCACGGCTCCATCGATTCGGTTCAGCAGCAGTGGCTGACCCACGAATTTGACACAGCACCAGAGGACAAAGCGCTGATCCTCGCACTGCATCACCCGGTGTACTCCTTCGACGACCACCACAGCGGCAGCCCGAGGATGGCTGATGCGGTGCAGCATGCCATAAATGAATCGCGCCGAGTGCCCAATCTGGTGCTCACCGCGCACGTTCATAACTACCAGAGAATTGAACGCGCAATTTCCAAGAAGACGAAAATTCCATTTCTAGTGGTGGGGCACGGCGGCTACTATCACCTGCACGGACTTAACACCGAACCAGGGGACGACGCGGTCGATCCCGAAACAGGCGCTCACCTCGTCTCTGCCAATGACAAGCAACATGGTTATGTCACGGTAGTGGTCGAGAAGGACACGATCTCAGGATTCATGACCACGGTGACGGACTCGAGACGTGAAGGACAGGTAGGCGTAGATGAATTCAGTTATCCCGCGAGGCCGATTAAGCTGGGTAGAGACGAGGTTATCAGCCTCTGAAATGCCACAGCCTGGTGCCCCAGGTTCGCGCCCCGGTTTGGGCGCTAACCTGGGCAACACTTTACCTCAGTTTTAGCGCGGTGTAGGTTCTGCTCATGCCACGCGGTCTGCGGCGCCTTCAGGACTCCGGAGAATCCCAGTTTTGTAACCTTCAGCTGCTATCATCGCCAAATCTACTTTGCATCTGCAAACGTGTTCGATTTGTTTGTTCGGTGCTTGGACGGGGTGGGCGCCGTCAATGGCCAGGCGAGTTCAACTCGTCGGTGAAACCGATGATCAGCGCGTTGGCTGCGCGCTCAGCGCGGCGTACTCGCGCTTGGCCTCCTGCGCGGGAACGAAATCGGGATCGGCGTTCTTCCAGATATCGAGAAGCTGCTGGTAGCTGCGGGTTGCGGCGGCTTTGTCGAAATGCGATTGGGCGCGGGCGGTTCCTAAAAGGCACAGGGCGTAATCGGGCGTCTGGGTGGCACCGCTGCCTTCTGACAAGCTCCAGCCACGATAGCGTAGTCCGGATTGGAATGACGTGGCGGCTTGCTGCCACTCACTATTCTCGAGCGAAGCCCGGCCAAGAAGTTGTGGCGCCTTGGATACCAGCATATATGGACCGATAGGCGCGAGCAGTTCGGAAACTTGACGAGGCCGGTGCTGCGCAAGCGCGATACCCGCTTTTACTTCCGGCAAATAGATCTCGTTTACCAGTGTGTTCGCCGGAGCTGCAGCGGCAAGGCGCTCCATTTCCTGCAAGGCAGGACCTGATTCACCGCATAGAGCGAGGGCCAGTGCAGCATTGGGAACCGTGGCTACCGAGCGGTCGAGGATCAAGCTTCGGCGTGCGGTCTCGCGAGCAGGCACGCAATTCGCAGCCAGGGCGTCGTGCAGGGCCTTGAACGCATAGACGCCGCCAGCCGCATCGGGTAGATGCTGCTGTTCGATTCGTTGCGCTGCATGTTCCCACTGCTGGTCGGCGGTGTGAATCTTACCCAAAAAGAAATTGATGGTGCCGGTCGCAATCTCGACCCCAAATCCATCCGGACGGTTGGCGGCCCATTGCAGCTCTTTGTCCCAATCGGGGCGGTTTTCCATGAAGTTGTCGAGCAGGGCATTCAGATGGTAATTGACGTCATCGCTGCCGCCCTGTTCCAGCGCCTCTTTCAGATACCGTTCCCCTTCCGGCAACCGGTCGAGCGCAAGCGAGGTACCGGCTGCATTATTGGCGGCGACGTTATTCCACTTGGCAACTTCCCAGGCTTTTTGCGAACCGGCTGCAGCCTGCTCTAGATCTCCGATGATCTGGTAGGTGGTGGCAAGATTGTTCCAGGCAGCTGCGTCACGCGGGTATGTGGCTACGAAGAGCTTGTAAGACTCCAAGGCCTTGGGAAGATCGAATTGCTGCAGCGCATATTGAGATTCGATATACATGCGTTCGCGCTCAGTGACGCGCTGCCGCAAGTCGTAGGCTTTTCGCAGATACTCCAGGGCCTTGGTGGTGGCGCCCTGATTTCCGTACACGACGCCCAGCCGCGCATATCCCATGGCGAAATTTGGGTCGAGACGGACAGCTTGTTCATAGAAGGTAGACGCCTGGGGAAAATCGCGGCCCATGCGGTGCTCGTCTTCGCCGAGGGAGAATGCGTGAAAGGCTTGCAGGGAAGCGGTAGTCACATTTGTATAGGGAGTGGACAGTTTCTGGATCGAAACCAGAGATTCGCCAAGGCGGGCACGGAATTCTGTGGCGGCATTGGACACGGCGGCGAGCACTCCGGCTTTATCGGGAGCCGTGACCTGTTCGCGGGCGAAGACATCTCCAGTAGCGCAGTTCACGGCGTTGATGGAAATCACATAAGAGGAGCCCAAGGGAGCGATAGTTCCTGACAGATATGCCTTGACGCCCAGGCGCTGGCCGATCTGCTGCGCCAGCTCCGGCGTGATTCGCTGATCTTTGTTTTGTCCCAGATATTGCAGATTGTTGTGCAGCTCGGCGTCACTAACCAGTTGGATGAGCGGCGATTGTTCGAGCTGGATCGCAAGCGCTTCCTTCAGGGTCGCATCGAATACGCTATCACCTGTGTTGTTAGTGAAATCGGCCAAAATTAACTGGTCTTTGTCGGTGAGCTTTGGCGCCTGGTGCGCGCGCCAGTAGAACCCGCCAGCCACGGCCAGCGCGACCAATACGACCATTGCTGGCGCTATGATTTTCCAATTCACGCGAGGTCGCCCGGCAACGGCGGTGATGCCGGAAGCGGAAGTAGTCTGCGCCGCTGGTACTGCGGGTGTGCTGGTTGCAGAGATCGTTGCCACCGCCGGAGCCGGGCCGCTAATAGCCTGCATCGCGGGAACTGCCGGCATTGTTCCTGATGCCGCCTGAGACAGCGGTATTGCAGTTGATGAAGGCGTGCTCTCGCGCTGGCCAGAAACCAGATCCCGTTTCAGGCGCAACAACTCGGATTTCATGTCGGCCGCGTGCTGGTATCGTAGCTCGCGGTCCTTCTCCAGAGCGCGGTTAATGATGTCCTCGAGCTTCGGCGGGAGGTCGGGGTTTAGCCGCACGGGAGCGACGGGAGCGCGATTCATGATGCCCTCGAATATCACGCCCGAAGTTTCGCCGCGAAACGGCAAAGCTCCGGTGGCCATTTCATAGAGCACGACTCCGAAGGAAAACAGGTCGGTGCGTACATCAAGCGGTTTACCGCGAACCTGCTCCGGCGACATGTAGGCGACTGTGCCCAGCGCTGATCCAGCGCTGGTGAGGTGTTCATGGCTCACTCCGGCTGTCGCTTCGCTCGCTCCTGTGGCAGTCAGGGCGCTGACTTTTGCCAAGCCGAAATCGAGAATTTTGGCGTGGTCGCGAGTGGTTACGAAGATGTTGGCCGGCTTGATGTCGCGATGCACGATCCCTTTGCTGTGGGCGGCGTCGAGTGCGTCGGCGATGTCGATGGAAAGCGTCAGCAGGGTTTCCAGGTCCAGAGGACGGTTGCCGATCAGGTGCTTGAGCGTCCGGCCTTCGAGATATTCCATGACGATGAAGGCACGTCCGTTCTCCTCGCCAATGTCATAGATGGTGCAGATATTGGGATGGTTCAGGCCAGAAGCGGCCTGGGCTTCGCGGCGAAAGCGGCTAAGGGAGTGCGGATCGTTGGTGACATCATCGGGAAGGAACTTGAGGGCGACGAAGCGGTGCAGGCGCAAATCTTCGGCCTGGTAGACGACGCCCATCCCGCCGCCACCGAGTTTTTCAATCACTTTGTAGTGAGAGATAGTTTGGCCGATCATGCGAAGGCGCCGAAAACTTAGGCTGCAATGTTAGGGAGGGTGGGTTGAGAAGTCAACGCGGCCTCGCGGACGATCACGCCTTGGCTACGGCGCTCTCCGGAAATAATTGTTCGAACTCCGGGTCGCCGAGAAGCAGGGCTAAATCGGGGTCGCGACGGGCCCAGCGCGCGTCGTGATAGCCGGCGCTCCAGGCTTTCTTGATCGCATCCAAGGCTTCAGTCTTTTGCTTCAACACACAATAATTGCAGGCGGCGTTATAGAGAACAGTAGCATCGTTGGGACGCAAGGCCACCGCCAGGCTGGTCTCACGCAGCGCATCTTCTGACCGGTCCATGCAGGCGTAATCTACCGCCAGCAGAATGCGCGCCCGCGCGTCCTCGGGAACGTGCTTCAGATGGGTCTCCAGCGCGAGAATCTCGCGTTGCCGGAACGTGCGCAAGGCTTCTTCCTTGCCCAGCGCCCCCAGAGAGTTCTGGATGGGCACATACACGTTGTAGTCGGTGCCGCTTGCCTCCACCGCCTCTTCCGCGATGTCGGCTACTTCCTGGTATCTCCCCGAGGCGAACAGCGTGCGCAAGAGAATGTAGTACGCGCCCTCCGTGTCGCGCTTACGTTCGATCGCTTTGCGGGCGCACATGACGGCGTGGTCGTACTGCGCGCTGGCATAAAGAATCCAGGCGTTTGCTACCTGCACTTCCGGTAAGTCGGGATTCAGAGCCACCGCCTTCTGCGAAGCCATCATGGCGCGTTCCATCCAGGTGGTGTCGCGCTGATAGTGATAATGGAATTCCGCGCAGACGTTGGCAATCGCGGCATGGGCGAGGGCAAAGTTGGGATCTTGCGCGACCGCGTTTTCGAACATCTGCAGGGCGAATTCCATGTCCTGCCGCGTGAGCCGTCGCGCATAGCTCTTGCCGCGCAGATAGAGGTCGTACGCCTCCATGTTCTCGGTGGGCTTCGCAGCCAAAGCCTCCTGCTCTTGCGGCGATAGCGTAATGCGCAGCGCTTGCGCGATCTTGCGGGCAATTTCATCCTGGACTTCGAACACATCCTTCATTTCACGGTCGTAGCGCTCTGACCACAGAGGAAAATCGGTGTTGGTATCGATCAGCTGCACATTGATCCGCAGCCGGTTGCCAGAGCGCCGTAAACTTCCCCCCAGAACGTAAGCCGCTTTGAGTTGCTGCCCGATCTGCGCCGGCGTCACCTGCTTATCGCGATAGACCAGCACGGTGGGGCGGGAGAAAATCTTCAGGCCGCGAATTTTGGAAAGCTCGGTAATGATGTCCTCGGTAATTCCGTCGCGGAAGTATTCGTCTTCTTTCACGCCGCTGATATTTTCGAAATAGAGCACGGCGACCGAGCGCTCGAGTTGCTTGCCGGCGGCTCGCGCTGTGCCGCTGTCCGCCACGCGGCGGTGCCCGGACTCGAAATCGCGCTTCAGGCGCGTCAGGTCCGTCTTCAGATCGTTCGCCGTCTGGTAGCGCAGGGTGCGGTCCTTCTCCAGGGCTTTTTCCAGAATGCGGGCAAATTCCGGCGGCACATTCGGGTTCAACTGCGTGACCGGAGCCGGATCGCGATTCAAAATGGCTTCGTAAATCACGGCGGAGGTTTCGCCGGCAAAAGGCAGGACGCCGGTCGCCATCTGGTAGAGGACCGTGCCCAGCGAAAACAAATCGCTGCGCGCGTCCGCCAGTTGCCCGCGCGCTTGCTCGGGCGACATGTAGGAGACGGTGCCCACCGTGCTGCCCGGGCTGGTCAGTTCGTCCGGCGTGGCTCGGGTTTCCAGTTGATCCGCCTCCCGGGTGCTGCGGAGGCGCTCCATCTTCGCCAGGCCAAAGTCGAGGATCTTGGCCTGCCCTCGAGGCGTGACAAAAATATTGGCCGGCTTGATATCGCGGTGCACGATGCCTTTGGCGTGAGCGGATTCCAGCGCGTCGGCAATCTGAATTCCGAGGGTCAGCAGTTGCTGCATCTCCATCACCTGGCGCCCCAGGAACTGGGCCAGTGATTCGCCCTCCAGCAACTCCATCACAATGAAGCGCTGCGCCCCGTGCTGTTCGATCGAGTAAACCGTGCAGATGTTCTGATGGTTCAGCGCCGAGGCTGCCCGTGCTTCCCGCTGAAAGCGTTCTAGAGCAAGAGAATCCTGCGCCAGATCATGAGGCAGGAATTTGAGCGCGACGCGCCGTCCCAGGTTCGTGTCTTCGGCTTCGTAGACCACTCCCATGCCGCCGCTGCCCAGCTTGCGGACGACTTTGTAGTGCGCGAGAGTTTGATCAACCAGAGAATCCATGGAGGCGAGCCAGTATGATGGACGGGCAAAGCCCAGGTCAAGCGAGAAGGATGGGCACCGCGTCCTGGTTTGCCGTGCGATTCGCTCGTGCGTCCCTAGCGTTCCTAAGCCGCAACGGCCTTGTTAACCGGCTAGCGCAAACTAATCCTTCAAACCCGATTCAGAATTGTTGCGAAACTCGGAAACTTTGCCGCCGTTGAACAATTTGCGGCGGGCCTTCTCCTCGCGCTCCAAAGTAGCGTTCAGCTCGTTAACGATACGCAGCAGTTCATCCGTATCCTTAGCGGCAATTGCAGCATTGCAGAGTTCTCGCCAGTCTTTTTGAACGTCAGCCATTAGGCACCTCCGTGGGTTTTGGGGCCACCCCGCAACGATCTGGTGCGAGCGACCTGGGCCGAGGTCAAACTGTTTATGAAGTCTTCGAAGGTGTCAGGCGAGTGGAGGAGGACGGTTGTACTGTACGGCAAAGGCAACCGCCTCGATTATGGGAGCGGAGGCTGTGCGTAAGTGTGATGTTACGTTTACGAGCAGGCCAGGCTGGAATGCGCGGGCAGGCGCAATGATGGAATCCGAGCCGGCATTATCAAAATAGGACCTGTGGTCGTGAGCCAGGCGGGATCGAACTGCAGAAACGTGAGATGCGGGTCGCGAAAGACTGGGTAAGCACGTGCGTGCCAGCAGGAAAGCGAGAAGTCCAACGCACACCAGCGCAGAACCGCGGCCGGTGTTCCGGATGGTCCGGAGCTTAAACATAGGATGAGTAACTCATTACAGTGGATGAACACGGCCAGAGTTTGGTTGCTGTGAAAAATTCTTGCTGCCTCACTCAAGCAGCTCGGCGCAGGAGGAGATACACAGATCCGGCTGGTGGGACGTGAGTTCTTCGATTGTGTAGGTGCCGGTGCAGACGGCGACTACCTGCGCGTCGACTTGGCGCGCGGCCTGGATGTCGGAAGGCGTATCGCCGATAAAACAAATTTCGGAGCGTTCGCCGAGCCGCCTTCTTACTTCGGCAACCGCGTTACAGAAAATCTCCACACGCATCTCGTGATCATCGCTGAAGCAACCGAAGCTGAAAAAGTGGCGCAGGCCTGCCGCCTCGATCTTGTGCCACCCGACCGATTCGAGGTTACCGGAAGCAATTCCCAGCAGTTTCCCCGCAGACTTTAGTGAAGCGAGAATTTCGCGGATTCCGCAGCACACGGCGGGATTAATGGCGCTCGCATTTGCGTTCACTTCTCGACGGATGATCTGGAGAGCGGCAGGGAGTTTCATTTCAAAAGTACTGCCGACGATCCCGGCGCGTTCCAGCGAGGCACGCAGGATGCCGAGGTCAGTTTTGCCATGGTACGTAATGCCATCGATGGTCGTGTCCACTCCGTAGACTTCCCGCATGGCGAGGTTCAGAGCGTTGTAATGGACCAGGTCGCGCGTCACGAGCAGTGTGCCGTCGATATCGAACAGGTAGGCATCGAAGTCCGTCCAGCGGAAGGCGTTGGATTGGGCGGATGTGGAGGAAGCCATGCGACATCTAGCTCAGCATGATTCGTTCGATCTTTCGCGCTTTGCCACTGCTTTCGTCACAATCGATTGTCACCGCGCACAGGCGCACATCACCGGTCGCAGGTTCAAAGCGCACGGGCATGTTGTTCAGGAAGCGCGCGATGATCAGCTCTTTTTTTACGCCGATCACACTGTCATAAGGTCCGGTCATGCCGACATCGGTGATATAGGCTGTGCCGCCGGGGAGCACGCGCTCATCCGCGGTGGGGATGTGGGTGTGCGTGCCGAGCACTGCGGTGACGCGGCCGTCGAGATACCAGCCGAGCGAGTTCTTTTCTGACGTTGCCTCGGCATGAATATCGACCAGAATGACCTTGGCCTTGATTTCCTTGAGCAACTGATCGGCGACGCGAAAGGGATCATCATTGGCGGCCATAAAAACCCGCCCCTGAAGGTTGATGACGGCATAGGGCACATTGTTCTTGCGGCCTTCATAGACGCCCCAGCCCGGCATGCCAGTCGGATAATTTGCCGGGCGCAGGAGCCGGCGTGCGAGGCTTTCATTGCCGTCGGCACTTTGGAAGTAGTCGATGATCTCGCGCTTGTCCCAGACGTGATTGCCGGTGGTGAGCACATCGATTCCCAGCTCGAACAGATCCTCCGCCAGCGGAGGGGTGATGCCGAAGCCGGCGGCAGCGTTTTCTCCGTTGGCGATGACGAGGTCGCTGCTGTGCTGTTTGACCAGCTCGGAGAGGTGCTCTTTGACTATGGTTCGGCCGGGGCGGCCGAAGATATCGCCGATGAAGAGAATGCGCATGGGCAGGCTTTCTGCTTCGATCGTAACACGCGAGATAACATTCGCACGTCTCAAGGATTGCGCGATCTCGGCACGTCCTCTGTGCCCCTCTGTGGTCAAGAGCCTTAAACCACAGAGCACAGAGGAACACAGAGGAGAGGCAAAGTCAGAAACTCCTTAAGTATTTAACGAATCAGTTCCGCTGTTTTCAGGAAGTCGTAATTGCCGGACGGATTCAGTGTGATGTTTCGCACCCGCTTCGAATGAATCAGTAGATTGTCCTGGTACCAGAGATTGATATAAGGAAGATCATCCGCCAGAATTCGCTGGATTTCGGCGTAGTGCTGCTTGCGAGTGTTCTGATCGAGCTCGGTGCGCGCCAGGTCGATCAGCTCATCCAGACGTGGGTTCGAATAGAAGCTGCGGTTGGCGCCATTGGGCGGGAATTTGCCGGAGTGGAAGACGTATTCGAAGATGTCCGGGTCTTCATTGCCGCCGATCCAGCGCAGGGAATAGAGCTGGAAGAGGCCGTGAGTGACGTCGGAAAAGAAAGTTGCGAACTCGAAGGTGCGGATGTCTAGAGCGATTCCAACTTCGCGGAGTTGCTGCTGCAGGACGGCTGCCATCAGGCGCGTTTCCTCTTCCGTAGAAGTTTTCATTGTCAGGTGGAAACGTACGCCGTTTACGGCGGGGTAGCCTGCCCGCTCCAGTAATTGCCGGGCACGTTCGGGATCACGTTTGTAGGTTGAGACATTTCCGTTGTATGCCCAGCTTTCGGGCGGGAGGATGCTGCTGGCGGGCCGGGCAAATCCACGCCGCAGATATTCGATCATCGGGTCGCGATCAATTGCATAGTTCAGGGCCTGGCGCACGCGAACGTCCTTGAGGACTGGATCGCGCGTATTGAAAGCCATATAGCTAAGGACAGTGCCGGGAGCCCGCATGACTTCCAGATTGGGATTGCGCTGCAAGGCCAACACCATGTCGGCTGTGAGAGCGTTGATGGCGATATCGGCGCTGCCTTTGCGAAGTTCGAGCGCGCGTGTCGTAGTGTCGGGCACAACCATGAAGCGCACCCGCTTGAGTTGAGCATAATCGCCCCAGTAATCGTCATTGCGTTCGACGATCACTTCTTTATCTAGTTGTGCGCTCAGGAAACGGAACGGCCCTGATCCGATTGGATGACTGCTCATTTCACCCAGGCTGCCGTAGGGCACGATGCCGATGGCGCCGTCGGACAGATTCCACAGGAGCGTAGCGAAGGGCTCCTTCATATGGAAAATGACCGTGTAATCGTCAGGCGCCTCGAGGTGATCTACAAAGCGGTAGGCGGCGGCCTTGGTGGTTCGAATCTTGTGTTCGAGGAGAGAATCGAAAGTCCACTTTACATCGCGAGACGTCAATGATTGGCCATTGTGAAATTTGACACCGTGATGCAGGTGGAAGATATAGGTGCGGGGGTCGGGGATCTCCCAGCGTTCGGCGAGTCCTGGAGCGACGTTCAGGTGTTCGTCGCGGGTGAGGAGGTCGTCGAAGATCAGATTATCGATGCGTTCGGAATAGGCGTCGATCCCGATGCGGGGATCGAGGTTGGTGGGGCTGCTTTCGATGATCATTACAAGGGTTTCAAGGTGGGGCGTCGAAGAGCAGGAGGGGAGCGACAATAATAGCGACAATAATAAGGAGAAAAAGACGGCTGTCGCGAACGCGCGCGTCGCGTACATCAGCGATAGCCCAGGGCGATCTGGTAGAGCTGATTTACGGTTCTCCAATTGCGGGTGGTGGCGCGAACGGATAAAGCCTTTTCCAGAGCATTATTGGACAGCTTCGTTCTGCCATATCCGTTGGGGCAATATAGATAGATTTCACGGCCGGAGGGGCGGAACTCGTCGCCGGCGGTTGCGAGCGGAGCTAATTTCTCCAGGGATGATGGCACGGGAGCTTGGGATAGAAATGTAACATGCAGCTTCGATAGATCGATTCTCTTCTCCTTCAGAAATGGACTGCTCCTGATGGTGTTGCCCATCTCCTCGGCTGTCCTCGACACAACAGTAATAGCAAGGCCGAAAGCCACGACGATTTTCTTCTCGATTCTGTCGGACACTACGGACGAAGAGCGTAGTGCGGCACTAAAGATTACGTTTCCACTCTGGATGTAGGTTTGGACTCTTTCGAAGCCAAGCGACACCAGCGAGGTTTTGAGCTGGTCCATGCTAATTCGGTTGTGCGGGCCGAGATTGATTCCACGAAGAAGAGAGATGTAAACGGGCACGCGCGCACCTATGGATATGAGATCTTGCCGAGCACGGCTGCACGCCGGGCGCCGGTTGCTGAGGGGACGTTGGATGGCCGGCGGTTCCAGGTTTCGTACGCCATCAATGCGAATGCGGCAGCTTCTTTGGCGTCGGATGGCAAACCGAATTCATCAGAGAAACGAATTTCCAATCCCAGGGGCTTGAACGAATTTGCCAGCATGGCCATGAGAGTGGGATTGTTAGCGCCTCCGCCTGAAAGCACAACTTCGCGGAATGACTGATTGCGAGTCGTTACAAAACGACGAATTGCGTCAGCGATGGAGTAAGCGGTGAAGGCAGTGGCGGTTGCAACAACATCCTCTTTTGTCGCGCGGCCGCAACGCTTTAAGAAATCTGCCACGAAGTCGCGGCCAAATTCTTCGCGGCCGGCGGTCTTGGGAGGTTTGCGGCGGAAGAACGGCTTGCGGAGGAGATCGCGGACGACGTTCTGCACGACGACTCCCGAAGCGGCGATTTCGCCATTATGGTCATAAGGTTTGCGGAAAAGGCGATCCATTACGGCATCGATCACCATGTTACCGGGGCCGGTGTCGAACGCAAGAAGCTGATCAGTGCGAGCGCCCGCGGGAATAGCCGTGAGATTAGCGATGCCGCCGATGTTCTGTACGATGCGGCCGGAGTGCTGGTCGCGATAGAGCAGGTAGTCGAGAAATGGAACTAGCGGCGCGCCCTTGCCGCCCGCGGCCATGTCTGCGGGGCGGAAATCGGACACGACGGGAACGCCCACACGCGCCGCGATGACTGAGGCTTCGCCCGTCTGCCAGGTGACGGCGAGCTTCCGGGCGAGAAACGGTGCAGGCTCGCCCTGATGATAGATGGTCTGGCCGTGGCAGCCGACCAACTCTGCCTTTAGCCGAAACTGGCGCTGCGTTGAAAGCACGGCATCAGCGTACAACTCGCCGAGAAGAAAATTGAGCCGCGCCAGGTCGGCAACACTGGCCTGCCGCGCGTTCATCGTATTCAGCACTGCGCGTCGAACGTTTTTAGGGTACGGATATTGGGCGTGGGCGAGGAATTTGAAAGCCCTGCCCTTCCTGGAATCAGAGACGCGGACCAATGCGACGTTGATGCCGTCGGCAGAGGTGCCACTCATCACTCCGGCAACGATCATTGTGGAATCACAATACCGAAAGTCTTCCCATCCGAACTTGCTCGGCAAACTCCCATAGTTGACGGGAAAGTCTTTCGATTTTAGCGGGAGTAGGGGCGGGAGTCCGGCGTTTAATTTCAAGGGACTTCTTCTTAAACGCGATTACCCGTGCAGAGGAATCTGTGACCCGCTGGGCAAATTTGTGGTCACGCTCGGCTTCGCGGATCAAAGCTTCATATGAGCGCGTGACGTATTCCTCGATGTGGCAGATGAGGCAGAGATCGCCACCGGCGCGAACGTGCTCGACAGTGGCCTGTTCAATCGGAGCGGCTTTCAGAACGCCGCCCATTTCCAGGTCGTCGGAGGCGATCAGGCCACGGTAGCCAATTTTGCGGCGCAGGATGTCGGTGATCAACTTTTTTGAAAGCGAGGCTGGCTTGCCATTGCGTGTAACCGAAGGGTAGTTCGCATGTCCGACGAGCACCATGGGCAGTTCGCGGCGCATTGCCCGATAAGGATGGATGTCTTCGGCCCATAGGTTCTTGAAAGATTTGTTTACCCTGGGAAGTTCGTGATGGGTGTCGAGATTCGCTTCACCAAGGCCGGGGAAGTGTTTGCCCGCGCCAATTACGCCGGCGGAGCTAAGGCCGGCGAGAAATTCGCGTGCATAGGCGACGACTTTCCTGGGATCGCACGAGACTGCACGCGAACTCATCACCTTTTGGGAAGCTGGGAGAGCGAGATCTACGATAGGAGCGAAATCGGTGTTGAAGCCGAGAGTGCGGCAGGCTTCGCCGATGATTTTGCCGTGCCGGCGAAATAATTTGCGGTCGGCGGTGGCGAAGACGTCGGCAGCGGAAGGAGCGGATCCGATCAGGTTACGGAAGCGATCGACGCGGCCGCCTTCCATATCGACGCAGGTGAACAGTGGTGTGGAGACGCAGGATTGGCAATCTTTCAGCAGGCGATGCGTCTGTTGCGCGTTGGCGATATTGCGGGCGAAAAGAATTACGCCCGCGGGTTGAATGCGGGTGAGGAGCGAGCGGAGTGAGGATGAAAGTTTGGTGCCATCGAAGCCGATGATAAGGAGTTGGCCGATATCGTGGTTTTTAGGCATTGCTTCAAGCAGAAGACGGTCTACGTACAAGCAGGGGTGGCGCCCTTGCGGAGCCGAAATCTGAATTCATGTTTACCCAGGGCTTACGGCCCTGGGCTGAAATAAGCCGCCCCTTCGGGGCCGTGTTGGGAACAGTTCATTCTTCATCATCTTCAATTGTTCATCGCTAAATTTCCTTTTTCAGTTCCGCCAGCAGGTTTAGCGCCTCCAGCGGCGTCAGGCGGTTGAGATCCACGTCGCGCAATTTTTCCAGCACAGGTTGCGATAGTGGAGTGAAGATCGTCAGTTGGGCTGGCGGGGGATCTGCGCCGGGCGATAGATGTCCGGTGACCTGCTGCTCGGCGCTTTCGTGCTCGGCGAGTACCTCGCGGGCGCGTTCGATGACCTCATTTGGCAAGCCTGCCAGCTTGGCGACTTCGATTCCATAGCTGCGGTCGGCGGCTCCGGGCTCCACTTTGCGGAGGAACACGATGCCGCCGCCGGTTTCCTTGACGGAAACGTGGTAATTCTTCACGCCGGAGAGCCTCTCGGCGAGTTCGGTCAGCTCAAAATAATGAGTGGCGAACAGAGTCTTGGCGCGGGTGCGCGCGTGGATATATTCGACCGCGGCCCAGGCGATGGCAAGACCGTCGTAGGTGGCGGTGCCGCGGCCGACTTCGTCGAGCAAGATCAAGGAGCGCGGCGTTGCGGTGTGAAGAATCGCGGCGGTTTCGGTCATCTCGACCATGAAGGTGGAGCGGCCGCGAGCCAGGTTGTCGCTGGCTCCGATTCGGGTGAAGACGCGGTCCACGACGCTCAGTCGCGCGGAACGTGCAGGTACGAAGGATCCCATCTGCGCCAGGATCACGATGAGAGCCGCTTGTCGCAAATAAGTCGACTTGCCGCCCATGTTGGGCCCGGTCACAACCAGCACGGTGTGCGTCGTGGAGTTGAGATACAGGTCATTTGGCACGAAGCGCTCGCTGCCGCCAGCCAGTTCCTGTTGCTCAATGACGGGATGGCGGCCTTCGAGAATTTCGATATCGCTTGAGTCATCGAACGTCGGGCGGCGGTAATTGCGCAAGGCTGCGATTTGGGCAAGCGACGCGAGTACGTCGACCTCGGCCACTGCGAGAGCGGTTTGCCGGATGCGGCGGGCTTCGCCGGCAATGGCGGTGCGCAATTCGGTGAAGAGACGGCGCTCGATTTCAACGATTTTTTCCTGGGCGTCAAGAATTTTCGACTCGTACTCTTTTAACTCCGGCGTAGTGAAGCGCTCGGCATTCATCAGTGTTTGCTTGCGTTCATAGTCTGCCGGGACGAGATGCAGGTTTGGTTTTGAGACCTCAAGGTAGTAGCCAAAAATATTGTTGAACTTGACCTTGAGCGATCCGATATTCGTGCGCTGGCGCTCCCGCTGCTCGATCTGGGCGAGGTACTGCTTGCTGTTACGGCTCAGGTCGCGGAGTTGGTCGAGTTCGGCGTCGACCCCGGGCTGAATCACGCCGCCATCGCTGAGCGAGATGGGCGGCTCGGAGACAACGGTCTTATCGATTCGCTCACGCAAATCGGTCAGCTCGTCGATCGATGCATGAAGTAACTGGAGCCGGGCGGCACTGAATGTCCCGAGAGCGGAACGGACGGAAGGGATCCTGGCCAGCGACGCCGATAACGCTAACACGTCGCGCGGGTTCGCGGTTTCCAAAGTTACACGGCTGAGCAAGCGCTCCAAATCCAGAATTCCATCAAGGGCGCGGCGCAGTTCTTCACGCGAGATGGAGTGTTGCAGCTGTGTCCCGACCGCATCCAGGCGGGCATTGATTTCAGCTGCGTCGATGGAAGGGCGCAGCATCCA
>QIAA01000035.1 GCA_003224905.1 Acidobacteriota bacterium
AAACTTTCTTGCAGCATGTCTATCTCTGCTCCTACAGTCGCAAACGAAGAAAAGTGTTACAAAGCCACTTTTCGCGCTGGCTCCCATTCGCTTTCGAGAGATTGCGCAACAAGCGGGACTGGATTTTGTTCTTCAGAACAATCCCACGCCGCGCAAGCACCTGATTGAAACTATGCCCGGCGGGGTGGCGGCCTTCGACTACGACGGCGATGGGCTGGCTGATATCTTTTTCACTAACGGGGCATCAATTCCTTCCCTGGAAAAAGACTCACCAAAATTTTTCAACCGGCTTTACCGGAACACTGGCGGTATGAAGTTTAAGGACGTCACTGTAGAAGCAGGAGTTGCGGGTGCCGGTTATTCGATGGGCGTTGCTGCGGCCGATTACAACAACGACGGCCATACGGATTTGTTCGTGGCGGGAGTGTATCGCAACATTCTCTATCGTAACCTAGGCAACGGCAAGTTTGAGGACGTGACCGAAGTTGCCGGCATTAAGAGTGATAAATGGTCGGTTGCTGCCGGCTGGTTTGACTACGATAACGATGGATGGTTAGACCTGTTCGTGGTCAATTACGCCCACTGGACGCCGGAGTTCGATCGCTACTGCGGCGAGCGCGATCGCAACCTGCGTGTCTACTGCCACCCCAAGTACTTCGAGGGATTGTCCAATACTCTCTACCGCAATCGGCATGATGGGACTTTCGAGGATGTGACTATCAAGTCAGGAATAGGCGCACACATCGGGCGAGGTATGGGGGTTGCTTTCGCCGACTACGACAATAACGGTCGGATGGACATTTTCGTCACCAACGACAATCTACCCAACTTCCTGTTCCAAAATCGTGGGGATGGAACTTTTGAAGAAGTGGGTCTCCAATCTGGAGTAGCTCTCACGAACAATGGACTCCCGATAGCCAGCATGGGGGTAGATTTTCGCGATTTCGATAATGACGGATTGCCTGATCTCAACATTACTGCGCTGGCAGGCGAAACATTTCCCCTATTTCGGAATTCCGGGAAGAGCGTTTTCCTGGACGCAACGCACGACAGCAGGCTAGGCCCTCTCAGCACCACACGCAGTGGTTGGAGCAATGGTTTTTTCGACTTCAATAACGACGGCTGGAAAGATCTGTTTACTGCCAATTCTGACGTCAACGACCTGATTGACCTTTTCCAACCGACACACTACAAGCAGCCTAACAGTCTGTTCGCGAACCTCGGCGATGGGATCTTCCGCGATGTCTCGTCGGATGCGGGTTTTAATGTTTCGCGCGCCCATCGCGGCAGCGCCTTCGCGGATTTTAACAATGACGGAAGAATTGACGTGGTCGTCAGCGCACTCGGCGAGTCGGTAGAGCTTTGGCAGAATGTCAGTCCAGAAGCCAATCGCTGGCTGATCCTGAAACTGACCGGCACTCGGAGTAATCGCGACGGCATCGGCGCCAAAATCCGGCTGGGCAATCAATCCAACCACGTGACCACCAGCGTGGGCTACGCGTCCTCCAGCCCTCGGAGCGTCCATTTTGGAACCGGCAAGCTGGAAAATATTGAGCGTATCGAAATTCGATGGCCAAGCGGTACCGTACAAGTGCTACGAAATGTCGCTACGAACCAGGTTCTTGAAGTCCACGAGCCGTCGAAAGAATAAATTTCTTAAGGTGGGGTAATTTCAACGTCCTGCCTTGCGGCCTCCATTGCCGCCGCCGTAGATTTCTGTATCTTCTGATAATCCATCAGGACCTGTTTGGCCAGAAGCGGTTGACCATTGGTTTGATAGGCCCTCGCGAGCTGGTAGTGCAGGCTACCGTCTTCATCAGTGGTCAAAGCGATCTTGAGGTGCGGAATAGCTGCGGCCGCGTTGCCAACCGCCAGCTCTGCGCGCGCAAGTGACTTGTGCGCCGCCCGCAGTTCCGGATCGCGCTGGACGGCACGCCTCAGCAAAGGGATTGCCTCTTCCGTTCGCTGTAAATCTAGCAGTGTATCGCCCACCAGATAACTCAATTCCGCCGACCCCGGCTGTTGCCGAAGGAGATCCTGGAACACAGATAGAGCGCCGCTGTAGTCCTGGCTGAATTTGAGACTGATGCCAAGCTGCTTCTGAATCTGCGCATCGCCCGGATGCAACTTCAGCGCCTCTCTCCATTCGGCGGCGGCTTCGCTATACTTTTTCTGGCCCAGGTAAATGTGCGCTCTCAGCTCGTGTTGCTCCGCAGACGGCGGCAGCTGACCGAGGTGGGCAAACGCCCGCAGAGCCAACTGGTTATACGCTCGCGATCGCCAATAGTGGGATTCAGGAGTTTTCGAATCTTGGGTGGAGGCGACAAGCCCACCGAAATTCTCCGCCCGAAATTCGCACTCTAGTGTCTGCGTACGACAGTCCGGTTCCGGAAGCTGCTGTTCCTTCGCTTCCTCTTGGTTCGCCCACTCTGGATGTCCGGTCTGGCGATAGATCTCCGCCACAGCGGGGTGCAGACCCCGCATCGCGGGCATCGTTTCCAGGGCGTGACGATATAAGTAGAAGGCGCTCGAGAATTGTTGTTCCCGGAGCCGGGCCTCCGCTATCAGTGCCAGCCAGTACGCCGACTCTGGCGCCGTTTTCTGGAGTTCATCAAAAGCGCTGACGGAAAGCGATTCAAAGCTGCGCCCCAGCCCATACCAGGCAGCGGAGCTGCCTGGGTCAAGATCTGCGAGTTTCTTGTACTGCTCTGCTGCCTCCGTAGCGCGGCCGAGCGCAAACGAAGTGGCCGCGAGCATGGCAAGCGCATCCCCATGATCAGGCTGCAGACGTAAAACTGTCTTGAGTGCCTCAATGGCTGCGGATGTTTTGCCCAGCTGCAGGCGAGCCGCTCCAAGGAACAGCCATGCGGGCGTTAGTGCGGGGTCAAGCTTCACTGCGGCTTCCAACTGCTGTGTCGATTCGCGTTCCTTTCCCGCCATGTGGAGCGCCATGCCGAGGTTCAGCATCAGTCCCGGGTTATTGGGCACGGCCTGAGTCAATTCGCGGTACAGAGCAATGCTCTCCACGAAGTTGCCCTCGGCCATAAATTGCTTGGCGCGCTGCGACTTTAGGACCAGCTCGTCCGACTGAGCCCAGCCGCTCGACTGCATCAGAATCGAAAACAAACAGACAATGAGTAGCTGGCCAGATTTCATCTTGTCCCGGGCTCCAAGAAAGGAATTATAGATAGGATGACTGGTGACCGGCAGCCGGGTCGCGGCCACACGCTAAGGGCTTCGGAAAATATTCGGAGAAGCAATAACGCAATAACGAGGCACCGCTGATACTGGCGTGCACTGTAAAAATTAGGGGCACGCCATCGCGTGCCCCGGCTCTAGATTCAGCAAATCAGAATGCTAGGCGTAATCCAAAGCGGAACTGGCGCTCGTCGTCCTTGGCGCCGGTAATATCCATGAAGGTGGCACTGGTGATGTCGCCGTTGGGGTCTTTGAAATGTGGTGTGTTGAAAAGATTGGAGGCGTCAGCGCGGAATTGCAATGCCAAGCGTTCGGTAATGCCGATCGTACGGAACAGGCTGAAGTCAAAGTTGACGGAGCCTGGCCCTAACAGGGGATTGCGACCTACATTGCCATAGCCAACGCGAGTGACGGGCGCAAATGAGCTGGGGTCATAGAAAGGATTACCTGGGCCGATTCCGCCAAGTTTCTTGATTGGCCCGACTTGGTCAGGCGTCTGCCTCTGTCCGACGGCATTCAACGAAGCGCCGGAAGCCGTAATGTCTGCGTTAGTCAACCCCCAGCCGGGGTGGCCGGAGATCGCGCTGAAGGTGCCGCTAGTCTGCCACCCACCGAGGATCTTAGCCGCGCCGCCACTCTGCGCAAATGGCTTACCTTTACCAAGCGGCAGTTCATAGACGTATGCTAATTGGAAGATGTGCGGCGTATTGTACCCAGCGGCAGCACGGTTGCGCCTCAGGATGCTTGGATCGTTCCAGGCAAGGCTCGCCCATCCATCGTCATCCGTATAGTTGATGGCTTTCGAAAATGTGTAAGCACCCTTGACCATCAGACCATTCGAAAATTGGCGGTTAATGCTGGTCTGGAGGGAGTGATAGTTGGCATTCAGGAAGCCCTGCCAAAACAAGGTTTGCGCCGTACGGCCGTAGGTTGGAGTATTGAACCGTTGTCCAGCCTGCCCGGTGCCGGGCAGAGAAGCGTTCAGGTCCACGTCAGCAAACTGGTGAATCGTCTGGGTACCGACGTACCCCACGGAGCCGAAAAACTTCGCCGGAAGTTTCCTTTCCACTATCAGGTTCCATGACTCGATGTATCCCCGCTTTAGCAAGCCAGGTCCCACGCTCCGCTCCAACGCCTGGGCCGGAAGTGGAATGACTCCACTGCTGATGTCCGGGCAGCAGACGGCCGGGATGCCCACCGCAATAGGACCGCCGGGAAGCGGCGTGGCGAGCGACGAAAACGACGACACTGGAGAAAAGCCGTTCGGTCCGGCAAAATTCGAGCCCACCGTAAGCGGATAGAACCCGCGCAATGGCCTGGCCAGAGGCAATGGATCGACTGTTATTCCGTAGCCGGCCCGCACCACGGTACTATCTTTGATCTGGTAGGCAAAACCGACCCTCGGGGCAAAGAGCTTCTTGCTGGTGGTGACCCCGAGGTGATCGGGATTGCCGCCCAGGCCACCGAGCAGCACGTTACAGGGGACTGCACGCAGGACACAGGTAAAGTCAAAGCGGTCAAACTTGAACGGACCGTTTCGTGTCATCAGCGGATAGTATTCGTAACGCAGGCCGAGCGTAGCCGTGAGCTTGTTGGTAACTCGATAGCGATCTCCGACGAAGAAGCCGAATTGCCATTCACGGGCTGTCGCTTCGATAAATTGCTCGCTTCTCCCCACTCCAACGGCGTTTCCGGCCCCGACGCCACCCTCGCCAGCCAGGCCGAGTTCGAACTGCGCCAGAGCATTGAACTGGTTAGGGGAAGGTCCACCGTTGAGAGCTGTCACACCGCCGCCAAAGTCAAACTCTCCGCGCGGGCCCGCACCCAACTCCGGCTGCCAGTGATTCAGGTGATGGTGGATGATGTCGGTGCCGAAACTCACTTGGTGCTTGCCATGAGACCACCGCAGGTTGTGGGAACTGGTAAAGCTCCAGTCGTGGCGGAAAGCAGGGTTCCATCCTTCTGAGTTGCCAATGTTGGCAAAGCCGGAAACAGCGAAGAATGGGATACCGCTGTCGCGCACGTCATCCGGGTTATTGGTACCAGGAATCCCCAGTACATCGAGGCCGATGTTGGTGCCGAAGTCCGGTGGCTGGCCGTACTCGCTCATGCGAGTGAAGCCCACGTTACCATCAAGCAGGAGATTCGGCGTAAGCGTCAGGGTATGGCCGAGGGTGACCAACTGCACAAAAGAATGAAAGTCACCGAGTCCGCCATCACAGGCACAGTCGCCTATGGCGTCGCCCAGGCTGGGTTCGCCGTGAAACAGCGACTTCATGGCACTGTATTTGACAAAAATACTGTGCTTGGCCGTACGGTTCCAGTCAACCTTCCCGTCGAAATTGTTGCGATTCAAACTCTGCGTAGCCGACTTGAAATAGTTGGACGTGTTGCCCGCTCCGGGTACGTTTGGCAGCGGAATCAAAGCCAGGATCTTTGCGGTAATGGGATCAACCGGGATGGCCGACTGGTCAGCAAAGGGTGTGCGTCCAGTACCATCTGCATTCCCAGTAGTCGGGTCATAGATGGTCGTGCCCGTGCCGGAAAAATCCCCGGCGCGAAGAGCCGCGGTGGGGACCGTTACAAGACCTGTGCTGCGGTTATCGCGCTCATAAGTGCCATCGTAGCTTCCGAAGAAGAATAGCTTGTCCTTCTTGATGGGGCCGCCGAAAGTGCCACCGAAATCATTGAGAATGCTCTTGCCCTTCCGCGGACTTACGCTGGGAGTCTCAAAATATTGTCTTGCCCGGAGAACTTGATCCTGATGGTACTCAAACAGAACTCCATGGAACTGGTTGGTGCCTGATTTGGTAATCACCGTAACGGCAGCGCCCCCGGTCATCCCCTGTTCAGGATCGAAATTGTTGGTAGAAACGTTGACTTCCTGAATAGTCTCAGCCGGCGGCACATAAACCGTGTGGTGAGGCAGCCAGACGAACACGTCTGCGGCACCGTCTACGCGTGTGTTGTTGTTGTTGCGATTGGTACCGTTGATGTTCGTGCTCAAGGCGCGTTCGGGAGTATCGGCGATAGCATTCTGAAATACGCCGGGGGTGGCGCCGGGCACAAGGTTGATCAACGTCTGGTAGTTGCGGTACTGATTGAGCGGCATCTCCAGAATGGCTTTTGCGGGAATTTCCGTATGTACATCGGACTTTTCGGTTTGCAGACTCACTGCGGATGCCTCGACGGTGACCTGATCGGCCATGGCACCCACTTGCAAGCTGGCGTCGGCCGTGGCAACGGTGTTGGCTCCTACCCTTAGGCCTGTCTGCGTAAGAGGCTTGAACCCGCTGGCGGTAACCTTGAGGTCGTATTCCCCTGGTGGAAGGTCTGTGATTCTGTAATGGCCATTCTCATCGGCATCGGTTTCACGCTGAACTCCTGTGGCACGGTTGGTTACGACCACGTGGGCTTTCTGTACAACCGCGCCGCTCTGGTCGGTCACCGTGCCGATAACCGAGCCATATAAAACCTGAGCGTTCAGGACAGGCACGAAGATGACGTGTTGGATGCCCAACGCAACAAGACTAACGAGTCCTAACACGAACAGCCAATTTGCTTTGTTCACGACGCCTCCTTCAAACCTGATTACATTCTCGGGAAACCCTGCCGAACAATTTTGAGACAAGCGATCGCTTTTCGCTCTTCGCTCTTCGCGACCGAGTATCCGCTAGCGCCATCATGCAGTTCCGACCACTGGTTTCGACACAACAACACTGCCGTGTTGTCTAGAGTTGGAGAACCTATACAGCCGTGAAATAGCGATTGTCAAGAAACAAAACCACAATCTGCAGCCATGGTGATGTAAATTGCCACTAGTTAACCGTTTAATCAGAAGAGCCTAGACGTGAGCCGTCCAGCCTAGATGGCCATCTTTCCACAACTGACGGAAGGCGAATCTCAGCGCTCGAATCCTGCGGCCAGTCCCTCGCCGGATCGTGACAATATGGTCAGCTTGGATGTTGTCCCAAGCCTCAGCCGAACCGTCCGGCCAGTTCACAATCAGGCTTTCAATTTGGGCGTCCTCTCCCAAGCCAAAATGAACCCGGACGTCGTTCGCGCTTAGGTAGCTCGAATCGGTGTGAGCGCGCCGTGAGAATCTTTGCCCGTGGCGATGGATTTCGATCTGAGCGCCCATGCCAAAGCGATTGCCACTCGCCGCTTCTAGTCGAACCAGCAGCCAGTGATTGTGATTTAAGTAGTGAGTCTGATTGAGCAACAGCCGTGGCGGACCATTGTTGTTGGTGATTAGTATGTCGACGGCGCCGTCATTATTAATGTCACCGAATGCAGTTCCACGGCTCACTTCGGAAAGGGCAAAAGCCGGACCCGCAGCCTCTGTCCTTTCTCGAAATTTTTGCCCTCGCCCCTCATTGTGGAACAACTGATTCGGTTGGTTAAACGGGTACGGAGTCCCGCGCAACACTTCCAAGCGGTTCACGGCACCGTTGGCGACAAACAGATCCAAGCGGCCGTCATTGTCATAATCAAACCATCCCGTCCCGAAACCCGTATAGGGAAAAGTTGGGAGAAAGAGGCCCAGTTCGGCTGCAGCGTCATAAAAATCAGCCTTTCCATCGTTGACGTATAAATTACAGCCTTCCTTGGTCAAGTTGGTTTTCACAATGTCATCATCGCCGTCATTGTCAAAATCACCTGCAGCCACGCCCATGCCGGCCTGTGATGTGCCCTCGACGTTGTAGGCGGTTCCAGACAGCAGGCTGGTTTCCTTGAAAGTGCCGTTGCGCTGGTTGATCCACAGGTGAGCAGCGGCGCCGTCATTGGCAACGTAAATGTCTGGCCAACCATCGCCGTTGAAATCATCGATGGCTACTCCGAGGCCCGGTCCGACGGCCGCTCCGATTCCAGCCGCTTCTGTTAGGTCCTGAAAGGTGCCGTCGCCGAGATTTCGGAACAGCCGCGCCGGGACCGGTTGGTACACCTTAGGTGTGCAATAGTCTCGTTCTCCCGTAGATGCGGTGCAACGCTTATTTCCATTAATATTGAAATCAAGATAGTTGGCGACAAAAAGATCGAGGCGCCCGTCTCGATCAAAGTCGACCCAGGCTGCGCTGGTGCTCCACCGAGGGTCATCGACACCGGCCTTCGCGGTGACGTCCGTGAATGTGCCGTTTGCATTGTTGTGATAGAGAACGTTGTGTCCAAAATTCGTGACGTAAAGGTCCTGGAAACCGTCGTTGTCGTAATCGCCAACTGCTACTCCCATTCCGTAACCGATGTGACCGACTCCTGCCTTTTCGGTCACGTCCACAAATTGCAGCTTTCCAGTCTCGCTCAACAGATTGCGGAATAGCCGGTTGCCGGGCCTTGAGCCAGCAGGAGGGGGGAACTTGGAAAGACGGGGATCTTGGTTAGGATCAAAGACCGTGCCCTGGATCAGATAAACGTCCAGATCGCCATCATTGTCATAATCGAATAAGGCGGCGCCGGCTCCCATGATTTCGGGCATGTAGTATTCGCCTGTCGCGCCGGTGAAGTGATGGAACTTCAGACCCACCTCGTCGGAAATTTCTCGAAAAAGCAGCTCTGGAGAAGAATGAGCGCTAGCTGTGACCCACGTCGCGCCGAGCCAACTCGCAAGGGCCAAGAAGCATACCTTCAGAAATTGGCGGCGCCCCCAAGTATGCTTTGCTTGTTGATGGAAGGGTCTTGCAAGGTCGCGGTCCCTCTGGTTCACTGCGGGGATCTCGTCGACTCGAGGGTGCGAAGATCGCGATCAATGCTGTTCACCAAACCCGATTGGCCGAGCGTTTGAGCACCCTCACGGGCTCGGCGGATGTAGCGCAAGCCATTCTCGCGGTCCCCTGAGCGTGCAAGTGCAGCTCCTAGCGCATAGATGTATCGAGGCGTGTTTTCATCCTGCAGCTCGATCGTCTTTTCTAGTTCCTGGATTCCTTCCCGGTACTTTTCCAGGTTCACTAACACTCGTCCAAGATTGAAGTGTGCTTGGCGATCGTTAGGTCTGTTCTCGATGGCTCGGCGGTACTCGGTCTGGGCGTCCAACAATCTGCCCTGCCGCTCAAGGAGGAATCCGAGGTTGTTGTGAGCGCCCGCTTGAAAGGGATCGATCTCGATGGTTTTGCGAAAAGCGTTCTCGGCCTGTTGATATCGTTCAGCACCGAGGAGTAGCACTCCGTAATTGTAATAGCTCTCCGAAGAGCCCGAATCGAGATGGGACGCAGCGAGATAGTGCTCCTCTGCCTTCTCGAATTGACCCAGCCGCCCGTATAGCTCGATCAGATTGACGTGCGCCTGAACCAATTGGGGATTGATTTCGAGGGCCTTCTCGTGTGCTGTCACGGATTCTTCAATTTTGCCTTGCTTTTCGAGCTCAATACCGATCTGGATCTGGTAGGTTGCACTCCGGTTGAGTATGCGAACTTCATCCAGAAGCGGGTCGCTGGACGGGGGGAAACGGTCCTTGTTTCTCTCGTAGAGCCGAAATTGTTCGTCAGCCTGGTCACTCTGGTGGAGTGCGCGATGGACCAGAGCCAGAGCGTAATGGGCAGGTCCGAAATCGGGAAACAGCGCGCATGCTTTGCTGTAGGCCTCCGCTGCGTCGGCGAAGTCGTTGCGGGCGGCACGCACCCGACCCAAGCCATAGTAGGCCTCGGCGTTATCGGGGTAACGCTTCGTTATTACCGCATAAAGTTCTTCACTCCCGTTCCAATCTGCGGAACTCAGCAGGCAGTCTGCCAGTTGTAATTGTGCGGGGACATAGTCGGGATCGAGGCGCACCGCTTTGCGAAGGATGGAGGCAGCCTCGTCGCAGTGCCCTTGCGCGGCCTCGACCAAGCCCAGGTAATAAGCCCACCGAAATGCCGCAGGGGCCAGGCGGGTTGCCCTCCCGTAAAACAGGGCTGCCTCCTGAAAGAGCCCATAAGTGTGGAAGACCATTCCTAGCCGGCCAGTTGCGGCGCTATCGTTGACGTGAGCGCGTGCGTCGGCGTACGCAACTTGAATCTGGTCTCGGACACCAGCTGAGAAATTGTCCAGAGTGGAGCGAGGCAGCTCCGGAATTGATTGGGGCTGAGCTTGCACACTATAGCAACTGAGAATCAGCGTGCCCAAAAAGACAAAACGTGGGGTCTTTCGCATCAGTCCCATCAAGGGAGGATGCTAGCACCGCTTAAAAAACTCGGTCAATCTAACGGCCAAGGAGAAGATAACTGCGCTCGGCATCTTGCAAAATCCCGTGAATTCGATTTCTTCGTAACGTCGCCCTTGACGATTTACAAAAGAGGAAATTAGCTTCAGTATCATTGGCCAGTAGCGAATATCATCGGAATACCGTATACCGTAGCATACGGCCTCAGGAACGGGCGGTGTTGAGCCATATAGTTCAGAAGGCGTTACTTAGCGCCAACCGCGTAGGTATATAGCAATCAATAATGATTGGGAAACTGCTTTGTTTGGCTTTGGAGGATTTCAGCGAATGGTGACGCCCGCAGGGCGAGGAGACGGCACTCCTGCCTATCAGAGGATTCAAGCTTCGGTTCGTGAGCAAATTGATTCGGGACAGCTCAAAGTCGGAGACTCGGTCAGTTCGGAACGCGAACTTGCCAGAGTGCATCAAGTTAGCCTCATGACCGCGAGGCACGCTTTGGCCGAACTTGAACGGGAAGGGGTAGTGGAACGGCGTCGCGGCGCGGGCACCTTTGTTGCTCCTCCACGGATTCACTTCAATAAATTGATGAGCTACACGGAGCAGATGTCCACCCGGGGGTTGACACCCTGTTCCAAGCTAGTCTTTTGCAGAGTTATTGATGGGGAGGTCGAAATCGCAGCTCGTCTAAAGGTGCCAGAGTCAAATCCCCTGACCAAAATTGAACGCGTCCGTCATACAGCAGAGGAACCGTTTGCGCACGAGACCTGTTATCTGTCGGCAGAGGAATTCCCTGGACTTGCCAGTGCTTTTTCAAAGAAAGATTCCTTATTTCGAACTCTGGAGCATAATTATGGAGTCGAGCTCGAATATGCGGACGAAGAAGTGGACGCGACCGCCGCCAATGGCCATATGGCCGAATTACTGGGCATTCTCCGTGGTAGCCCATTGTTACGGATACGACAGGTGATTTTCTCAACCAGCAGCAAGCCCGTGATCTACGTCATTGGCATATACCGGTCCGAACGGCATTCTCTTTTCATACGGCGCTTCCGCTAGGCTTGCCGGACAGCAGCGCCAGGGCTCTTGTGCTACCTTCACCGAAGTGCTTTGACGCTCGAGATACTGTTAGGAACTAATTGCGCCCCTCCAGTTCTCTATTACCTTCACTACTAGACAGCATCAGATTGACTCTTCCGCCGTTGCTTGAATCCTACGGCTTCGTAGTGGCTTCCGCTGGAACCCTGACTGAAGCCTTGGGCCTGATCACTCAGCGCAAGTTCGATGTCCACATCTCGGACCTCAACATCGGCCATCCAGGAGACGGCTTTACGGTCGTCAGCGCGATGCGTCGGCATCAACCTGACGCTTTGAGATTCATCCTCACGGGCTATCCGGCATTTGAAAGTGCACTAGAGGCGATAGGCGAAGAGGTGCATGATTACCTCATCAAACCCACGGAAGCGGAAATGTTAGTCCAGAAGATTCGTTCCAAGCTGGCA
>QIAA01000036.1 GCA_003224905.1 Acidobacteriota bacterium
ACCATGTTCACGAGCGTGCCCATTTTTGTGCCCAGCTAGCCTCGACATCGCGGTCAGCACCTGATCCTCGCCTGGGTGAACGCAGCGGGCAGACATGGGCGATAGAGCTGTGCCCAGCTGTAGAAAATCTGAGCTTCGATATCGCTATCCAACCCCCTTCTAGTACCCGCGCGGTCCCAATGAGCACGAATAGTAATCCATGATTCCCGGCGACATAAGAAGCCACACGTTCCTTTGACGTAAAAGTCGGAAAAGCGACGGTTGGTATCTGCTCCCAGTTACTAGCGTGACTTTGTGGGGCAGCACTTTACGTGAGTTAATTCGACCTCACCAGATGCCAAAGACCTGCCTTGGTATTGTTCGGATCGTTACTGGATGGTTTTGATCGGGTCGGGCCTGGCTACATTCGTTTGGAGGTGGAACCGTGCACGGAATCATTTTTTCGGAACTCCGTAACTACGTCGAGGCAACGCACGGTAAAGGGACTTGGGATGTGTTGCTCACAGAGGCCGGTCTAGCAAATCGCGTGTATATGCCGGTGCGGGAATACCCCGACGCTGAAATTATTGCGCTGGTGCTGACAGGCTCTACCATGGCCGGGCGGTCGGTCGCTGAATTGTTGGAAGATTTCGGCATGTTCCTGGTTCCCATGCTGATGAAGACTTTCGGGCACCTCCTGCAACCGCAGTGGAGGACTATCGACGTGATTGAACACACCGAACCGACTGTGCACGCGGTAGTGCGCGTCAAGAATCCTGGCAGTAAACCACCCGAGCTGCGAACCGTGCGGCGCAACAAGGACGAAGTCACGCTCTTCTATTCATCGCCGCGCAAAATGTGTTCCTTGGCAATCGGCATTGTGAAGGGACTTGGAAAGCACTTTCGAGAGACAATCGTCACAACCGAGAGCAGGTGTATGCACAGGGGCGCGGCCAACTGCGAAATCGTTTTTCGCAAAGTCAGAGCTACTCCTAATTTAGGCAGGGCTCGCGAAGGGCAACTCGTTATTTCACGTCAATGAAAGGTGTGAGCCTCCGATTTCTGACTCAGCTTGCATAGATACCATCTGCCTACCAGAATTCAATCAGCCCGGACCACCACAACTTCCCACATCTCCTGGTCGTCCACAGTTCCGGATCGAGCAAGTCAATCGGCCTAGCCGCAGCTGGAAGGACGTCCACGAGAGTTGACAAAGGTTTTACCGCCAAATGACAGGCGTCTGACAATTCAGATTCGATACCTGAGTAGCCTCCCTTTCATCAACGCAACGAAGCACGCGGCGTTTGAAAAGCGACCTGTTGCAGGTCGGCAATCCTAGTTCCAGGAGGAACAGTGAAGAATCGCCCTCTCAACACAGTACTGGCTGGTGTTGTCATTCTCTTTAGCCTCGCACCTGCATTTGCTCAGCATGATAAGAACACTCAATTAACCATTCACATCTGGGATTATTGTGATCCTGCCAGCTTTAATGCAGCGGTTGGGCCGGACACCTGCGTGCGCGACACCAGCAACGGGGCGATCACTTTTCCCGGGTTCGTCGCTGAAGTGGGTGCAGATAAGTCCGTCGGTGCGTGGCGTTTCTCGCCCGCGCAGCTTAAGGTTTCTAATGGGGCAACGCTGCAGCTGCAAAATCTGGGCGGCGAAACCCACACCTTTACCGAGGTGAAGAGATTTGGTGGAGGGTTCCTCGATTTCCTAAATGTGGCATCGGGCAATCCGATTCCTGCGCCGGAATGCGCCAAAGTTGTGAACGGAACTCTAGTCCCGCAGCCAGCCAGCGACGACAATATATTTATTCCGGCGGGCGGGAGCGCCACGCTGCCACTAGAGCACGAAGTAGTAGCTCGCTACCAATGCTGCATTCACCCGTGGATGCGGCTCACGATTACTCCGAAAGATCAGCACCACGAACAATTGCACTGAGCGGATAAGGGGGGAGTGGGCTACTTTCGAAAACCAAAGTAGCCCACCATTCCGCTTACGGTGGAAAATCGCACAGACAGGAGGTTGCGGCTTCGAGTCCTGCACGGCCGACCAATTTCACCGGACGTAGCTTATTTCCCTAGATCTACATAGATTTTGCGCGCGTATGAGAGAAGGTTCAGGACTGCGGTCTTTTCGGCATCAGTGTTCCAATCAGTGTTCGCCTTTGCTCCTTCGATCAGGCGATCAATCCAGGCCACGAAGTAAGCTGCATCTTCATGGGAGCTCGGATTCGATCCGGCCACTTTGATATATATCGGGCTGGTGGTGGCATAAGGATAGAGATCCAGCACCGGATGTTCGGCTTTCTCACTCCAGGCGCGCAGCAGGCACCATCCACTGCGGGAGATGGGGACTGTATCCTCTGAGTCTGCGCTTTGACGATCAGCGCCCAGCTTCAGGTCACGTATGACAGCGCCATTGCAGACCACTTGCAGATGGTCCACCGGCACAAGTGATCGCAACCATGCGCTGAGCTTTACCTTGTTCTCACCAGCGGGTAAGTGCAATTCTTCCCCCGGCTGGCGGCTTCCTAATGTGAATCCGAGCAGCGGGCCGTTAGTGGCGAAGGTGCGCCCATGCCTCAGCGAATCGAGCCACGTGCCGATATTCAGCGGGCCCGAAGGGACATTCACGTACACGCGATTCAATCCCACAGGTCCGCGCAGGGAAGCAAAATTCGCCATGGCATCGGTTCCTGCCGCTGTGGGGAGGTGGAAGCCGCAATTCAGCAACCGGTACCAGACCGACGCGGTGGACTTGTGGTCGGCGAATCCGACGACCTCGATGTAATCCACTTTGCCAAGTGCGACGTCGACGGGAAGCTCGTGGGTGAGCGACTCATCCGTTTTGGGGTCGGGAATGGATTCGTAGGGATGCACGTAGCCCACCAGCGCCTGCTGTTCGTGAGCCAGGTCGGCGACGATGGCGTTGGCAGGAAAAAGGCTTGCGGCTGCGGTGTTGGGATAGCGCGCGTAATCAGGTATCAAGAAGTTCCGGGTGAGATTCAGCAGGCCTACATGGCCCCAGTAGCTGGTGTGAAACTCTTGCCCATGCAGCAGCAGATTGGCAGCGGTGGATGCGGGATCAGGTTTGGCGCTGAAATAGGCAATGTCGGGGATCCGTTGCTCTTTATTAACGATGAGGTTTTCGACGATCGAGAGGTTTTCCGCTTCGGCTTGGGCAACTAAATTTTTGGGCGTGTTGCGATATGCGCCGCCATAATTCATGTGAACGTGCACATCGCCGCTGACCCACTGCGAGCGGGCGTCCCTGGGCACATTTAGCGGTTGGAGATAAACCGTCAGATTGGATCGTCGTCCGGCCGTAATCATCACGTGTTTCTTTTCGAAGCGGTACTCGAAACCTCTCATCACCTCGACTTCTGCCTGCCCTGCGGGGAGCGTCAATTCCGCATTGCCGGAAGCATGAAAGTAGTGCGCCTCGAACGGTCGCTCGGAGCGAACGAAGTTATCATCGGCATGCATCCAGAGATCATCGGGAGCATAGGCGCGGCCATCTTCTCCGGTGACAAAAATGCGAGCGGCGAGGGGATGTCCAGATGTGCTTAGCACAGTAATCCCGAGCTGCCCGACGGGTTTGAGGTAACGTCTTTCTTTGGCGACAAGCTGCGACTGAGCACCGCCGAGGACCTCCTGAACCCACAATGAAGGGTTGCCGGTCCGATTGGAGATGAATGCGATGCGCTTTCCATCGGGCGACCAGCGCGGCGCTACATTGTCGAAGTCACCGTAGGAGAGCGGGAACGGATCGCCGCCCTGCGCCGGTATTGTCCACACCTGATGCCATTGCTGACCGAGATAGGAGGCGTAAACGATGCGCTTTCCGTCGGGAGAGAAATCTGGCCGCGACTTCCACGCGGTTTCCTCGTAGCGAATCTCACGCGGCTCAGCACCGGGTTCTACTCTCATCCGCCAGAACCCGCCAGTGCCGTAGATGTGTCCGCGATTGGAAACGAAGAGAATCTCACTTCCATCCGGCGACCAAACGGGGCTGATTTCGTGATCAAATTGACTGTAGTAGTAACGCGGCAGAGGGCTCTTGTTCTCTCCAGTCAAGCGCTGGATATTCTGTAACTCACCATTGTTGAAGTCACCGACAAAAACATGAAAATGGCGGTTGTACAACGTGGAAACGAAGGCGACGCGCTTACCATCCGGCGAAAAGCGGGGTTCTAGGTTGACCGCTCCTCCGTGGGTCAACTGGAGCGACCTTTTGCTCTCCAGATTTAATGCCCAGAGCTCAATTAAATCCCTGGCGTAAGAGGCATAAACAACCCAATGGCCGTCGGACGAGCAATCCGGTTGATAGTCGTACCCGTGTCCTGAGGTCAGTTGCTCGGCGATTGTGGATTCGATTTTTTGCCGCCAAAGTGAGCCCGCCATGGAGTAGATTACGCTGCGCGAATCGGACGACCAGGCTACGGAACTTGGGCCAGTCGTGAGCTGGGGCAGATACATCTCGCGGTAGTAGTAGGAGTGAGGCAGATCGATTTGTTTGAGTACTGGCTCGCGCTGGGCGAGAAGTGGCGAAGATAACGTAACCACAATTAGAAGCCGCAGGAAGGTAATCTTCAGCAAGGACGCCTCCGAAGTGGAATCGGATTATAGCGGACGCGCACAGGAGTGTCCGCGCCACACTTCGTTTCAACGGGGCACAATGGGAAGGATTATTTGCGAGGGATGCGCCTTTCCGGTGTAGATCGAGACTCGCGCTTTCCGGGTCTTTGCGGAAACAGTCTCTAATTCGCCAGTCTGAAGATTGCGGGAGAAATTGGGGAAAAATGAAGCCGAGACTTGCGCGCGAATCCGGTGTCCTGTTTGAAATACGTTGCCGGTGATCAGATTTTCAAGGCGAACTTCGTAAATCTGATCAGGCGAGAGTAGTTGACGCCCTTTGCTAAGATCGCGGTAGCTGACGCGCTGCACATCCAGCCCCGGACTCATCAGGTTAAAGGCAGTGCCATCCGGAGCGACATCCAGCAAGCGAACCCATAAGTCGAGATCGCGGCAGTCGCATGACAAGAAAACCTTGGCGCGAATCGGGCCAGTGACCTCAACTTCCTTTTCCAGCGGTTCGGAATCGAAGGTCAGTACATCTTCGCGTTTTGCAAGCTCGCGGTAGTCGTGCGCGCCCGAACTGTCGAACGGGCTCGTGACCGGCTTTTCCGGATCGGAAATGAATGCACGCACCAGATCGTCTTCGGGAGGCGTGTCAGGGCGGAGGCTGCCTCGATTAGTTTTTCCGGAGTCTACGAAATAGTACGGCGTTGGCTTCGCTGGGGGCGGCCACGCATAAGCCTCACGCCACCGGTTATCTCCCATGACAAAGTAGCGGACCGGCTTCTCCCTATCGACACCATTGTTAATACCGCGCACGTAATGATCCATCCAGCGCAAAATTAATTCGTCATAGTTGATCGCAGCAGCGGAACCGAATTGACGCTCACCTGCCTTGGTGATTGCTGTTTCCTCGACTCCGTGGGTCCAGGGTCCAAGCAGCAGATGAGTCCGCGGATCACCATCAGTTCGAGATTTCAATAGCCCGGTAAAATTTGTGGTGGCGCCTTCAGGACCGTAGTTGTCGTCATACCAGGCCGAAAGGTTCAGCACAGCGGCGTGGACGCGATGGTATTTGTTGCGCAACTCACACCAATCCCACCACGGGTCATCTGCGGGATGCGGCAGCCAGTCGTAATAATAAGGAGCAACGCCGCGCAACTCTTGCAGCTGATTCAGCGGCAGAACCTGCAGCATCTTCGGTCCGACTTGATCCCAGGCGGCAATTGCCTCTTTATAGGTACTTGGCCCGGGAAGATTCTTCTTAACTCGTGAATCCGGAGCGATGTTATCCCAAATCCATTCGATCCAGGACATGTCCCAGGCGCCGCCGGCATAGAAGAAATTCTGCGGAGTGGAGAACGTCATGGCCGGAACCATGGCCTTTAAGTGCGGTGGGTTTTCTACGGCTGCAAGCCACTGCACTGCTCCGGGATAAGAGAGACCAAATGTGCCGACATTTCCGTCTGACCACGGCTGCCGCGCCGCCCATTCGATCGTGTCATAGCCGTCGCGGCCTTCGTTCTGATAAGGCCGAAACTCGCCGTTGGATGCGTAGCGTCCGCGCACATCCTGAACCACAACTGCGTAGCCGCGTTCAACCGCGTAGCGAAACGTCGTGTAGCTCTTCAACGCAAACTGCTTGCCATACGGCGTGCGGTAAACCAGTACAGGAAATTTGCCGTCGCCCTTGGGACGGAGAATATCAGCGCGCAGGATGACGCCGTCACGCATCGGGATGGCAACGTCCTCTTGGTGCATGTAGGCGGGAGCTGACGATCGCTGAGCATTTACGAAGATCGATGTAGCAAGCGCGAGGAGGGCCGGGAGAGCAAGTTTCATGCGACGAGGTAGCGTACCAGATGCAATGCAATTCGTATTCTGAGCGTTGGTTGTGAACTTATAAGCTTGCCGATTTTCGTCGCACGACCCACCAGTTGATCAATCCAATCAGTGCGGTCGTGAGCAGTATCACTGACTTGCTCAGGTCTACCTGGGTGATCAACACCAGACACACAGAGATTCCAATCGGCGCCAAGACAGTTCCCGACGGCAGACGAAATTGCGCAGCATGCGGCTGTCTTCGCCGCAGCACAGGTAAGGCGGCGCACACGATGCCGTAGTAGAAAAGCCGGGCTACTGCCGACAACGTCGCATTCCAGGAGAAGCTGCCCAGCACTGCGAGAAGCCACAGAAGCACTGCATAAATCATGATGGAGATGTAGGGCGTGTGAAACCGGGGATGAATCGTAGCAAACATTGCCGGGAAATCTCCACGTTCTGCCAAAGCAAAGGTGACTCGCGGCACGGAGAGCATGTTGGCGGTCAGGTAGCCGTAGACTGATATCAAGGCTCCAATCGCAACGAACGCCCCACCCCAGTTACCGAGAATCAGGCGCGCCAGCTCTGCAAGGGGTCGTTGAGTGTGGCCGGGATCGGGCAGGATCCTGATTACCGACCACTGAATCGTCGTGTAAAGAAAAATGCAGACGATCAGTCCGGCGAGCAGTCCAAACGGCACGTCCCGGCGCGGGTTGTTGGCTTCAGCCATCGGTGTGACCGCCGTTTCAAATCCACCATAGGCAAAGACGAGCAGCACCATCGCTTTGAGCCAGGAGTTTGCGGTTCCTATCGGCGTCGCAGGAACCGATGCGCGCCCGCTGGTCAGATAGATGATTCCGGCAAAGGCGATTGCGAAAAGAGGAAGCAGTTTGGCGACTGTGAACACATTGCTGGTGTGGGCACCGCTACGCACGCCAAAGAAGTTGATGACAGCGATGATTCCGATCAGAAGGGTCAGTACGATCAGGCGTGGTAACGGCTGGCTCGCGGCCGGCCAAAACTCCCCCATGTAAATCACCAGCAGATTGGCCGTAGCAGCGGGAGCCGCCGTGCGCACCAGCCAAAGCATCCAGCCGACTTCGATTCCCACCAGCCGCCCGAAAGTGGCGCGCGCATAGAGATATGGCCCGCCGGCCTCGCTGAACTGCGAACCAACTTCGGCGAAGCAGCCCATAATGATCCCCATGGCTGCGCCCGCAATCAACACGGCCCACGGACTGGCGGGCCCAATCAGCTTCGCCACGTCGGAAGGCAACCCAAAAATGCCGCTGCCGATGATCGAGTTGATCACCAGTGCTGCCAGGCTCCATCGGCCAATGGCGCGTATTAAGCGGGGCTGTGAAAGTGAGGAGATGGAGCAGTATGGTAACATTCGCCACCCTCAATCCATTTTGTTGAGCAGGCCGTACTCTCAATCGTGAGCGAAACGGCGCATGGCAAGCGTTTCGTATTTATAACCGGCGGCACGGGATATTTAGGCCGTCCGCTGATCGCGCAACTGCTCGCGCGTGGCCACCAGGTGCGAGCTCTGGTCAGGCCTGGCTCAGAATCCAAAGTACCGAAGGGCGTACCGCTGTTTTGGGGGACGCTCTCGATGCGAACTCTTATTCTGCGCAGGTAAGACCGGCGGACACATTCGTGCAGCTGGTCGGTGTTTCTCACCCAAATCCCTCCAAGGCGGCTGAGTTTCGTAATGTGGATCTCGTATCAGCTAAGGAAGCGATCCGGGCAGCGCGACAAGCTGGGACAAATCACTTTGTTTACCTCAGCGTCGCTCAACCGGCGCCCATGATGAAGGCTTATATCGCCGTGAGGGCTGAGTGTGAAGACAGTCTGCGTGAAAGTGGGATGAATGCAACCATTCTGCGCCCGTGGTATGTGCTCGGCCCCGGCCACCGATGGCCGTATGCGCTACTGCCTTTCTACAAGCTCATGGAACTCTTGCCTGCTACACGTGAGGGAGCAACACGTCTCGGGCTGGTTACCCTTGACCAGATGATCCGTGCATTACTATCTGCCGTAGAAAATCCACCCAACGGCGTGCGAATCGTGCAAGTCCCTGAAATCCGCTCTGCGAGCGGGTTTTAACGCTTCCGAACCGCGGAAATTACTGCTCGTACCATAGTAATCGCTTCAATTACGAAAGCGCATGCACGTGGGACATCTGTTCGCTACCCAACGTGAATGAGATGTTGCTTTTCAGCAAGCCAGGCCCATGGGAAAAGAAGAATACCTGGATGAGATTCACGTCCGCATCCTGCGCGTGACTGAAGACCTGCGCGTAATTCAGAGACAACTTAACTGCGCCGCCATGGAAGCTCCCAGTGATCCCGAACTGATGGAAGCGCTGAGCCAACTGCCGGAGATGGATGCGCTGCAAGTATTGAAATCCGCTCTTGACCAGATGCGGCATTTCCTATGGTTCTACATACAGGTCATGACGAATGAGTCTGAGTCGGGCGAGAGGCTGCGGCAGACGATTCGGCAGAAGCCTGCGGCAGATGCACTGTTGAGTCCTGATGCACCCTTCCTGGAAAAGTTCAAAACGGCTTCCGATACAGCCTTTATTCGCTATCTTTCCGACGGCAAAAACCGTAAGCCAAACTAGTCGACCTTCCGCTATTCCCGCATCACCGATTTCACGAGGTTGCGAGGGCGGTCCACATCCAATCCTTTTTTGGTGGCCATGTAATAGGCGAATAATTGCAGCGGCACAATTTCCAGAATCGGCGTCAGTAGCTCCGGCGCTTGCGGCACAAACACGATGTTGTCGGCCAGGCTTCCTATTTCATCGTCCCCTTCACTTGCAATTGCAATTACTCTCCCCGACTGCTTCTTGAATCCCTTGATGTTGGACACGCTCATCTCGTATCTCCTGACAGATCCTTCATCCTTGCGATCGCAGGTGGCAAGAATGACGACGGGCAGAGTCTCATCTATCAGCGCATTCGGTCCGTGCTTGGTCTCGCCGGTGGGATAGCCTTCGGCGTGAATGTAAGAAACCTCCTTGAGCTTTAACGCTCCATCCATGGCGATGGGATAGTGAATAGCGCGCCCCAAAAAAAGGAAATCTTCCATCGAGAAATACTCTTCGGCGAGGCGCTGGCAGTCTGAGGATGACCGCAGCACTGTTTCGACCTTTCCAGGAACCTCGAGGAGCTCGTGAATGTAAGTGTTCACCCGTTCGGTGCTCACTTTTCCGCGAGCATGGCCGAGATGGACGGCAAAAAGGAAAAGTGCAGCCATTTGCGCCGTAAACGCTTTTGTGGAAGCGATGCTGATTTCGGGGCCGGCATGCGTGTAGATCACACCATCGGCCTCGCGGGCGATGGTGGAATCTACAACGTTCGATATTGCAATCGTGCGCGACCCCTTGGATTTCGCTTCCCGCTGCGCCGCTGTTGTGTCGGCGGTCTCGCCGGACTGGGTAATCACGACTGTAAGTTCGCCTGGTCCGATTAGTGGGTTGCGGTATCCGAACTCGCTGGCATAGTCCACATCGACCGGCACCCCCGCCAGTTCCTGGATCATGTATTGACCAACCATCCCGGCATGGCGGCTGGTGCCAGAGGCTACGATGTTGATACGCCGCAAGGCCTGCAGTTCTTCAGGCTTGATGTGTACGTCTTCGAGGTGAACACTATCTTCTTCGGCGGCAACCCGTGGCGTGATAGTGGCGTAGAGGCTCTTCGGCTGTTCGAAGATCTCCTTAATCATGTAATGCGGGAAACCGCCTTTATCAGCCATGCCGCCATCTTTCTGGACTGCGCCTATAGAACTCACAATCCTGCGCCGCCAATGATTGTATTCTTCACTTCCCCACTCGGACTGAGCACAACGATATCTGCCCGTGCCCCTGGTGTCAGCGTGCCTCGCGTGTCTAGACGCGTAACGCGCGCCGGGTTCAGCGTTGCCAGCCGGACCGCCTGCTGGAGCTCCCATTCAGCAAACTTCATCACGTTCCGGACCGCAGCATCCATGGTCAACACACTGCCGGCGAGTCTTCCGTCAGCCATGCACCTTCCCGCCTTCACTAGCATGTTTGAGGAACCCAGGGGATAGGACCCATCTGGCATGCCGGTCGCCGAGGTGGCATCGGTAATCAGAACAGCCTGCTCCGCGCCTTTGGCTTTAAGAAATAGCTTTACCATCGTGGGATCGAGGTGAATTCCGTCGGCAATGATGTCGGCAGATACTCTTGCGTCTGTTAATACTTCGGCAATGATCCCAGGGTCGCGGTGATCCAGAGGGCGCATTGCATTGAATGTATGAGTGGAATGTCTGGCGCCCGCGTCAACCGCATCACGGGCTACAGCGAGAGTAGCATCCGAATGGCCGAGGCTCACGCACACGCCCCGCTTCGCCGCTTCTGTGATCACTTCTGCGGCTCCAGGCAATTCAGGAGCGATGGTCATTACCCGGATTTGACCCTGCGACGCTTCCCAGAAGCGCTCAAACATCTCAGGCGTGGGGTTTAAGAGATTCTCCGCCGGATGCACTCCACGACGCCGATGGCTGATAAATGGCCCTTCCAGGTGAATGCCAAGCGGATTCGCACGGAGTTCGGCTGCCTGAGAACTGTTTTCTGCAGTCTCCACTGCATGTCCGAGCCGATCGAGGGAGGACAATATCATATCTACGGGCGCCGTTACGGTCGTGGGAAAATAGCTGCTCACGCCACGACACGCGAGGAATCGCTCCATCGCAGGAAGCGCGCCATCGTTGGTCTCCATAACGTCGTGCCCCGCTCCGCCATGGATGTGCATGTCAATGAACCCCGGAACCAGAGTGTCGCCCGGGAAGTTCGCCACGCGGCCGTTGGCGGGAATTTCACGATGAGCCCGAGAAGTGACTTCCAGGATGGATCCATCCTCCACCAGCAGTAGAGGCTGCTCGATTCTCTCGAGTGGCGTGAACAGCGCAGCGGCAGTAAACGCGATCATTCCAAAAAGAGCACCGAAAGAAAAGCTTCATTCTATAGGAAACGAGAATTCAGCATGGACCAGTAGGGCTGCATGACGGCAGATTCATCGGCGACTCGAATCTGGTCTGCAAGATTTACGAGAAAAAAAATCTGTATGCGAGTTAATCAGTGAAGTAGCGCAATGATCAAAACGCCCCGGTGGAGTATTCAGAACTCCTCGGTTGACGACAAAGGGAGGTCCTGAGGATTTATCGAGAAATCATCGCGAAGTGAAATTTGATTTAAGGCGGATGTTATACTCTGCTTGTTGTTCTCTTCGCGGCGTGTTGACAGTCGAAGACGCGCACTTCCAGTCGGGGAGTGGCTCAGCCTGGTAGAGCACCTGGTTCGGGACCAGGGGGTCGGAGGTTCAAATCCTCTCTCCCCGACCAATTCCAATCCATCACTCGTCAGTTCGCAGATCACGGTGATTTGTTTTCGAAGGCGCATTCGTCATAAATTGTCTCGGTTCGATGTCAGCGGAGTTGCCTCCCACCCTAGCGCAAAAAACGCGCTAGGATTGATTGGATAAG
>QIAA01000041.1 GCA_003224905.1 Acidobacteriota bacterium
TGCCCGGAAATTGATCGTGAGGACAAGCCGTAGAAGGTCCTTGGGGGTTTCCGGCGCACGGATCGTAGATCCCGTTAGAGTTAGCCGGGCTCTGGGAGAAGTCACCGGCGCGCTCCAGATCCGTAGGGACGATTCCTTCCAGGTTGACCGGGTCCTGCTGGCGAACCTTTTCGAAATCGACAAAAAAGAAGGTCTTGTTTTTCTTCAGAGGCCCACCGAGAGAGAAACCATATTGATCTCGGACGTGGTCAGGTTTTTCGCCGGAGTTGAAGAAGTCCCGCGCATCAAAATTGGACCGCTGCCCGTACCACCAGCCGCTGCCGTGAAAATTGTTCGAACCCTGCTTCAGCACCATATTCACGATCGTGCCGCCGTTATTGCCGAACTCGGCGGAAAAGCTATTGTTCTGAACTTTGAACTCCTGTACGATCTCGACCGAAGGCTGGTAGTAGACGTTGGAGTTGCCGCCCTCGCCCTGTTCCGGCGCGCTGATGGGACTGCCATCGAGCGTAACTTGGGCTGTGGCGTTGCGCTGACCGTTGGACACGAAATTGGTCCCGGTCGGGTAGTTGTCGGTGATTCCCGAACCGGTGGTTTCTGTCACTCCACCCGCCAAAAACACCAAGCCAAACATGCTGCGGCCGTACAGTGGAATGTCCCGCACGTACTCGTTGGTGACATCAGTGCCGAGAGAAGCATTCTCCGTGTCCAACAGGGGCGCCGCCGTGGTCACCTCCACGGTCGTAATCAATCCCAGCGGGTGTAGCGTGAAGTCAATCGAGGTCTGCTGCGAAACCTGCAGTACCACATTCTTTTCCTCGGCCGGCCGAAAGCCTGCGGCATCAGACTTAATGGTGTAAACGGCGGGCCGCAACCCGGTCAGAACATAAAGTCCGTGATCGTCGCTGTGGGAAGTTTGTGAAATACCCGTAGCGTCATTTGTGATGGTAATGGTGGCATTGGCTACCAGAGCCCCACTCTGGTCCCTAACGACACCGCGAATCTGCGCGGTGTAACTGGCCTGACTCCATGCGGGCGCAGATAGCAAAAGACAGATAAAGGGGATACAAGCTGCGGGCCATGCCTGACTACGTTTATTGAGACGCATAGCAGCCTCCCTCGTTGGCTTTCTTTTTGTTACGAGACGATACTATTGCTTTCGTTTAAGTAGGAAGTCAAGCCAAATCGTAATGCTTCGCCCGGCGCTGAAAACGCCGCAGTCCCACCGGCAGAAAGCTCTGCTCGCGCGTACGCGCAATGCGCAGCCGAATCGTCCCCAACCGGGTCACGAAACCCCGCTCATAGTAGCCGTTGCGGTAGACGCGCCCTTTCCCCCCCGCCGCCGTTCATACCGCCCCCAGCCCGAAAACCGATCCCGTTGCCGCTCCGATTGCAACTCGAAAAACCGCTGCCAGGCTTGCCGCGTCTGCCCATACAGATCGCCCCAGAAGCTCTGTTTCATCTCCGCCAAACAATGTTGGAAATGCTCCGTGATCGGGATTATCTTCGCCATTGGGTGTAGGTCTCCTTTTCCAGGATCGGCTTTAGCTCGTTAGGCCAAAGCCAACTTACACCCTCTCGCTTTTTACACAATCAACGTTACGTCACCCTCAGCGGACTGTCCGTTGCCTGGCCATGCGAGTGGGCCTAGCATGCTCATCTCGTAGCAGAGTAGAGGCACCCGCAGTGATCGGCCAGACTATCTCGCGCCCGCGCAAGCGGGATTCCCGCCTCCGTATCCGGTGAAGAAAGAAATTCCGGAGATGAATGCGGAGCTGATTCGCCATTACCTTCGCCAGTTGATGATCGTTTACGCCACGATGGGAACGGACGGAAAGCTGCAGAACGGAGATCGGGTTTCCGAGAGACAGATTCGCCCCGCCGGGCAAAGTGAAGATGAAAAAGGCCGGCGTTTTGAAGTGGCTGAGGGGTTGAAGCCGGGAGACCGAGTTGCCGCCCCAGCTTCAGGGGAGTTCATCATTGAAGAGGCCGTCGACAACAGTCTGACCCAGAACACAAACTGGCGCCGCCGCGTCCACGTCAGCCTGGGTAAAGAACGCTCCCAAGCGAAGATTCCACCAACGAATTTGCACAAACTCCGGCGTGACACCGCGATATGTGGTTGCCCAGTTCTGCCCCGCATAGATGACTTGGATGTGTCCATCGACATTTGGAGACATCCCTTTGATCAAGAGAACCTGCTGCACGATCGCAGTAGCATCCGACAGAGTCAGCGTGCGATCGCCGCGCGCGCCGTAACGGATCCCATTCCTTGAGCAGCTTCCAGCCTCTATCCAGATAAAGTTGTCCCCCAGATTCTGCAGTTGCTTCTCGATGACGCTGCTGCCTGCATTGCTTATCTCGACAACACAGATGAATGCTCCAACGCCTACAGAGATGCCAAGAATCGTGAGGATGGTTCTGATTGCGTTATGCCGCAGAATGGTGGTTGACTCTCGAACTATGTTTCCGAAATTCATCGCAGCCAGATCCAACGTGAACTCGACCTGCTTTTCAATTCTTGGCTCGGTGCGCCTACCTTGAAGATTATATTTTCTTGCTTGATCTCAAAGCCCTGCCTGGGCAGACGTTTTTCTGAGTGAAATAGTGGGGGTTATGCTCTGCAATTCGTAATAGGTCACGCTGTAGGGTATCCACTCGGCTCAAGACCTGCTTTGTCCATGGCCCAACTCCACGGGAAGTCCCGCGGAAGGACTCACGCAGGAACCCGTTATGAAGGGGGCGATGGCAAATCCTCCGCCCATGTTTGCGGCACGCAGCACGGGACAGGCAACGGCAGAAGCTGACCTTTAATATCTCGCCACACTACCCGCGCTCAGGCCCGTTTGATTCAAGGTCGTGAGTGGGGTTGTGTGACAATCACTCTCAGACTCTGGCATATTTGGCGATTTGCATGAAACCTCCTCAGCGAGCAAGAAGTAGAGTCCGCTGCCCGCCGCTGTATGATCCTTCATCTTACTGCGCATCACACTTCATTCTGCAGAAGAGTCTCCAGCCGCGCGCGGAATCCACGTCCCACGCTCAATTTTGTACCGTCCTTGAGGAGAAGGAGCTGTTCGCCGTGAAACCATGGCTGCAATTCCTTCACGCGATCCAGATTTACAATGGCCGACCGGTGAATACGCACGAATTGTTCAGGGTCGAGCTTAGGCTCAAGGGCGTTCATGGTGGTTCGGAACAGATGTGATTCCCGGCCTACATGGAGAGTCACATAGTTGCCAGATGCTTCCAGCCAGTCGACATCAATCGATCGAACGAAAATGATCCGCCCAGCGGATTTGACAACCAGGCGGCGCAGAAACTTACGGTCGTTTCGTACCGATTCGAGCAGCGCCCGAAGTGTGTCCTGGGCCAACTCGTTCCTTTGGCGAAAATCGTCTCGAGCTCGATTCAGCGCTTTCTGAAAGCGTTCCTCATCGAAGGGCTTCAATAGATAGTCAACTGCGTGTACATCGAAGGCGTGCAGAGCATACTTGTCGTATGCGGTTGCGAAGATTACGAGCGGTAGCTGTTTCGGAGGAACAGAATCCAGGACTTCGAAACCGTCCATGTTCGGCATCTGCACGTCCAGGAATATGAGATCAGGCGAGAGTTGGAGAATCGAACGTATGGCATCAGCCCCGGTGGAGCATTCACCCATCAACTGGATGTCCGGTTCAGCCTTGAGCAGTGACACTATCCGCCGCCGTGCCCAAAGCTCGTCGTCCACGATGAGGGTCTGAATCTGCCGAATCTTCATAAAAACTCGGCCCAGCAACCTGTGCAGAGTTTCCCATACTTTGAACGTGATATGGAATTTCTATCGTCAGGCACGCTCCGGTTTGCGGAGAGCTCTGCAATTCAAACCGGTAGGCTCCTCGATAAAGTTGCTCGAGACGACGTTGCGTGTTCAGCAATCCCAGCCCGGCAGAAACGTCCGCGAGAGTCTGCTTTGGGAAACCAAGTCCATCATCCAGCACATTCAGAATCAAGCGGCCACCATGCCGGTTAGCCTCGATCTTGATCGTGCCTGCGCTCTCGCGCGCAGCGAATCCATGCCGGATGGAATTCTCCGCTAGAGGCTGCAATAACATGCTGGGAACCATGGCATCCAGCGCTTCCGGGGATACGTCCACGACCAAGGTTAATCGCTCATGGAAGCGAATGCGCTCGATTTCGACATACGCCTTCAAGAAGTCGAGTTCCTGCCGCAGCGGGACTTCGTGCTCGCCGATGCTATCCAGGGTGAGCCGCAGAAGATCACTCAAACGATTAATCATGCGGTCGGCTCCATTCACATCTTCATGCATCATCGCGGCGATTGTATGCAATGTATTGAAAAGAAAATGAGGATGGAGCTGGGATCTCAAGAGGTGTAACTCAGCCTGGGCCAGCTGCTTTTCGCGATCGGTATACCGCTGAAAATAATCCAATGCTTGCGTAAACCCCACAATGCCCCAATAGGTCAGTAAATTGGGATGGAAGCGAATGAAGAGCATGTGAAACAGCCCTGGTGACGCATAACAAAGCGCTGCATAAAGCCAGGAGTGACTGAGGGAAAAAACTAAACATGCGGGGATGTGCACAAGAACGGACCGGCGCCAAGTCCGCTGTTCCAGAGGAAAGCGCCGGGTGAGCCACACAATCGGTGGGATGAAGAGGAAAGCAATGCCGGCATTAGCCAGCGTGAGCGCCATCGTGCGGGTCCAGGGAATGGCATCTCCACGATAGAGGAAAAAAAGGTAAGTCTCGGGGACAAAGAGCAGGGAGAGAATTGCCCAACCCAGAACGAACAGGATCCAGCGACCCCAACGGCTATGCAAAACGCGATAGGTCAGGGGAGGATGTACCCCCTGGTTGTTATCCATCTCGGCGGAACCGTTCACGTGCGTTCACTCGGCGTTTCGGGATGGCTTTCCATGATCGCCCGCAGTGATTCTTCAACAATGCCCCGCACGAGCTCGACCTTATATCCGTTTTGCGACAGCGGTTCTGCCCCTCTGGTAGCGGCGTCAGCTGCTTCCCGCAAGGTTCGCGGATTCAGATCGCGTCCGAGGAGAACCTTCTCTGTCTCTGATGATCTCCAGGGTATCGGTGCTACACCCGAGAGCACAACTCGAGACCAGTCAACCCGGCGTCCCGTCAGCTTGAGAGCCAAGGCTAGTCCGGCGAGTGCAAAGTCCCAGGATCCTCGTGCTCGCACTTTGCGGTACGAACTGATTGATCCTGGGGCAAGCGGCGGCAGACTAATATGGGTGATGATTTCTCCCGATCGGAGCACGTTTTCTCTGGCGAGGTCTAGAGCCGGCAGCACAAAAAAAGATCCGAGTGGCACGACCCGCATGCCGAGAGGTCCTCTTATGTGGGCCCGTGCATCCAAGGCAACCAAAGCGGGTGCTGTGTCGGATGGATGCACGATATAACAACGTGAGCCGCCGAATACGCAGTGGAATTCATTCTCTCCATTGATGGCGAAGCATGTATCGCCTCCCTTGCGGAGGCATTGGAAATCACCGCGGAAGTACCAGCAACGCGGGCGCTGGCACAGATTGCCGCCAATCGTTCCCTGATTACGCAATTGCGGGCTGGCCGCGGCCGCAGCGGCTTGCGCTAAGAGGGCATAGTTCTGAGCAATAAGCGGGCTCGTCGCAACTTCGGAGAGGGTTGTAAGAGCTCCGATCCGGACTGCGCCATCTTCCCTGGAGTTGATTCCGCGTAACTCGCCGATACCAGTAATCGAAACAATCTTCTCCGCACCAAACACTCCGTCTCGCAAACAACCGAGCAGATCGGTTCCACCTGCATGCACGTGGCTGCCGGAAGAGGCTAGCTGCTGAACCGCCTGACGAAGAGAACTTGGGCGGACGTGGCTAAATTTAGGCAGCATGAATCATCTCGCTTCCCTTCTTGCGGCCAACAATGCAAGCATTTGCATGGGGCTGATGGGCGCCTGGGTTACACGTATTCCGGTGGCGTGATAGACCGCATTGGCAATGGCTGGCGCGGTCGGAACCGTGCCGATTTCGCCCACGCCCTTGGCTCCCGCCGAGTTGCACTCTGCGTCCTTGGGATCGATCGTCAGGCATAGCTGATCGAAAGGAACGTCCTTTGCCGTGGGAATCTTGTAATCGTGCCAGTTGGCATTCACCATCCTGCCCGTCTGATGATCGTCCAGAACACGTTGCTCGGTTAAGGCGAAACCGATTCCCATAACCATGCCGCCAAAAATCTGGCTTTCGTGCGTCAAAGGGTTCATGACGCGTCCACTATCGTGACAAGCCAGAAGGCGAATGACCCGGATTTCGCCGGTGTGGACGTTGACCTCCACTTCGGCGAATTGCGCGCCAAACGAGGCAATCAGTCTCCCCTTGGGTTCGGGAGGAGGGTGGCCTATGCCTGCTATTTGCTCTCGTCGTGTTAGATCTTTCAGCTCTGAAAGGTTTTTTGGTTGTCCGGGTTCACGGACTGGGACAATCTTGCCATCTTTGAGACTCAGCTCAATTGCTGGCCGCTTCAGCTCGCCTGCTGCGATCTCCAGGAGCTGTCGCTTAACATCCGCAGCAGCAGCGCGGACCGCCGGAGCATAGACCATCACCGAATGACTGCCGCCGCCGGACTTGCCGTATTGCGTGGTACCGGTGTCGGCATGCTCGACGTGAATCTTCTGCAGTGGAATCCCAAGCTCCTCCGCAACTACCATTGCCATGATTGTTTTAGTGCCGGTGCCTTGGTCGGCTGCGGCCATATTCAAAGTAGCGCTGCCATCTGGAAACAGCGTGACAATCACGGTTGTGGGCGGTCCTCCTTCAGTGATCCAGCGACATGAAGCCACTCCCACCCCACGCTTCACAGGATCGCTGCTCGAAGCACGCGCAACACGGGCCTTTGTCCAGCCAAACGCTTCCGCTCCTTTGAGAAGGCATTCTCGCAGCTCGATGCTGGTATACGGCTCGCCAGTTCGAGGATGAGTAGCTGGAACGTTTTTCAATCGAAATTCCACCGGGTCCATGCCGATTTTGTCGGCCAACATGTCGATCATCTGTTCCAGCGCCCATGCCGACTGTGCGGCTCCGGGCCCTCGGAATGCTCGCGCCTTACCAGCATTGATGTAGACTTCGGTGTCCTGTGTTCGGATATTGGGACAGGCATAGGAGCCTGCCGCCCACCCTGCCGCGTCGGCCCAATCGGCATACGCGCCAACCGCTCCAAGATTCGTGAACTCAAGAGCGGTGAGGCTCCCATCTTTCTTTGCGCCCGCCTTCAGACACATCACATTCGGTGGGCGATTTCCGGCGCATAGAAATGACTCTTCCCGACTGAGGGCAAGCTTCACAGGACGGCGGGTCTTGCGTGCCAGCAGGGCCGCGATCAGAGTGTGCTTGCTGAGTTCTGCCTTACATCCAAAGCTTCCTCCCACGTATTGGCTGATAACCCGCACCGAACTTACTGGCAACCGGAGCGTTGCCGCCAGCGACTTCTGCTCTTCGTAAATTGCCTGGGTCGGCACCCACACCGTGAGCTGCTCTCCCTCCCAGCGCGCCACCGCCACGTGGGTTTCCACGGTTGCATGTATTTCACAACTGGTTTCATAAGTCTCTTCAACGAGTACATCTGCTTCGCCGAATCCTTTGGCGAGGTCGCCTCGTTGATATGTATCTGGCCGTCTTACCAGGTTCCCTGTGTTGTGCAGGAGCGGTTGCCCAGGCTTCAGTGCATCCTGTGCGTGCAGCAAGTGGGACAGTTCCTCATACTCGACCTTCATGAGACGAAGCGCATCGTAGGCTTGATAAGGAGTGTCTGCTGCCAGTGCTGCAACTTCCTCTCCCTGATAACGGCAATGCTGATCAAAGAGGAGCACGGGAGGACCTTCGGGTACCCACCAGGGATAGGGAATAACTAATTTGCCTTCCGGATCTGCGCTCGACACGATCGCGCGTACACCCGGGCTTTTTCGAGCTGCTTCCGTATTTAGGTTCTTAACGATGGCGTGAGGATGTGGACATCGGAGAATGGCCGCGTGCAGCATATCGGGGAGGATTAAATCAGCGGGGTAAATGGCCGAGCCGCTGACTCTCTCGTAGCCATCCACTCGAGGGAGAGGCTTTCCCACAACCGTTGGATTCGTCCAAGGTTCCAGGTTTTGAGCGTCGGTCGAGCTGTTCCTTTCGGAACTGATTTCCGTCTGTTTCACGCCGATCCTTCTTCTTTTTTCAATTCCGCCGCACGGCGAACTGCCTTGAAAATATGCTGATAAGCACCGCATCGGCACAGATTCCCACTCATGCCCTCGCGGATCTCCTCGTCGCTTGGGTCATGGTTGCTTCTCAGCAAGCCTTCTGCAGCCATGATCTGACCGGGAGTACAGTATCCACATTGAAAGGCATCTTTCTCGAGAAATGCTTGTTGCACCACGCCGAGTTTCTCGCCGTGCACGAGACCTTCGATAGTCGTTACGTCATGTCCATCGGCCTCGAATGCGAGTGTCAGACATGAGTAGCGTGATTTGTCGTCGATCAACACCGTGCAAGCGCCACACTCCCCGCGTTCACATCCCGGCTTGGTTCCGGTCATCCCCAGCTTTTCTCGGAGGACGTACAGCAGGTTCGTGCGCGGTTCGACTATCAACATGTGCTTTCGGCCGTTGATCACCAGGCTCAGCTTCTTGGGTTCTGCATCCTCGGTGAGTTCTTCTGCATCCTGTGCTGAAAGATTGCTCGCGACAGCGATGCCCGTCATCCCGACGCCGACCGATTCCAGGAAACCGCGCCTACTCACGCGCGAGCAGGGATCATCTGTCCTCTTGAGATCGTGATCTTCGTTCACCAACCCTCCTCGAACGAGCCAAAGCCGGCGCCGGCCCGCGAATCGCTGGTCCAATGTATATCTACATAGAGCGATCAGACTGGATTAGGAAAGCAGTAAGGGACGAGAAACATCTGGTGGGGGCTAACTGCATCGCCAGCAATTCAAACGGGGAAAGGTTTTGACTGGGATCGAACGATAATGATGCCTCCCAGTCCGGCTTCTGCACTCCGGGATTCGTGTCGCCGGCAAAGCATTGCTGCAAGCCTTCGCAGCCACGCCTGGAGACATTCGCCGCGACCTGAGCGCCAATCTCTGCCCCGCTGCGTACCTATTTACGGCATTCACCAGTTCATCGCACAGATCTCGTGGAAAGGAGAGTGAGTTATGGCGGACTACGAATGGCCGGATGGAGAACATCGGAAACTACTCGGCACGCGCGTCAGCCGTGTCGACGGCAGTGCGAAGACATCCGCCGGTAAGAGGATGCGTGCGAGTTGCGTGGCGAAGAGCTATAGAAGGCAGGTTGACAGGATCAAGCAAAAACCGCGACATTTGTCGCGGTTTTTGGCTTGAGCCCTAGCGAGTTGAAGCTGTCTCACTTGGGCTCACACCTTCTTATCCAGTGAAGAAAAAGAAATGCCTGAGATGAATTCTGAGCTGATCCGCCGCTATATCCGGCGGCTGGTGATTGTCTACGCCACGATGAGCACGGATGGCAAGCTACAAAAGATCAGCGTGAGCCAGAAGCGACGTCCGCGACCCACAATTCGCCACTTGCGGCCGTGTATTCAGGATCGTCGATGTCCACCACCAGCATCCGTCGTTCCACCTTCGCGAGCACTGTGGCAATCGTGTCGGAGAACTCGCGGTCAACAAAAATCGCCTTTGCTGCTCCGTGATGGAGCATAAACGCAATCGCACCCGCATCGAGTCGCGTGTTCAACGCATTCAGTACAGCGCTCAGCATCGGCACGGCGAAATGACATTCATACATTTCCGGGGTATTCGAGAGCATCGCGGCAACTGTATCGCCCGCACCGATTCCCCGCGTGGCTAGCCCCGAGGCGAGCTGGCGGCACCGTGCGTAGGTTTCTCTCCACGTAAAGCGGCGGGCTCCGTGGATGACGGCCGTACGGTTCGGACACGCGTGAGCGCTCCAACGGATGAACGTCAGCGGGGTAAGAGGCGCAAAGTTCGCCGAATTCCGCCGCAGATCATCCCCGCCGCTGGTCCGGCACTCTTCGCTCATGAGTCCTCCTCATAGGCACCGCCTAGACTGAAAGAATGCACCGATGAGCGCTCAAATTGCACCCCCTATTGCCCGAATTCGACCGTCTCGACTAAGCCCCTACTGTGGAACGCCATTGTAATTTACATGCACTCGGAGCGTCAGGGAACCTATGGAGTGGCCATCGGCGTCAGCGGTCCAGGTGATTTTCTGCCAGGAGCTTTTCTGCGATGAGTCGGCAACCAGGTTGACTTGGACGGGATACGCATCGTGTGCGCCAACCGTGTAAATCATCGGTCCAGGCTTCTCTGTCCAGCCAGGAGGCAAAACCGCCTGGAGTGTCACCTGTCTAGCTGCGTCAGTGTCGTTATGAATCAGAAGTGGAACCCAAACCGTGTTCTCAGGACCGCCCAGGGCAGTTTCCGGCGAGAGGAGTTGCGAAAGATGCTCAAGCTTGTGCGCCCGCCAAAATTCACGATAGTACGCCCAAGGTCCACCAAGTTCTATGGACAGGTTCTCCCGGACCGCCGGTTCGTATCCGTGCGCTCGCACGTAAGCTATCGATCCAGGTACGATTCCTTCGAAAATATCGCCCGTTGTGCTTCCGTTTACCAAGGATTTTCCAAGTACGAACCGGACCGGCTCAGACAAGTATTGATCTAGATATTTCTTGAGATCCGTTTGGTTTGGGGGTAGCTGCGACTTATCACTCATCCAGGCATTGGTAGCAATAGTGGCGTAGGAGACGCCTTTTGAAGGCGACACGTCGCTCGTCTTGTATTGCGGGCCGCGGCCTTCAAGGAATTCGAAATGAGTGGCGTCCGAGAAATAGTAAATTTTCTTTGCTTGCCACGGACGCAGCCCCTCTCCGTAATTGCCGATTGATGTGCGATCCCGTGGTGCCGCCAGCTGTTCGGGAAATGCAACTGGATCACCAGCAAGATCGAAGGCTTCCGTGGCAAGCACACCTGCGGCCTGATGATCGTCGTGATTCTCGCCCGCAACATAGACCGGGAGCCACGTCAGGATAACCTCCGGACGCGTGAGCCGCACCAGACGTACCACCTTCTCCAAAGAAGCTCCGTGTCCCCAAGTCTCAAGTGAGTGCAGCACGTCCTGACCTGGAGTATCCGGAGCATCGAGAAACCAGACGTCAAGTATTCCCATCGACGCAAGAGCTCGACGTCCTTCGATTTCGCGAACCGCGCCGAGGGATGCCGCCTGTTCATTCCCGACCGCATTGCCACCAGCGTCACCGCGTGTGCCATAGATCACGGACACATGTTTGTGTTCCTCATAAATGGCTTTCGCCAAGTATGGGGCAGCCAAGCTATCGTCGTCAGGATGCGCGACGACTAGTAGAATGTCGGCCTTGTAGCGATGATCCGGTGGCGAATTTGGGGACGCTGCCGGCAACTGTGACCACGCCCCGGAATAGAGACAAAGGCTTAACAGTAAAGGACCACAACAAAGCGATAGTTTTGTGATCATAGAAGTTCCTCTTAATATTTGCCCCTGTACAGAGTTAACAAGACATTCAGCCTGCTGCGCAGCCCAGTGGTGTTCGAGATGCACCAAAGGCGCGATCCAGAATGCCGCCGAGGGGCTTAGAGGGCGAGGCATTCTATCATTGCGTCTTCGTCGTGGCTGAAAGAGATGGCCGCACTCTATCAGACCTCATTTTGCAGAAGAGTCTCCAACCTGAGGCCGAGTCGTTCCTGTCGTGCCGCTCCAAGATGTTAGTGTGATTGCGCCCCTCGAAAAAGGCGCGCGCTTTGTTGTAGAACTATTATCCATCTGAGCGGATCGTATTCAGCAGGAGGTCACCACATGCCAACAGCCAAAGAATCTAAGGATATCTCGCGGCGGAATTTTATGAAGGTCGCGATGGGCGGCGCGGGACTCGTAACCGCAAATGAAATTTTGCGTCCGGACCTTCTTGCCAGCACAGGGAAAAGCGTGAACACGACGATGATCGGCGTTCCGTTTGCGGCAAGAGAACGGGTGCGTCTGGGAATTATCGGCGTCGGGGGACGCGGCACCAGCTTGTTACAGGATTTACTCGCAATTGAAAACGTAGAGGTCAAGGCGATCTGCGATCTGTTGGCAGAGAAGGTGGCGCGAGCGCAAAAAGCGGTCACGGACGCAGGTCAACCGCAGCCCAGGGGCTTCAGCAAAGGCGAATGGGATTTCAAGAACCTGACTCAGCTCGAACTCGACATCGTCTACATCGCCACCCCTTGGGACTGGCACGTTCCCATGGCAGTCAGCGCCATGAAGAATGGCAAACATGCTGCCGTCGAGGTCCCCGCCTGTACAACATTGCAGGAGTGCTGGGATCTCGTCGATACCTCCGAAGCCACTCGCAAGCACTGCGTCATTCTGGAGAATTGTTGTTATGGCTCTAACGAAATGATGGTCCTGGGTATGGTTCGTGATGGACTTTTCGGCGAAATCACCCACGGCGAGGCGGCTTATCTCCACGACTTGCGCAGCATTTTGACGTCGAGTGAGGGAGAAGGCCTGTGGCGCCGGTCCCCGCATATGAAGCGAAATGGCAATCTGTATCCGACGCACGGATTAGGTCCGGTCGCGCATTACATGGACATCCATCGCGGCGACAGGTTTGATTACATGGTTTCGGCGAGTTCGTGCGAAGCCTCGCTGAGCGCGTATGTCAAAGCGAAGTTCCCTGAAGGCGATTCGAAGCGCAGCGAAAAATATATTTGCGGCGATATGAATACGAGCATAATTAAGACCCAAAAGGGCCGCACGATTCTTCTGCAGCATGACGTGGTCAACCCGAGACCTTACAGCCGCCTGAACTCGATCTTAGGCACGAAGGGTGCATTCGCTGATTATCCGCCGCGCGTCTTCGTCGATGGCCCAAAGCAAGAGGATTGGCAGACTGTCGGTGCTTTTCGCGACAAATACGAACATCCACTGTGGAAGACGACTGGAGATCTGGCCCGCAAAATGGGCGGCCACGGCGGAATGGACTACATCATGAACTACAGGCTGATGGATTGCCTGAAAAGAGGTCTCGTTCCCGATATCGACGTCTACGATGCCGCCGCATGGAGCGCGCCTACTCCGTTGAGTGAAACATCTGTGGCGCAGACTGGCGCTCCGCAGAAATTCCCCGATTTCACACGCGGCAAGTGGAATGTCCGTTCCGACTCCGCACCGTTTGCACTTCAGACTTGAGTGCCTTCAACTCGGGTTGGCGACGAAGCGCTGTACAGCGAGGAGGACTTAATGATCGAAAGCGCGCAGCTTGAGAGTGCGGTGGATGAAGGGGCTGTAGCGGCACCTGAGCGCAAGGCTGAAGGCAGCACCCGGCTGCTCTCGCTGGATGCCTTCCGCGGACTGGTGATGACCCTCATGCTCGCGGAACGGATGCGTTTGCCGGAAGTGGCGCGCGCGTTTCCGCACAGTGCGTTATGGGGTTCGATCGCCTTCAATACCGAGCACGTGGAGTGGCAAGGGTGCTCGCTGCATGACCTGATCCAGCCCGGCTTTTCTTTCTTGGTGGGCGCGGCGCTCCCCTTTTCGATCGCCAGCCGCAAGAGGAAGGGACAAACCTTCGGCCAGATGCTTGGGCATGCGGTCCGGCGCGCCCTGCTGCTGATTTTTCTCGGAATCTTTCTTCGGTCACTGGGGTCACGGCAGACCTACTTTACATTTGAGGACACGCTGACGCAGATCGGATTGGGTTACGTCTTCCTGTTTCTGCTGGGATTCGCGCGTGTGCGCACGCAAGTGGTGGCGCTGGTGCTGATCCTGATTTGCTTTTGGGCAGCTTTCGCGCTTTATCCAGCGCCAGCTCCGCAGTTCGACTACAGCCGGGTCGGAGTTCCGCCGAACTGGGACCACAACTACTCCGGGTTTTTATCTCATTGGAACAAGAATTCGAATCTCTCGTGGGCCTTCGATGTTTGGTTCTTGAATCTTTTTCCGCGAGAACAACCTTTTGTCTTCAATGAAGGCGGTTGGTCTACGCTGAGTTTTATTCCAACCCTTGGCACCATGATCCTCGGGCTCCTGACGGGAGAATGTCTCAAGGGCAAAGGATCTAAGGAGCAAAAATTACGAGGACTCGTGATCGCTGGAGCAGCGTTAATGCTGCTCGGCCTGCTCTGTCAATGGGCTGGCATTTGCCCCATCGTCAAAAGAGTCTGGACATCGGCGTACACCCTGTATAGCGGCAGCTGGGTGCTGCTGATCCTGGCCGGCTTTTACGCTCTAATCGAGTGGAAAGGATGGCAGCGATGGGCGTTCCCTCTGGTGGTAGTAGGAATGAACTCGATTGCGGTTTACGTGATGGCTTGGACCATGACGGGCTTCTTCGGCAACGCCTTAGACCGCCATCTTGGAAAGGTCATATCGGTGATGGCAGGGGCGACTTTTCAGCCAGTGCTGCACGGCTTTGCAGTCATGTTGATCTTTTGGTTCATCCTGCTCTGGATGTACCGGCGCAAGATCTTTTTAAGGATCTGACGATTATATAAAGCCTGCATTCCAGGTCTCTCGGCAGAATCCGGGTCCCATCCGCGACTTCGCCGAGGCTCATACGCCGCGAGGCAATGATGAAACCGCAAAGCCGCGTTGCTGGTGCCAGGCAGTCTTGCGATCATCAGTTCAAGTTTCGACGAAAACAGCCGTGGCCCCGCGATTGGGACGTGGTCCGGATTTACCCCTCAATCTCCCGCTTGCCGCCGCTGTGATTGCCATCTCATTGCGGCACATTCCGGAAAGCTCCAGCCCCGGGCTCAGCCGTGGTGATTGGCCTGGAGCCTTGTTTGCCGCTCTCGGATTGGGTGGCTTGGTTACCGGACTTATCGAATCTGCCAGCCTCGGCTGGGCGCATCCTTTGGTTTTCGGCAGTCTGGTGGGCGGCGTGGTCTCGCTGATCGTTTTCATGCGAGTGGAAGCCAGCTCAGTTGCACCGATGGTGCCACTGAATCTGTTTGCATCTGCCACTTTCAGCGGTGCCAACCTGCTCACGCTCTTCCTCTATTCAGCTATCGGAATCTTCTTCTTTCTGTTCCCATTGAATCTCATTCAAGTCCAGAGATACTCCGCCACCAGCGCGGGAGCGGCTGCCCTGCCATTCATTCTGCTGATGTTCATTCTCTCCAGGTGGTCAGGGGGCCTCGTTAAGCGCTGCGGTCCAAGGCGCCCTCTACTCATCGGCCCACTTATCGCAGCGTCAGGTTTTGTTCTGCTCGCCATAACTTCCGCAGGCGGGAGTTACTGGAAAACCTTTTTTCCATCGGTCCTTGTTCTTGGGTTGGGAATGGCGGTCACGGTAGCTCCTCTGACCACGGTCGTGATGAGTTCAGCAGGCCAGGATCGAGTCGGCACGGCCTCTGGCATCAACAATGCCGTCGCACGTGTTGCTGGGGTACTTGCCATTGCGGTCTTGGGGACGGTGATGGTGACCGCCTTTGAGTACCGGCTGAACCATCAACTGGCAAGTCTTCCGCTCTCACACAACGTACTCCACGAAATAAAGGTACAAGAGATCAGACTTGCCGCTCTGGAGGTGCCCGCCAATCTTGACACAACCACGCGGCTGACCATCGGAAAATGGGTTCGCGAAGCGTTCGTATTTGGATTCCAGCTTGTAATGCTGATGTGCGCCGCTCTGTCGCTATTTAGTGCCACGAGCGCCTGGTGGTTGATTTCGAACTCAAGCTGAATTGTGTGGACTGAACGCTAGTTTTCGGCGACCCTCATCATGACGGCATCCCGCGCAGCGAGTGGCTGCTCGCTTCTGCCACTCCTCGATGGTCAGAGTCAACGAACCGAGTTACCCTTCGCAGAGTACGGATTGCACTGGCCATGTGCACGGCGCCAGCACTGGTCCAGCCGAATGCGCCTAAGCCTCTAGCTCGGATTTTCGGCCAGCGGCAACCATACCTGAAATCGCGTGTTTCCAGGTTCCGAGCTAACGTGAATACTGCCTCTGTGTTTCTTCACAATTCGCTGAACGGTGTCCAAGCCTAGTCCGGTACCCTGCCCAACCCCCTTAGTGGTAAAAAAAGGTTCAAAAATGTGCGGTTTTACCTCAGGCGAAATACCGGGACCGTTGTCGCCGATTTCTACGACCACGCAGGGATCCTCACGATAGGTTCGAACACGCAGCTCGCCATTTCCATCCATCGCATCCACCGCATTGTCGATCAGGTTGGTCCAAACCTGGCTGAGTTCACTCCCGAAAGAATTCACCAGAAGCGGAACACGTTGGTAATCGCGCTTCACTATCACTCCGTGTTTGAGCTTGTGATTCAGAATCGTAAGCGTGTTTTCCAGGCTCTTTATGATGTCGACATTCTGAACCGGAGCCTGGTCCATAAATGTGTATTCCTTGATGGCCAAAACCAGATCAGAGATTCGCGATGTGCTGCTCTCGATTTCATTCAACAGGTTCGCGATCTCAACGGAGGCAGCAAGCCTGATCAGGGCTGCACGGGCGGTGTCCGCATCCAGGTTCGCGAACAATGACTCGAACGCCGCCGACTTCACTCCCCGCCGAGCCAAATCTGCCGAGAGTTGCCATAGGTCATTTTGTCCGTGGCTGCGCAACAACGAGTCGATTTGTTCTTCGATATCGCTGGCGATCAGGGCATCCGGCGGAGGCTCATCGCGCTGTGTGAATGAAGCTTCCAGATTTTCGATCTCAGCTTTCTGCGCGGGAGTGAGCTCGCGCCTTCCCAGTTCGTGACTTGCATCCTTGATTTTTTTAAGAATTTGACGAAGCTGGCCAGTCGCCCGCTTGGCTGCTGACGCTGGATTATTGAGTTCATGCGCCAGACCCGCAGAAAGTTTTCCAAGGGATGCAAGCCGGTCACGCTGCTGCTCGACGCGTGTCGTTTCACGGATCCGGTCGGACATTAGGCCAACCAGACGCGTGGTCAGCTCTGGCATTTTCTGTACAAGTTGCGGAAACTGCGCAGAAGGAAAGCGCAACAAGCGACCATTGCTGAGCGCTCGTCCGGTCACCGGAGTGCGTTTCATCCTTGAAAAGGGGAGAACACCGGTTACCTCTCCCGATTTGAGGGGAAAGGCAAATGTCTCGCCGTTAATTTCACCTCGCGCCTGGAATTCTCCTTCCAAGATTACAAACATGTTCTCGGCGGGATCACCCTGGCGAATGTATGTATCGCCGGGTTTGAGGAGCTGTTCCTGGCACTGGCTGATGAACCAGGCAAGCTGGTCATCAGGCAGGTCGGCGAAAACCGGTACGCGAAGTAATTCCGATCTATCGATCATCACACCTTGCTCAAGTACTGATGAATGAATTGCACAGCCACCGAACCCTCACCCACACCGGAGGCCACTCGCTTGATAGAACCGTGCCGCACATCGCCCACCGCAAAAATGCCGGCCACGTTGGTCTCGAGCAAAAACGGATCCCGATCGAGGGTCCATCTCTTGGGCCGCTGCCCGTCGCGCACCAGATCGGGGCCGGTGAGGATAAATCCGCGTTCGTCGCGCTCGACCAGATCAGTCAGCCAATCTGTGCGCGGCAGTGCTCCAATGAAGATGAACATCGCGCTCGCCGGGACGCGCTCGATCTTGTTGGTATCAGAGCAGAGAACTGAAATCTCTTCGAGGTGAGATTCGCCATGTACTTCAGCCACACTAGCATGCGCCCACAACTGAATGTTGGGTGTCCGCTGAATCTGGTCAATCAAATATTGCGACATGGTGTTAGCGAGCGAGCTCCCGCGTACCAACATGACGACTCGATCTGCGTATTTGGCGAAGTTCATCGCAGCTTGTCCCGCGGAATTCGCGCCGCCGACCACGTAGATCACTTCGCCCTTGCAGGACAACGCTTCTGTCGTACCGCCTCCGTAATAAACTCCAGCACCTTGCAGCCTGTCGACGCCCGGGGCATCAAGACGACGCCACTGAACTCCGGTGGCAATCATCAATGCGTGACATGAGACTTCGCTGTCATCTGCCAGCTTGAGAATCCGGTAAGGTCCCTCGATTCGCACGGCAACAACTTCTTGCGGAGCGAGAATCTCTACTCCGAAACGCCGCGCCTGCACTACCGCGCGCCGCGCCAGATCGCCGCCACTCAAGCCGGTGGGAAAACCGAGATAGTTCTCAATGCGCGAGCTCATCCCGGCTTGTCCACCCGGCGCCTGCCGCTCAATGATCACTGTGTGCAACCCTTCCGACGCGCCGTATACCGCAGCCGCCAAGCCTGCCGGGCCTCCACCCACAATCGCAAGATCGTAAAAGTCAGTCTGCGCGCGGGTGCGCAAGCCGACTTTTTGCGCGACCTGCGAAGGCAAGCTTTCCAGGAGTTTAGTGCCATCCGGAAACAGGACCACGGGAAGATTAGAGGCCTCCGGCCCCAATATCTCCAGCAGACGCTTGGTCTCGGGGTCATTGGCGGAAAGCTCAACGTCAATCCACTGATAGGGAACATGGTTGCGCGCCAGGAAATCCCGCAGTTCGTAGGACCGCGGCGACCACCGGGTGCCTAACACTCGAATACCTTCGAACACCGGACGATAGGACGCCTGCCAATCATCGAGCAAATCATCCAATTGAGGATATAAACGCTCTGCGGGTGGATCCCACGGTTTCAAAAAAAAGTAATTTATATTCGCATCATTGATTGCGCTGATCGCGGCATTTGTGTCCGCGTAGGCGGTGAGCAAGGCGCGCTTCGCATCGGGATATATACGCATGGCCTCCTGCAGAAATTGCACTCCATCCATGCGCGGCATGCGCTGGTCAGCAAGCAACAACGCCACACTGTCGTTGCGAACTTTCAACTGCTTGAGAATGTCGAGCGCGCTCTCGGGAGAATCGCTTCCCATCACCCGATATTCGGCCCCGTATTGCGACCGCAAATCCCGCTCAATAGCTCGCAAGACATCCGAATCGTCATCCACGCTCAACAATACTGGCTTAGGCATACTCGCTCTCACTTATTGTTGCAACAAAACACAGCTCTCCTGATTCAAGCAGGTGTGCTGTTCTAGCTTAGATACAGAAACTTGCGGTTGGTCGCGAATAGATTCGCCTCCACGGTGCGATTCCCGTCTGTGCGCATGAAGTTGTTTTTTGCGGTCTGGCCTCAGCAGAGATTTCGGGCCATACAGTTCGATTGTGCCTACTAATGTGGAGAACAGTGGAACTTGATCTATTTCGCCTGGGTGGGAGCAATGATGATCGAGCTCGGTTTATCAGATATACACGCGGCGCAGCATCTCGGCGGCGCTCTCGTCGAGTAATTCGGCGCGCGAACCTCTTCGAAACGTGCCAGCAAATCATCCATGCGAATCCGCTGCTTTTCAGCACCGTGGAAGTCCTGAATGATGCGGCCTCTGTGCATCATGACTAGGCGGTCGCCGAGGTAGGCGGCCTGCTGCATGGAGTGGGTCACCATAAGTGTCGTCAGCTTGTCACGCCTGATAATAGTATCGGTGAGCGCAGTTACCTGGTCTGCGCTCTTCGGGTCAAGTGCTGCGGTGTGCTCGTCCAGTAGCAGGACTTCCGGGTGCAGCCAGGTCGCCATGAGCAAAGTTAATGCCTGCCGCTGGCCCCCTGAAAGCGAACCAATTGGATTTTTCAGGCGATCTTCAAGACCCATGTTTAGCTGGCTTACACGATCACGCAATTGGCTGACCAGGTGTTTCCGCAACGGCCAGCCAAGCCGCCGCGGTTTCCCGCGATATGCAGCAAGCGCCAAGTTCTCTGCTATGGACATGTTTGCCGCTGTACCGCTGAATGGATTTTGAAAGACGCGGCCGATGAGCTTCGCCCGCTTGTGCTCGGGCCACTTGGTGATGTCCGCGCCCGCGAGGAAAATTGCGCCAGAATCGAGGCAAAACGAACCGGCCACAGCATTGAGCAAGGTGGATTTTCCCGAACCGTTGGTGCCAATGATGACCACAAACGATCCATCATTCACCGTCAGGTTTACCGCCTGCAGTGCAAGCAGCTCGTTGGGCGTGCCAGGATTGAATGTTTTGCTGGCCGCACGAATTTCAAGCATGGGATGATTGGAGCTTGAGGATGTTAAGTTTTTTTAGGAGCCCGGGGGCTATCAGGGCCAAGAACACGAACAGTGCGGTGACAAGTTTCAGATCATTGGGATTCAAGCCCAAGCGCAATGCGATTGCCACCAGGAGCCGGAAGAGAACTGAGCCCATCACTGCGCCGGTGATGCTAAGCCCGAGCTGCCTTGTGCCCACCAATGCCTCACCGATAATGACGCTGGCCAATCCCCATACCACCATGCCGATTCCCATCTGCACATCGGAGAAACCCTGATATTGCGCAATAAAGGCTCCCGCTAAGGCGATAAGGCCGTTAGAAAGCCCCAGCCCAAGGATGATCATGTTTTCATCATTCACTCCCAGCGCGCGGACCATTTCGTTGTTGTCCCCGGTGGCGCGCATTGCGGTTCCAAGATTTGTTTGGAAGAAGACGTACATGACGCAACCCGCCAGCACGATAAACAAAAACGAAGCCACCAGAAGCGACGCTTCCAGAGCAGTGATATCCCACCCCATCACATTCAAATTATGGACACGCGCCAGTGCTATGCCCAATCGCTCAGCGTAGGTCGATAGGGTGGAAGATCCCAGCACCGAAATGTTGCTTCTGCCCATAATGTGCAGGTTGATGGAGTACAAACCTGTCATCACCAGAATCCCGGCAAGCAAGCCATTAATTTTGAATTTTGTCGCCAGGGTTCCCGTCAAGGTGCCTGCAAGAAAGCCACCTGCAAAAGCAGCAGACGTCGCCAGCACCGGATTCACGTTATGAAGGAGGAGCATGGCAGCCAAGGCGGCACCAAGTGTGCTCGATCCGTCGGCAGTGATATCGGGAAAGGCAAAAATTCGGAAGCTGATAAAGACGCCAAGCGCGACCAACGAAAAGATGAATCCCAGCGTGAGCGCTCCCAGCAGAAGACTCATGCCTGGGCCCCTTCTTCCTTTATTTTGGAAATCGGCGAGAGCCAGCATGCGCCACGAACAAGTTCGCTTTGTCCGCCGCCGGACAAGGCTCGATCGTCGCTTAACAAGTGAAGAATCCCTTCCAGCACTTGCCCTTCAAAGAGCGCTTTGATTGAGGCCCTCAAGTCAATTTGCCCCCTCTGCACAGGACGATAAGAGAACGCGGCTGCATGGAAATGCCCGGCCACTGCGAACTCCGAACTCGAAGCGTTCGAAAACGGACGAATTACAGGTGCCAGAGCCTCAGCACTCCCGCGCACAGCAATACCAGCTAAAAGGACCACGCTTTTCGCGTAGGCCCGTTCCGCTGTGAAGCTGAGCCAATCGCGAATCCGGGGAAAGTTGAAAGCATTAGGTTCGGAAGCGGCGAGAACCGGCGAGCGGCGCAAGGCGGCTCCGATCAATCCGGCCGACTCCGCGATCATGACAATGCCGATTTGCTGAGCATTGGAGAGTTCCAGGCATGACTCAAGCAATAGACTAAGCGCCACAGGCTCACTGCTCTTCTTTGCCTCAAATCGGATCAAGCTGCTGAATGGTTGCGGATTCGTGCCATGGCAAGCGATGCCATAGCAGACCTGAACTTCTGGAAGGTTTGTCCCGCCGGCAACCAGAAAATCTGGAACATTCGTTCCATCTGTCGGCAGGTAGGCGACCGCCCCGCCCGCGGCGATGAATTCTCCGAAACGTCCCCGGCACTCCTCAAAATGCTCGCCCAGTGCTCCTAGTCCGATCGCGAAAGCCGAGTCAGAGAATTGCATCGTGCGGCAATGCTCTATCCCGAATCCGCAGCGTTCGAGCAGGGTGGCATCGCCCAATCGGCAGCACTCTAGTTTCGACTCCGGCGCGAGTGAATAGACGTCGTATATGACTCCGGAACGCTCAGTCTGCGTGATTGATGTTGCGGCTGGCTCTTCAACGGTGGAACTCTTCCTAGCCTCATCTGTTGGCAATGATTCCGGCGGTGCCTTCTCGACAAGCACATCTTCCAGCTTCGACAGCTGGATAACTTTCAGGACGTTGCGCGAACAGTTCGAGATTGCGAACGATCCCTGAATGCTCTTCAAATCCTTGTAAAGCCTTACCAGCGTGCCGATCCCCGCTGAGCTTAAGAAGGCCACTTGCGAAAGGTCTAACTGAATATGGTGCGAGCCTTGCCGGATTTCTTGATCAACAGCTGCGGCAAGATGATCAGCCCAATAGCTGTCGACGCGTCCTTCGACCTTAAGTTCGACCGTTTCGCCGCAGAGTTGTTTGGTAATTTGCATTTCTCTTACTTTGGGCCATTACCTTGTCATTTGGCCTGCCCGACAACCGTCTGGTTGTGAATCCCCGTTTCGTCTACGACGACGTTTGCGCGACGAAGAATATCATCTGGAATCCGCCACTGCTGCTTGAGACCCTTCAGCGCCGCCGTGTTTACGACGAAATGAATAGGGATTTCGTTCCGGACCGGTATCTGAGTCGGATCGGAGCCCCGCAAAATTCGCGAGGCCAATTCTCCCGTTTGTTTCCCGATCTGGTAAAAATCAGCACCGTAATCGAACAAGGTCCCGCGATCAGGTCTACCTGGTGTGATACTGAACACCGGAATAAGGGCTCTCCGCCCGACTAAAACCACTGAGTCGGCGGCAACACTGACTGTCACATCGCCGCCTATCCATAACGCCTCTGCTCCTCGGGCAACCAGTGAGTCTTCGGCTTCGAGCACGGAATTTGAATTCTCGACATTGGCCTCGAGTACCCCAATACTCCATCCTTGGCAAACCTCGCGCGCTTTCTCGACAAAGGCCCGCGAATTAGCTTCAGCCGGATTCCAGGCTACGCCCACTCTCTTTAGGCTTGGGAACATCTCCCGCGCGATTCGGAAAGCATCTTGTACTGGAAGAAAACTGCCAATGCCCACCAAGTTGGGCGGGTGATTCAGTGGATTGTTGCGACTGATCCCCACCCCTGCCACCACCGGATCGGCAACCAGGCCGAACACTTGAACCGTCTTGCCGTTGCGGTTCGCATTCGCAACTGCTTGCAACGACAAGGTGCTCATCGTAAGCAACAAGTCATAACGGGCATTGACCATTTCCTTGGCGATGGAATTCCCGACAGAAATATCGCCTTGCGCGTTGAACATGTTTATCGCGATTGTTTTGCCGTCAATGAATCCGTTCTCGGCCAAGCCGTCTATGGCGCCCCGAGTGCCCTCGTCCAGCAGCATTGTCGAAGCATGCTGAAGAAGTCCGATGTGCGGCACGCTCCGGGCTTCGGCTTTTCGCCGTCCAAGATCGGAAAGGAGCAGCGCCGCAGAAGCTGAAATGATCAGGGCGAGACCCAAAAATAGACGCTTGACAACAAACCTCATCTGCCGACCATGCCAAGAAAACGTTAGAGTTCGGGCGTAGAGTCTACCACCGTCGTGTGGTGAGTTGCAGATCGTAGGAAAACAACTGACTGCTCAGTAGGGACGTTGGCTGCTTGGTTAATTCGAGTTGTTCTGGTCGGATGACGGGGCTCTGACTCGCCGATTATTCGACCGTAACCTCGGTTTTCGCTCCTCTAAAGGCGGGCACTCGTGGTTCTTGCCTTGTCAAACACATTACTTCTTCTTCGCCGTTGCCGTTCTCGGAGCCACGTACGGCTCTTTGTCCGCTGGAAAGTTCGCGCTCAGGTACTCAATGAACGTATCTCGATCGCCGGGGTCGACGACAGCGCCCCACTTAATCATCTTGTCTACTTCTTTCGTCCACGCGGCCTTCGCCAACCGTTGCTGTACTATGATGCCCGAGTCGTGGCATTCCAAGCATGCTGTCTTCATCTTTGCCTGCCCCGGTCCCGGGGGCAAATCGGCAGATTGTGCGCGTAAGCCAGGGAGGCATGTGAGCGCCAGTAGTAAAGTGAGGGATAGATTAAGGCTGGACATGGATTTGCACGCGGTCAACGATGTTGATGAGATATCCGCTCGGGTTCCACTGCACCGAATCTGGCTGCACGCGCCCTTGGGTATCGGTCGCGCGGGACATGATCGTGTAAGCGCCCGGCTTAGGCGCGTTCCAGGAGCGGCTCCAAAGGCGCCAGGCGTAGTGTGACTGTTCCTTACCAAGCCGCGCGGGCTGCCAGGTTACGCCCGAGTCGGTCGAGACCTCCACCTTCGCGATATCTGCTTCACCCGCCCAGGCCACGCCCTGAACTTGGATGACGCGGGACTTCACACTCGCACTGTCACGCGGGCTCGCTATTAGGGATTTCACGTTCAAGGCTGTCGCTGGATGAGTATTCTCTACTTTCACAGCCTCGCCGGCCTTGACCGGCTGGTTCGGCATGCGATACCCCGGACTCATGAAGTTGCCCTCGAATTCTTTGTCCAGCACCTTGATCTCCGTTAGCCACTTGCAAGAGGCTGCGCCGATCCATCCCGGGACCAGCGCACGCGCCGGAAACCCATGATGCTTCGTCAATGCCGCTCCATTCATTTCCAGGGCTACCAGCGTGTCTCCATCGGTGGCTTTCTCAATCGGAATGCTGCGGATAAACCGCGGCACTTTCCCCGGTACTTCGTCCAGCCCGCGGAACATCACATGCTTGCCTGTCGGCCTTACCTCGGCGCGCTCCAGCAGATAGCGCAGGCGTGGCCCGGTGAAACGCGCAGTTCCAACCGCACCCTTTTCCCATTGCACGCCCGGCACATGCGGAATGGCGTACGCCCGCCCGTTCCCGGCGCATTCCAAGGTGTTGATCACGGTGTGCTGCTCCATTTTCCTCAGCTCCGCGAGGGTGAGTGTCAGCCGCTTCTCCACCTCTCCACCTATGCTGAGCCGCCACTCTCCCGGGTCTAAGGTGCTGGGCTCGTGCATGTGATTCCGGACGAAGAAATGTTCCACCGGCGTGATAAACGAGTTTGCGTATTCGACTGGCATTTCCAGATCGAGAAACCGGAGAGACCGCACGATCATTCCGTCCTTGTCCGGAATCGCGGGGCCCTCGTCAGATCCCCAGCTGGGCAGCGGACGAACCGCTCCGACAACCCCTAGAGCGGCCGAAGCGCCCAGTACGAACTCGCGTCGTGAAAGCATTTTGTTGTCAAGGGTGGCTTCGCTAGTCGGAGCGCATCTCATTTTTGCCGAAGCCGAAGTCGTTTTCGCGCTTTAACACTGACTACCGCGCCTTGCGCAACTCATTCGTCGCTTATTTGCCGTGCGAGGTGATTCTTTGTTGCGTACGGGTAAGGCATGCTCGATTGTTTCACGCGAATTTTACTCCTCTTGTACATGAAGCAGTCCAGGTCAGCGGTAGTTGGGACTGACGAGGAAGTGGCGGTCGCGTGCCGATTGCCGGAAACGTTGGCGTTTCCACGCGGACGATCATTGGATGAACCTCCGCCGCAGCCTGTGATAACCAAGACCCAATGTCGCTCTACCTTAGCTCGCCGCTTTCGAGCGCGGTGGTTCTGGCCATGGCGTCCGATGCATTTCAAATCTTTGTGTTTCCGCTGTTTGCTCACGGCGTTTTATCTCCCGCTGATGATGCGCTTGATATTGCGGTCGCAGCCATGTTGATCGCATGCTCTTAACCGGGTAACGAAAACAAGCTTTCCACGGTACCGATGAGCTCCTTTTGATCCGTTCCTTTTGATCCGCTCCTTTCGTGGCTATCGGAAACGTTCAACGGGGCGACATCTCCGATTTCGTGCTCGGAATGCAGCCTAGTTTAGAACGTATATTTCAGGGCGAATTCGACTTGTCGGTTGTCGGTCGCAGTGCTGGTGATGCTGGCTCCGCCGACTGAATCCACTTCTGTCCCCGGTAGGCCGAAATTCGGGTGATTGAAAAAGTTGAAGAACTCGGCACGAAATTCGACCTGATTTGATTCGCGAATCTTGAAATTCTTCTGCAGCACGAAATCGAAATTGACCAGGTCTGGTCCCCGCAGGTTTCCTATATGGGAGTTGCCAAATTGGTGTGCGAACTGCTGGCCCGGCGCGAGTGGGGGTTCGACGAATACAGCCTGGTTGTACCAGCAATCCAAGGTCTGCCTTCCGCCTGGACAACCTAAAGCCTGCTGAGTCGATGTATCGAAAGAAAAATCAGCCGGGGCGCGGACCTGGTCCGGACGATAGCTAAAACTCCCAGAGTTGCTCAGATCGCTGGATAGGACTGCGGTCACGGCCTCGCCGCTCTGAATGGCCGTAATGCCTCCCACCTGCCAGCCGCCGAAGATAGCCTCAGTCACATTGCCCATTCCACCCAGGTAACGCCGTCCTTTCCCGATCGGTAATTCGTAGAGATAGCTGAGCGAGACGCGGTGACGCAGGTCCGGGCTTACAGGACCGTACTCTCTTTCCGGATGGTGCGAATCCTGGATGAAGCCGCCCACATTGCCGTCAGCATTTCCCAAATTTTTGGCGAACGTATATGCGGCCAGGAAATTGAACCCGTTACTAAAGCGCTTATTCAGTGAGGCCTGAAAGGCGTTGTAGAGCATGTGCAGTTGGGCAAAATCCAGCGGCAGCACGAAGCTGAGATTCGGTTGCTGGTTGAAATACGGCCGTCCTGCATTTGTGCCTCCGCTGAAGTTGCTATCCAGGGGCTGCAGAGGCTGATTCAGATCGCTGGCTTCGTGGTTCCAGAGCCGATAAGCACGTGTGCCCACGTAGCCTGCCTGAGCCACCCAGTTCGATCCGAACTGGTGCTGCACGGTCAAATTCCATTCCAGTATCCGAGGAATCAGACGCTTCGGCCCGGTGGTCTTGACGGTGCCGTTGATGTTGATTGGATCTGATGCCGGAAATTCGTCAGGGAAACCGGTCGAGACCAGTTGCGCGTTGCTGGGAAGATCTCCAGGATTAAAGAACGTCTGGATGAAGTTGAGCTGAGTGGGATTCAGTCCGAGATCGTCAAAGATATTCGCTTCCGCCGAGTAGAACATCCCGAAGGCGCTGCGAACCACTGTGTTTCGCGGGAGCGACCATGCCAGGCCGATGCGCGGCGCCCAGTTGCTCTTGTCAAATTGAACGCCGGCATGGGACACGGCATTGACTCCATAGGAAGTAATAACAATGCCGCGATTCAGATCAAAGTTCCCCACGCGGCCGTTGGCCGGAGAGGTGATCTCGTAACGCAATCCCAGATTCAAAGTCAGGTTAGGACGAATCCGCCAGTCGTCCTGAACGAATTCTGCCAGGTCCCAATAGCGCGTCGGATACAGGCCTGCCAGCTTATCCTGTTCAAGTGCGTCGGAAACACCTAGCAGGAGATCAGCAAGGCCAAGCCCTCCCGTTCCAGTAGTGAGGTCCGCAGTGTATAGACCACCGAAATCATAGAAGCCGCGCGGTGCAGTGACTTGGTAGAAATTGCGCTGCTGCCGCCGAAAATCTAGGCCGAATTTCAATGAATGCTTCCCGCGCACCCAAGTCACAGTGTCTGCAACCTGAAAAATATTTTCGAAAGCGTGCTCGGGCAGGAATTCGGAATCGCCCAATGAAGTGAATCCAGCAATGTCGATGTTCGTCAGACCGGAGGAGTTCGGGTCACCTGCGCGATTAGCGTTCGGGATTCCTAACTGCTCGCCCAGATTCTTGCCGAAATTGAAAGGCAGCGCGTTCACCGCGTATCGAAAATAGCCGCCGTGGAGGTCGTTCAAAACGCGAGGGGAAAAAGTGTGCGTATATCCCAGCCCCAAGTGCTGTGCGCGACTGTTGCTTCGGCTTGGACAGCAGTCCGATCCGCCCAGATCGCCTAGCGGGCCCGGGCGCGCGCTGCGGATGTCACCGAAGCTGTAAGACGCAAAGACCTGGTCTTGATCCCGGAAGCGATGATCTACGCGGACATCAAATTGATCCTGATTGTTGATGTGCTTCTGAGTAGCTACGTAGTTGTTGGCCAAGTCCCCGTTTGTCGGTGCTGGGAACAGGTTCGCGACGTTGCTTCCGACCGGATCAATCATTGTGGGTGGAATGACGTTAACTTGCGAGTTAAAGCTGATTGGATCGCGCAAACTTACTTGCCCAGCCCCATTCAGGCAAGTGTAGTTGTGTGTGGTGCCCGGATCGAAGATTGTTCCGGTGTCAAAGGCTGGATCGCCCGGTGCTGGCGAATCGCCGCAAGGCGAGAATGTATCTCCGGTCAGTCGGTCTCGGAAATCCCCCAAGCGTTCCGTGGCATTTGGTATCGTTGAGGTAAAAGTGCCTCCTTCGCGAAGGCGTGAACCCTCGTAGTCCCCAAAAATAAAGGTCCTATCCTTCTTAATCGGACCACCCAGGAAAAAGCCAAACTGATTTCTCTGAAAGGAAGGCTTTTCATCCGGCTCACGGTTGAAATAGTTTCTGGCATCGATCGCACTATTGCGAATGAACTCGTAAACGCCGCCATGGACTTGATTGGTCCCGGACTTGAGAACCACGTTGACCGCCGCACCACCCCGCCCGAACTCGGCGCTCATCGAGTTCTCTTCCGTGCGAAATTCCTGGATGGCATCCGGTGGCGGCAGTGCGACGGTGCCTCCCAGGCCGAATTCGTTGTTGTCTACGCCATTCAATAGAAAGTTGTTGTTCGAGACCCGCAGTCCGTTGACCGAGACTGCTTCATTAGCGCGTTCGTTTTCGAAAACCTGCCCACTCACGTTCGAACCCGTCTGCCCGCTGTTTGCGCCGGGGCCCAGGTAGGCCAATTGGATAAAATTCCGGCCGTTCAATGGCAAATCGGAAATTCTCTTGGTGGTCTCGATGGTCCCCAGAGAAGATGCCTCTGTTTGCAGCAGGGGTGCGGCGGTGGTTATTTCCATGGTCTCATTGATCGAGCCAACCTTGAGGGCTAGATCCACACGCACTACCTGGTTCACACCAACATCCACTCTGGGCTCGATTGCCTTTTGAAAGCCCGCCTTTTCCACTGCAACTGAATACATCCCGATTCGCAGGAGCTTGGCCGCATAATTGCCTTGGTCGTCTGTGGTTAGGGTTGTGGATTGGTTCGTCTCCAGATTAGTGACCGTGACTTGCGCTCCGGCCACTACTGCACCGGCTGGATCGGTCACGACTCCGACGATTCCGCCGCGATCCACCTGTGCGGGACAAGAAATCGCAAGAATACTGACCAGAAACAGTAGAGAAGACACGCAAGACAACCTGCTGCGGCAGGACATAAAAGCCTCCTGGTCCCGACTCTGGAACAAAAAGCTCGGAAAGGCGTGACGCAATGGATATACCGACGGGCTGCTCCTGTCAAGAAATCGTGATCGCCAGCCCAGCCCAGAGGGTGGCGCGTATGCGGGCTTTGCGTTACCTTATCAGGCTTGGTCCGAATCGCCATCCAGCGTTGATAGGACTGTCTCCATGAAAACTGGCTCCATTCTGATGGCTGTTCTCCTACTATTTCCCGCTCAGCTCTTGGGACAAGCAAAACGTCTCGAGCAATTGCACAACAAGATCATCCTGGTGTTCACGCCGCACCCGGATGATGACGTCTTCGGCGCAGGCGGTACGATCGCGCTTTTGAACAAGAACGACAACCGAGTTTACGTGGTTGTCTATACCAATGACGACAAGGGTTCCTACGACCCGGAAATGAGTTCGCAACGCCTTGCCGGCGTCCGAAAGGCGGAACAGGAAGCATCGGAAGGCTTGCTCGGTACCCCCAAAGAGAATATTTCCTGGATGGGGTACGACGACGGCATGCTGGAGTATGCGCCTCAACCGAAACTGACGGAAGAGGCGACTGCGATCATTCGTCGCATTCGGCCGGACGTTTTGCTCAGCGTCGATCCCGGCGAGTGGTTCGAGCGCTGGCATAAAACCGATCACCGCATGGCGGCATTCAATACGATCGATGCGGTCCGCGCCGCCGAATTCTGGCTCTACTTCCCCAACCAGAAACTGGAGCAAGGACTTCAACCGTACAAAGTTCCAGAGATGTATTTCTTTTATCCGGCGCCACAGGAGGCCAACTATTACGTCAACATCGATAGCGTTGCCGAACTCAAGTTTGATGCTGCAGCCAAACAGGTCAGCCAATTCGAACCGGCGGTAAACAAATATCGTGCCGACTGGAATCCGGCCGACCTGGAAAAGGCCAAGAAGGAAATGCGTCAGGAGCAACCAAAGAAAGACGGTCACTACGTGGAAGCCTTCCGCTACGCCACCGGATTCAACCAGTTCTGAACTGATCCAGAGGAGATCACCATGCCGGAGTTAGCATTGCTCGGCGGCGCCAAATCCAAGCGCAAGCCTTTTCCCGAATGGCCACAGTTTGATGCAAACGAGCGTCGTGCCCTGATGGAGGTGCTCGAGAGTCGTGTTTGGTGGCGTACACCCGGCACGCGGACATTGGAATTTGAACAAGCCTTCGCGAAGGTTCATGGGGCACGTCACGGTGTTGCCGTCACCAATGGCACGGCCGCGCTGGAAGTGACCATAGCAGCCTTGGGCATCGGCCACGGTGACGAGGTGATCCTTCCAAACTTCACCTTTGTTGCCACTGCGAGCGCTGTACTTTTCGCCAACGCATTGCCTGTTCTGGTGGATGTTGCCCCTGAAACCTATTGCATCGATCCCGATCTGGTGGAAGCGGCAATCACGTCACGCACCAAGGCGATCATCGCGGTGCACATGGGAGGCCATCCTGCCGATCTCGACCGGCTTAGTGAGATTGCTCGTCGTCACAATCTTTCATTGGTTGAAGACTCTTCGCACGCGCATGCCAGCGAATGGCGCGGCCGTCGCATCGGTACATTCGGCGCTGCAGGTACTTTCAGCTTCCAATCAAGCAAGCTCATGACGGCTGGCGAAGGCGGAATGATTATCTCGAACGACGACGACTTCGAGCGCCAGGCGCGCAGCGTGCACGATTGCGGACGCATGCCTGGGGAATGGTTTTATAGCCACTTCATCTACGGATCGAACTATCGATTGAGTGAATGGCAAGGCGCCGTGCTGAACGTGCAACTGGCGCGTTTGGACGAACAGACGAAGCGCAGACATCAGAACGCGCGCGTACTGGATAAGTTGCTGTGCGAGATTCCCGGAATTACGCCCCAGAAGATTGACTCGCGGTGCACCCGTAACGGGCAGTATGCCTACATCTTTCATGTGAACAGTAAAGAGTTGGCCGGAATCTCGACTGAACAGTTCATCGCCGCCATGAATGCGGAAGGCATTCCCAACCAGGCGAGCTATCCGCCGCTGCATGAGCTGCACATGTTCCGCAACGGGGAGTATCGCAAGCGTCTCGCAGGAGCGCAGGCTTCAGAAGATCACGCCTTCCTGCAGCAGAAGTTTCCGCACACTCAGCGGGCGGCCTGGGAAACCGTTTGGATTCCGCAGCCCGCCTTGCTTGGCGACGAGGAAGATATGCACGAAATTGCGGCCGCGCTTCGGAAGATTCAGAGATGCGCTAAAGAAATTACTGCACAACCGCTGGCTCCGGCGCGTGCGGCTCGTTGAATCTCGAGCGCATGCTGGAGAAGATCTCCTATCGCGGATGGAACAACGCATACCGGATTTTCAACGATGCTGTCGAGCTGATTGTTCTGGCGGACGTCGGTCCGCGCGTGATCCGCTACGCGTTTATCAACGAGGGCAACATCTTCCATGAGGTTCCCGAAGATGCAGGGCTGGTGGGTGGAAACCAGTTCCGCCTCTACGGTGGACATCGCCTTTGGGTCTGGCCAGAAATTGACCGGACCTACTTTCCGGACAATCAGCCGGTCGCGGTTTCCCGCAATAGGCGCACAACTCGCTTTACCGCACCCGTGGAAGACAACCTTCCCGGCACAAAGCTCCAGAAGGAGATCGAAATAACTCTGGAAGAGACCGGCTCAAGCGTCAGAATCACGCACCGCGTTACGAATCATGGCGACGCTGCTACAGACCTTGCCATTTGGTGTCCCACCATGATGCGTGCGGGAGGACGAGCGATTCTTCCCCTTCCGCCCCGCGCTGCCATGGACAAAGACCACTACCAGTCCGTCGGGCCTCTGACCCTGTGGTCGTTCACCGATCTCGCAGACCCGCGCTGGATCTTTGGAACCGAGTTCATCGAACTGCGCCAGCACTCGAATCCGCAGAGTCGTTTTCGGGAACAGATGACCGGAACCTATAACCCCGCAGGTTGGGGCGCTTACTACCGGGAGAGTAGCCTCTTCGTGAAACGGAGCGCAGTGCTGCCCGGCACTTACCCGGATTTCGGCTGTAACTTCGAGATTTTCACCAATCCGGAATTCCTCGAGCTCGAGACTTTGGCGCCGCTCGTGCACCTCGGCACCGGCGAGACATGCTCCCACATTGAGGTATGGAGTCTTTTCCGCAACCTGCGACCGGGCGAAAATGAAGATTGGATTCGTTCCACCGTGGTTCCGCTAGCCGCGAACAGCACGCAGCCGGAACTTAGTTGACGACGAGCGCAGGGCGCAGTATCGTACGCGATTCTCACGTTTGCCGGTTTAGCTGTGTGTCGCGACTTTGCGGAGGACGCATGACATTCGTACAAGCTTGCAGTGCTCCCTGGCGGTTGTCTGGTCTCCTGGCAGTCCTCACGCTCATTTCGCTGAATCCGCCGCGAGTTTCGGCACAAAAGCTCCCTGAGAAAGTTCCCCCCAAGCGTTCCTCGCAGATCCAGGACGGCTTCGGCATCAACTCAGATCTGCCTCGCGATCCCTACTTACCATGGAATCGCTGGTGGTGGACGCGAATGTTCGATGCCGGCTTCAAGTGGATTCGAATCGGCCAATACGAGAACAGCTCCGACCGCACCAGCTGGGACTGGATTGAACAGAAGCGCGGTGTCTTTGCGCCTTCGCAGGAACTCGAAGACCAAGTCGACTCACTCGTGGATAACGGCATGCTTATTCAAGTGCAGTTGCTGTACGGCAATGTGATGTATACGTCTCCCAGCGGCAAGCTTCCCGACGTGAGCGAGCCCCAGCCCGGCTCGTTTCACAACGACGACCGCAGTCTGTATTCCGTGTTCTGGCCTCCCACTACGCCCGAGCAGATCAGCGCGTTTAACCGCTATGTGGCGTGGATGGTGAGCCATTTTCGCGACCGCATTCACTACTGGGCATTGTGGAATGAACAAGATATCGGCTACTGGAACTCCTGGGGCAACTCCGAGCAGTATGGCAATCTTCTCGGACCTTTCGTGCAGGCGGTGCACCAGACCGATCCGAATGCGAAAGTCATCTATGGCGGCCAAGCCGACCCGTCGCGCGAGTTCACGCAAAAAGCGCTCGACACCTGCAAATGCGCTTCTGGAATTGACGTCTACGCGTATCACACGTACCCGGGATACGGGCAGAACATGAATCCCGAGACCATGGACTATGGCGCTTACCTGAACGAATCTCCGCGGGCCTTGCGTGACCTTGTCACACATTACCCGGGCATCAGATCTGACCTACCCTTCTTTGACGATGAGTTCAATTCCATTCCATCGTGGGTCGGGTCGGATGAATCTGTGCAAGCAAAATACGTCCCGCGCGGCATGATCTACAACCACGCGGCCGGTGTGAAGACATTTGTGTGGCTACTCGCGGCCGGCACCGATGGCAATGAATACGACGATTTCGGATTCATTCACGGGCTGACCAACCACGACTATGACTTCACGCCGCGCCCGGTGTTTTCCGCCCTGCAAAACACGAACGCACTATTTTCCGACACGAAGCTTGATCCCTCCATCGAGGTTGTCAGCCCGGACATCCCCGCTCTGCGTCGCAAATCTGGATTCCCGTTCATGGGATACGGCTTCCGCTCGGTGAAGGGGAAAGCGATGGTCGCTTATTGGCTGGCTGCGCACAGCCTCCCGGGAAACTCCTTCCCGCCGCTGTATGCCAGTCTGACTCTGAAGAACACGGGCATCACACAACCGGTGCTCGTAGATGTTGTTTCCGGTGACATCCGTCCGTTGCACTGGAAGCAGGGCACCACCGATACACTGGACGGTCTGCCCGTCACCGACAGCATCCTGGCTATTACGGATGCAGATTATTTCGATTGGCCTGTGCTGCCGGAAGCACCGAGCTCACTTAACATAGCTATGGCGGGCAGTGCTGCCAAGCTGACTTGGCAAAACCACGGTGGGAATCCGACGAAGATAATTCTGGAACGTCGTTTGGAAGAAAGTGGCGGACGTGGAAGCTGGCAACACCTCGCCGAACTCGGGCCGACTGTCGCCAAGTATACGGACTCCAGCCTAAAGAGAGGTCAGACATTGGCCTATCGGGTCCGTGCGGCCAACGCCGATGGCGAGTCTGGTTATTCCAATATCGCACGTGCGGCCGTTCCGGCTAATCCATAACCGGCTCCGCATGTCGTGTCATCGAGAGAGGCTCTCAATCGGAGCCAATTGCAACGGGGTAACTTGGATAAGCTGTCGATCCCATTGACTTGCATTGAACTCTTCTATTTTTCTAGTATCCCGCTGGCGTCGCACTGTAGAAGATCATCGGTCGCATGATCTCCTCCCTAATTGATTGACATACGACATTCATCTTCAGTCAGAGATATCATGTCACGCCAGCGCCGCAGATTGATGGCTAGGGATCCTGGGGAACGCTGAGGCGCGATCCGAGACTGTGTTTATGGAGAGACGTGAAGCATTACGGTTGCTGGCGACGGGCCTGGCCCTCCAACTGGCGCCACGCAATCTATTTGCAACGCTGCGGGAAGCACGCCTTGTGCTCGGAACGCAGCTCGGGCTGCGGACCCTGGATTCCCACCAAAACGCAGCCGTAACTGCTATCGCAGAGCTGATCATTCCCGGCACCGAAACACCGGGCGCGACCGATGTTGGCGTGACCCAATTCATCGACTTGATTCTGACAGAGTGGTATAGCGATGAGGAGCGGGACTGTTTCTTGAAAGGTCTGGCAGATGTGGATTCTCGCACGCAATTATTGTTTGCGAAACAATTCGTCGATTGCTCGCCGCGTCAAGGGGCAGAGGTTCTAGCGGAATTGGGAGAGCAGATGACTGAGGAGGCGGAAGCAGTACGGGATCATGGCACGCCATACCGAGGTTCACTGCCAAAGCCGGAGAAGAACTTTTACTACATGATACGAAGTCTCACGTTGACGGGCTACTACACGTCAGAAGAAGGGGCCATCAAAGAACTAGGTTTTGAAGTGGTGCCCAACCACTATGACAGTTGCGCGGACAATCAAGAGGCAAAAAAGGAACAATAGGACCAGTGAAGGATGAGACGAGCTACGACGCGATTGTAGTCGGCTCCGGAATGACCGGTGGATGGGCCGCGAAAGAGTTGACCGAGAAAGGATTGAGAACCCTTGTGCTCGAGGCCGGGCGTCCAATTCTGCCGGCGAAAGACTATGTCGAGCACGTTCCGTCGTGGGTGATGAAATTCCGGGGAATGCGCGATCGCCGCCGCTTGCAGGAAGATCAGCCCATTCAGAGCACTTGTTACGCGTGTGATGAATGGTCGGCGAAGTTCTTCGTAAACGATAAAGAGCATCCCTACACGACTGAAGCCGGCAAGCCGTTCCGATGGATTCGCGGCCGCCAAGTGGGCGGGCGTTCGATAGTGTGGGGCCGCCAGGTTTATCGATGGAGCGACTTGGATTTCGAAGCGAACGTTCGCGAAGGCATCGCTGTCGATTGGCCGATTCGCTACGCAGACATTGCGTCCTGGTACGACTACGTGGAAGATTTCATCGGAATCAGCGGAGAGGCGCTGGGCTTGCGACAGTTGCCAGACAGCAGATTCTTGCCACCGATGGAGCTGAATTGCGCGGAGACCGTCGTCCGAGACGCGATTGCAAAAAGCTTCGGGGGAGAACGCGTGTTGACGATCGGGCGCGCTGCTGTTTTGACCAAATCTCATCTTGGCCGCGCACCTTGCCATTACTGTGGCCCTTGCGAAAGAGGATGCATCACCCGGTCGTACTTCAGCAGTGTCAACGCCACACTCCCTGCAGCGGAAAAGACGGGACGAATGAGGTTGCGGCCACACAGCATCGTGCACAGTGTGAGTTTTGATCCGCGAACCCGCAAGGCGACTGGAGTACGAGTGATCGACGGAGAGACTGGCGCAACGCTGCAATTTCGCGGCAAAGTGATTTTCCTGTGTGCCTCAGCACTAGAATCGGTCCGCATCTTGTTCAACTCTGCCACTTCGGAGTTTTCAAACGGGCTGGCGAATTCAAGCGGGGAGCTAGGCCGCAACCTCATGGATCATGTGAAGGGTGGAGGAGCAACGGCAATCATTCCTGGCAACGAAAATCGGGTTACGATCGGTAGACGGCCTAATGGGATCTATGTTCCGCGATTTCGGAACGTGAGGACGAAGCAGGTCGAGTTTCTGCGAGGATATGGTTTCGAAGGAGGCGGCCACCGTGAAGGCTGGGAGCGAGGCATCTTGCAGGAGGGATTCGGCCCTGAGTTTAAGAAATCGATGAGCCGACCTGGCCCTTGGCGTTTCAGCTTTCAAGGCTACGGAGAATGCCTGCCGAATCATAATAATCACGCAGAGCTCGACAGGGAGAAGGTTGATGCGTGGGGGATTCCTGTATTGAAGATACATTGCGCCTGGGGTGCGAACGAACGCGCAATCCGAAAAGATATGGCGATCTCCGCGGCGGAGATGTTGGCGGCCGCCGGAGCGAGAGCCATCGAGCCTTTCACGGACGATGATCCACCAGGGTTTTCGATTCATGAGATGGGAACAGCCCGTATGGGACGCGACCCGAAGACTTCGGTCCTTAACTCCTTCAATCAGACCCATGATGTCAGGAATCTGTTCATTACCGATGGTGCGGCCATGACTTCATCGTCTTGCGTGAATCCATCTCTGACCTATATGGCACTAACCGCGCGTGCCTGTGATTTTGCCGTGCAGGAGATGAAGAAGGGAAACCTCTAGGGAACCTTCGCTGGCACAGGTGTTCGGGCGGTCGCCCATAAGACTTTGTCATCCATCTTTCACGCAATTTCCCCAGAACGTCTTCTGCAACGATCTCGGCGACCTTCCTTCGGACAACCTGAGCCATCATGACCAAATTCGCATCTGGTTCATCGACTCGCTACTTGGCGCCACTAGCGGCCGACAGAAAGCAGATAATTTTCATCACAGCTCTGAACCCAAACTGCTTGACAAGCTCAAAAACACCGTGCTACAAGCATGCGCCCATGCTATTCGTCTGATCGAGTTCCGAAACTTAGAGGAATCGGGACATGGATCGTTCGGACTGCCGGCGAGCGATTGGTATAGTACCGAACTGCGACGGGGTGGGAACCGTCTGCCCAGTCTGCAACGGCAGCGCCTCTCATAGTTTCGTCAGAACGGCAGAATGTGAAACAAACCAGCTTATTGGCCGGGAGGATAACCCTGTGTTAACCCTAAACCGAATTCACGCTGCAAGAATTCTTCTTCAAGTCACGTGCGCAGCTATGCTGCTCTTGATTCCCTGCCTCACTCTCGCGCAGATCGGCACAGGCAGCGTCACCGGCTTGGTTTCCGATGCCAGCGGTGCCGTAGTTCCAAACTCTGAGGTAATCGTGACGAATGTTGATCGCAATGTTCCTCATGCCACGCGAACCACTGATAGTGGCAGCTATGCTGTCACTGGCCTTACGCCCGGACACTATTCCGTCACGGTAAAACACACTGGTTTTCGGACGGCCGCTGTCCCAGCCTTCGAGCTGCAGGTAGACCAGAAGGCCCGCATGGACGTAAAGCTGGAACTGGGCCAGGTGAGTGAAATCGTAAATATCGTGGGCGAACAGCCGCTGCTCGATACCGAATCGAGCACCGTCGGCCAGGTTATCGACAACCAGCGGGTAGTGGATCTGCCGCTGAACGGCCGCAACTACCTCGATCTCGCCACACTCGGCCCCGGCGTAACTTTCACTAAGGACAGCAACACGCAATTTCAAGAAGTTCGAGATGTTGGACAACGCTCGACCAGTCAATATTCTCTGGGCGGCGCGCGAGCTCAAGATACGAATTTTCTTTTGAATGGCGCAACTAACACCTCACCCGACTTCAATACTTTTGGAGCAGTGCCCTCGATTGACGAGATTCAGGAGTTCAAGGTCCAAACCAACTCCTACACTGCCGAGTTTGGGCGGGGCGCTGCGCAGGTCAACGCGGTCACCAAGGGAGGTACGAATACGTTCCACGGCACCGCTTACGATTTCCTCAGGAACGGTACCCTGGATGCGAAGGACTTTTTTAACGACATTAACAATCCCGGCGCAGGAAAGCCGCCCTTCCAACGCAATCAGTTTGGCGGGACTGCAGGGGGAAAAATCGTAAAAGACAAGCTGTTCCTCTTCGGCAGCTTCGAAGGATTACGCGATCGCAGCAGCGGAGCAGGAGTTGGGACCGTGCCCACATTGAAAGCGCGTAACGGCGACTTCTCGGAATACCCCAGTACGATTTACATGCCGCACCTCTCAGGCTTCATGCCTGGGAACACACTGCCCACTGGCTGCTTCAACCCTGACCCAACCGACGTGCCCTGGCCGGGCAATGCCATCCCTCAGCAATGTTGGAACGCAGCCACATCCAAGTTCCTAACTTCTTCTTATGTACCGAAGCCCAACGCGCCAGGTCTGGTGAGGAACTTAACCGGAGTTGTCAGCACCCCGACAAATTTCGATCAGGCAGCGGGAAGGATTGACTACATCCTCAGCCCGAAAACAACTCTATGGGGAAGATATTCGTGGGGCCGGGAGGACAACACCACCAATAACGTGCAACCCGTCAGGGACTTGTTCGAAGCGGTAAAGACCCAGACGACAACCATTCATTATTCCTGGACCCTCAGCTCTACTATGGTGAATGAGGCAAAGATCAACTGGTTACGCGTGAACTCCAGGCGGGTAGGCCCGTTGGCTGGTGCCACCAACATTGTTGCAGACCTCGGCATTCCCGGTGCTTCGGACGACCCGCTTGACTTCGGGACCCCTAGCTTTCTAGGGGAGGGGCTAGGCGACAACTTCCTTGACCTCGGCGAAGATGCTTTCGGCCACCCCTTGCGCAAGGTCCAGACAACCTACGAATATGGCGATGATTTCTCTCTCGTCAAGGGCCGGCACGTACTCAAGCTGGGCGCGAACTTCCGCCATGAGAACTTGAACCTTCTGTCGCATAACATCGCCCGAGGAGCATTCACATCTCCTGCAATCGCGACCGGAACGTTGGCGGGGGATGGTGGGCTATCTATTGCGTCGATGTTGCTCGGCATCAGCAATGACTCTGAAGTAGCGAGCGGCGATTCCCATGTTCATCTGTTCCGCTGGACGCAGGCCTACTACGCACAAGATGATTTCAAACTCACGCGAAACTTAACTTTGAATTTCGGTTTGCGCTATGAGCTTGCGCCGTATTGGCACGATCTCGACGATGCGATGGTCAATGTTGATTTCCGCGGATCTACCCCTGTTGTCGTAAGGCCGGGGAGCGGCGACCCTTATGAGGGATTTCCTCCGGTGCGCTTTGATTCGGATCCCAACTCACCTACCTACCTGCCTTACGTGCGCGACAATCGCCTGAGCCACGATTTGGTCTTTACCGATCGCACCAACTTGGCGCCACGTTTTGGCTTCTCATGGTCTCCTGGGTTTGGCCACGATAAAACCGTAATACGCGGAGGTATCGGAATCTTCTATTCGCCGATGAATGCCAACCCTTGGTTTGATTTTGCGCGCAATGCGCCGCGCGCAGCAAAGTTCATTCGCAAAGGGGACTTTACCGTTGTCGATCAGATCTTCAACAACACGTCCCAGACGATCATTCAACCGTCGATGTTCACGGTAGATCCGCACCTCAAGACTCCGCGAATTCAACAGTGGAGCTTCGGAATACAGCAGGAACTGGCCAAGGACCTGGTTCTGGAAGTCGCATACGTGGGTTCGGCATCCACGCACTTGCCTCACATTACCGACCTGAACCAGACCTATCCAGTCATGCAAGGCGATAAAGTAGTGCAGCCAGTCACGTATCTACCACAGAAATATGAATCGTTGGGGAATTTTTACAACGTGTTTGAAAACGTTACTTCTGCGAACTACAACGCTTTGCAGAGCAAGGTCGAGAAACGTTTCTCGGCAGGTTTCACCTTCCTGAGTTCATTCGCCTGGGCCAAAAGCCTCGACACAGCCTCAGGGACGAGAGACGGCGGTTATGGGCAGGCGACCCCCCACATCTACGACCTGAGGCTCGATTACGGACCGTCCGCATTCGATGCCAAGATCAATTGGGTCAACAGCGCACTCTATGAACTTCCCTTCGGAAGAGGACGGCGCTGGGCGACCGGCTGGTCCGGTCCGTTGGAAAAGGTGCTGGGGGGCTGGCAGGTTGGCGGTATCAGCACGGTTCGCAGCGGGTTCGCAGCCTCGTGTCTCACAACCAGCGATGCAGCGATAAACAACGTCAACTTCGAGCAGGATTTTTGCGATCTCCTCGGGAACCCAAATAGTGGGCCGAAGTCAATCCTGGGTTTTTGGAATCTCTCTGCGTTCGCGCAACCAACGGATGAAGAGGTATTCGGTACGTCCCGCCGCGGTTCTTTGCGAGGCCCGAGATATGTAAGTCTGGACTTCGTCTCTATGAAGACTACCACCATCACGGAACGCCTGAAATTGCAGTTTCGATTCGAAGCCTTCAATTTCCTCAACCACCCAATATTCTCCATGCCAAGCCCGTTCGTGGACAGTTACGCGCAATATGATCCGAGCGGCAGATTCCCGGTAGGAACAGTTGGCATCGGTGACCTCGGTGACTTCAACACAATCAGCAGCACCGCAGCCAGCAACCGGCAGTTGCAGTTTGCGCTTAAATTTATCTGGTAATTACGGGTCGCGTCCAGACGAGCGGAAACTCATATAACGGCGCGACGGCTGTTGGCCCGCGCCGCTCCCTTACTTTATGCGAGCAATAAAGTGCTCGGCTAAGCCTCAGGCGGATGATCCTGAATTGTCTCGCTCGCAGCATCCCAATACTGCTTCTTACCCGACCAGTAAGACTGGGCCGACATGATGCATGCCACTGAGTGCGCGAACCCCTCATCGACGGTGCATCGAGGCTGTTGGCGCGAGCGCAAGCATTCGAGCCAGTTAGCCATATGGTTGAGCGTGAGGTCATCAATACCCATCGGGGGGAGCTTGGTTTCGCCTGGAAGGAGAATAAACTTCGAGGGCCTCTGCTCGTCGATACCTGGATTGTCTTCGTGGTTGCCCTTCTCCTCGACCAGGCTGTACCGCGGGCTACCCTCGCCGCCGTGGTTGATGAGGGTTGCCTTTTTGCCCATGTAGCGGGTGAAAGAAGGAGCATCATTTCCAAAGCTCGTCGAGTAGCTGACTAGAAAGCCTTTGGGGTACTCGAGTAGCGCCTGAAACGTGTCGGCATTTTCCCGGCCGTCGTGCCAGGCGAATATTCCGCCGTGAGCAACAACGGAACGCGGAAAGTTGTCATTCATGAACCAATGAACAAGGTCAGTGGCATGGCTCATCCACTGGTCAGGAATGCCGCTGGAGAATTCCTTGTACAGGCGGAATTCGCAATAGACCTGCGGATCAAATGGACGATACGGTTTGGTCATCAGCCATTTGCGCCAGTCGGTGTCCGGTTCGCGGATCTGCTTGGTCTCCTCGCGTCCACGCCAACGTGGCCCATGATAATTCCAGACAATTTCGATTTTGCTCACGTCACCTAGCGTGCCATTCTGCACGACATCGCGCGCCGCTGCGGGATACGGTTCGCTGCGGTGCTGCGTGCCCACCTGGACGATACGTTGATTCTGTTTGACCGCGTCACGCGCCGCTTTGGCTTCCACCAAAACATTGCCCATCGGTTTTTCCACGTACGCGTCTTTGCCGGCTTCCACTGCCATCTTGAGAATCGGAGAGTGCGAGTGCTCAGGCGTGGAAATGATTACGGCATCGACGTCTTGAAGGGCCAGTACATCCTCCAGGTACTGGTACGCGCGTGGCGAGCGGCCGTAGAAACGCGTATTCTCCGCGACAGCTCTTTCCCGGTGCAATCGCCACAAATCGCAGACAGCGGTCATTTCAACGTTATGACGGGTCTTGTGTTGAGCAACGACCCATGCTAATTCCTGGCCCCGGTTTCCAGGCCCGATGTGGGCTAAAGAAATACGCTCGTTCGCCCCAAGAATTCTGCTGTACGACGATGCAGTTGGGGCAATTGCTGCTCCTCCGATCAGAGCGGCTGATCCGGTCAGGAATCCCCGCCGGTCAATTTTTGCCTGTGATTTGCGCATAACCGCTCCTACTTATGCTCGTTGGAAACAGATCGCGGGCGACAACGGCGCGTACGGAATCGAGGTAGGCCGCCACCTGATCGCGATTGAAAATTTACCATGAAGCTCTCGGGTCGCTCATGACGCTTCATGAAAGAACTCTTACCTGCGATGAGACGTTAGTGAACGTAGGCGCCGTCTGGCAGCAAGTACTGGATTGGCCACAGTTCGATCTTTTCGTTCACCAGGTCGGACCACTTCAATGCCCGGCTAGCAGGCTGCGAAATCAACTTAATATGCGGAAGCGTTTCGGACACGGCACTGGCCAGAGTATATGCTTCGCCCACCCCGATAACGGCAAATTCCGCAGGATCATTCATTCTTGACCGCACGAAACGAGTTGCAATTTCGACGTCCTCAATCATCTGGAGAAGATATGGTCGGCCAGTGAGCAGCGAGTTGTAAACATAGTCCGCCAACACTCCGGAAAGCGGGCTTATGTAAGCGCGATCGTAGTCTAGCTCTGCCAGGGTTGGATCGTCAGAAGACGTGGCTTTGTAGCGCATCCGCGTTTCTCCCAATCCCCTGGGATCGATAGAAACAATGTCATACCCCGAATCGAGATACTTGCTCACATCTGGCCAGTCCTGCGCAGTGACTTTCCCGTTCTTGCCAAGCCATACCAAGATCGGCCGGTGGTCCTGCCCTTTATGGATGTACAAGAGCGGCAGTTCGAGGTACTGACTGTGGCGGAGGAGATAGCGCTCAATCTCGACATTGCCTAACTGCGACCTTCCCCTCAGTTCCCATCGAATCTCGCTGAGACCTGGAACAGTACCTCCATATTCGGAAACAGTCCACGACCTGATCCCTGGGTACAGGTCCGAATAGTAGAGCTGCTTGAGGTCAGTGGCAGGCGCGCTTTTCCGTTCTCGGTAGTAGTCGCGGACCATGTCCATCAGGGAGCGCGCGTTTTCGTAGTCAAGCATGACCTGGCCGGTTCGCGTGCATCGCAATGTTTTCTCATCCAATTCTTTGGTAGGCGGAAGACCGCGCTCGGCTGGCATGCCATTGAAGTGATCTAAGAACTGAATTGCTGCTTCCTGGTTCTCGGAGGAGTACTCGTGGCCATGGTAGCCCTCGTGCATGGCAATCCGATCCGCATGCCCGAACCTGGAATAAAGATCCGCTATCTCGCGAAAAGTCTTGTGAGTGCCTTCGATAGGAAAGAAGTCCAGTACCGCGGCCGCCAGGAAGACTGGGCGCGGATACATCATCAGCAAAAGGCCCGGATGGTCGACTCCATTTGAGATCATTCCATAAAGGTCCTGCTCGGGGTCGCTGTCTGGATCCTTAAAAATGCGGTTGTACACGCGCATGGGTAGCGCGGTGATGTAGCAAGACGGCGCCACAACTTTTATTCGCCGGTCGAGGGCAGCAATGTGGGCGGTCTGAAATCCGCCGCCGCTGGTGCCGGTGATATTGATCCGCTCGGGATCGACATCGGAACGCGACAGCAAGTAATCGAGGGCGCGAATTCCATCCCAAACTTCCCAACGTGCGAGATTAGTGCCGGCAAGGTAGGCCAGATTCCCGAGGACTGCATGTTCTGCGCAAATCAGGTTATAACGACTCTTTTTCTTCTTTGGATCCCAGAACTGGCTGCGTTCGCCCTGGCCAACGGCATCCCAGTTGATGACAACATAACCGCGTTGCACCAAACGTTGGCACAGCGCCTGATAATGCACCTTCCCATTTTCCGAGTGGCCACTCGGAACTAATACGGCGGGGTACGACTTTTTTCCAGTATCTGGCACATACACCAGAGCCGACACATAGACTCCGGGCAAACTCTCGAAAACCAGCTTCTCGATATGAAAGCCCTTCATCTGAATTCGTCCGGTGATCTGCGCATTCAGCGGAGTTTTTTCTGTCGGAAGTCCGCCGAGCATCTTGAGAAGTTGATCTCTAAGTTGTTGTTGCAAGCGCGACAAGTCTGCCTCGGTCCGGATCGCCGCCCACTTTTCTCGGCGCTGGTCGTCCTGACGCCAAGCCATTTCAGTCTGATACTTCAAGTACGGTGTAATGCTCGGCGCCTGCGTGGAACTTGGCGGGAGAACCCGGAAGGCCTCCGCTGGAGGCGTGTCGGCACCGGCGGCAGCGGTCACATAGACTGCACAGACACCGGCAATGAGTATCTTCTCAAGTGCCAATCGGAAATATCGACTGTCGTAAAGGATGGGTGTTGTTTGCGTATACCTATCTCGTGCACGACTTCATACAAGCTGAGCCAAATACATCGTATAACAGGCGGTCTCAATCGCGATTCGTCGCGACTTCGGTAACGCTGAAGACCTCTGCAACAACTGCGTCTTGATCGGCAGTGATGGTCGCTGTTGCCATAGGTATCCTTTATTTTTCGACGTGCCTTCTGAGCAGCTCGAGTACGCCTGTCCAGCCGCCGGTGTAATCCTTGCGGGCTACATCTTCCTGTGCGAGACCGCTGTGGGTCACCTTGACCACGGTGCCGCTCTGGGTACGGTTCAATTCCCAGCGGACGACCGTACGGCGCGTGCGATCGGCGTGCCAGTTGGCGATCCAGGTATAGACAAGCAAGCGCGGCGGATCGAATTCCAGCACCTCACCTTCGGCCGCAAACTTGCTAACGCCGTTTATGGTGAGTGAGCTCTCCTTGGTAACGAAGCGCCACTTGCCGCCGAGGCGCGCGTCAAACTCCCAGAGTTCGAGCTCGCAGACATCAGTGGTCCACCAGCGCATTAGTTGATCCCGTTGAGTGAGAGCGCGGAACACCCGCTCTGGCGGCGCGGCGATCTCTATTTCCGCGATAATCGAATCCTGATCTGGTGTGACGAGTGCGGTCGGCATAGCGCTCCTGGGAAGTGATGAAGACGGCTCGATATAGGGTAATCGGCGGATTACTGACGCGCCTCATTTCTTGCGAGTGAGTTCGAATAGCTCTTTCATCTCCTTGCCGTCTTGCATGAACGTCCACTCCTCGGTGTGGCGATTTGCGTCCGGCATAGTGATGACGACATGGTGCATGTGGCCAGCTTGCGGCCTGGAAAGATTGGTGGCGTCGAGGAAGTCGAAGGTGATGGTCTTGCCATCCGGCGAGCTGGTGGCATGCATTCGGGGTTGATTGCCGGCGCCACAATAATGGGTGAGAAGCAGGCGATTGCCGTCCATGTGAAACATGCTGATCATGTCATCTTCACTTTTAATTTCGCTCATGAGCGCGGAGCCGTTGGCTGTGACACGATATGTAACCTCAACAGGCTGGCCGTTCGATCCCTTCCCTTCCCATTCTCCGGCCAGAGATTTCAGCTGCTCGAAGGATTTCTGCGCCCTCGATTCAGCAAAGGCAGCAGCAGACGCTAATGCGAACAGCAGGGTGAAAGCGACACGAAGTGATTTCATTCGTTTGTCTCCTCGTCAGAGTGTTTTGACCAATGCACCTCTTGATTAAGCATCGCAAGCAAATCCTTTAATGACTCCCACGAATTTAGTGGGTTTTTCCTCCTTTAGTCTCGTGTGCGTGTTCTGCTTCCACGAATGCTTTCAAGCTGGTGAGGTTAGCCTGCCAGAAGACGCGATAGTGCTCCAGCCAGGAGTCAACTTCTTTCAACGGCTCGGGATTGAGATAGTACCAGCGGCGCCGTCCTTCGCGCCGCTCCTGTACCAGGTGCGCACGCCGCAGCAGACGCAGATGCCTGGAAATCGCGGGCCGCGAAATCGGGAAGGTGCGGGCGATCTGACCAGCGGGGTGGCTGCCGCGCCGAAGCATATCAAGGACGGCGCGCCGGGTTGGGTCCGCCAAGGCGTGGAAAGCAGCTTCCCGCGAATATGTAACCTTACGGCTACGCATAATGCGTAACTATACGGTTACACGAAATATCATGTCAAGTGATTTCGCGCGCGGCAGAGCAGCGCATCGAGATCCGAGGGTCGTGGAGGAGAAAGCCGATGCCGTTCGTAGGAGGGGAACTTTCACCACGGTCCAATTTGTCTGGAAAGCCGACTTCCGATTTCAAAGCAACAGAAAGCCACAGGTATGACGTTGGTGGAATGTTCCGCCGAAGGGGATGATTCGCCCTCCTTTGAGAACAACCCTTGTGCCTTATAATTGAAGGATTCCGTAGCCCTCCTGAAGCCACTAGCGTTCCCGCCTCGCGTGGAATATGTGTGGCCGGGCTGGCCGCTACGGGTCGGCACTGATGTCCACTGAAAGCATTGTTGTTCGCGGGGCGCGGGTTCACAACCTCAAGAACATTGATTTTGAAATCCCGCACAATTCGCTGACGGTAGTTACCGGTGTCTCGGGCTCCGGCAAGTCTTCCCTCGCCTTCGACACGATCTACGCCGAAGGTCAGCGCCGGTATGTGGAATCGCTTTCCGCCTACGCGCGGCAATTTCTGGAGCGAATTGAGAAGCCGGACGCTGACGTCATCGATGGCATTGCGCCGGCCGTGGCTATCCGGCAAAAAAATACCACCCGCAACCCTCGCTCTACGGTCGGTACGGCCACAGAAATTTACGATTACCTGCGCCTGCTCTTTGCCCGCATTGGTCGAACGTACTGCATTCAATGTGGAAACGAAGTCAAGAAAGACACTGTGGATGAAGTTGCCGCAGCAGTGCTGACCCTTGCCGAGGACACACGATTGCAGGTGTTCTTTCCTGTGCAAACAGCCGACGCGAGGGAGGATCGGGCGCCAGCACCCAAGAGTCGCGGAAAGAAGAAACTCAAAGCTCAGGCGGTCTCCGAACGACTGAAGGAGCGCCTCTTCGACCTGCGCAAGCGCGGCTTCAACCGGCTGTACCAGAACGGACAAGTCTACGAATTTTCGACTCCAGAGTCGTTGCTTGATTTGAACTTTGCCGAGCCGGTGTTTGTACTTGTGGACCGGCTGTCAATTTCGGCTGAGGCTCGTGCCCGCGTGGTTGACGCAATCGAGATCAGCTACCGTGAAGCCGGAGAGGTTATCTTCGAGCCGGCTCCGCGGGATGATGAACCCGGGCAGCGCCTGCGTTTCTCTCAGCGATTCGAATGCAAGCGCTGCAACATTCGTTATGAAGAACCCGAGCCGCGCCTGTTCTCGTTCAACAATCCTTATGGCGCCTGCCCTCGCTGCCAGGGATTCGGCAATACGATTGACTTCGATCTCAATCTTGTGATCCCGGACAAATCGAAGACGCTGAACGAAGCGCCGATTGATCCGTGGACCAAGCCCAAATATCGTCCTTACTTTACCGAGCTGAAACGGTTCGCGCGACAGGCAGGCATTCCGCTGGATGTACCCTGGGCCGAGCTCGATCCCGAGCATCAGCGTCTGATCATTGAAGGGCAGGGCCGCTTTCCTGGCATCCGCGGATTCTTCCAGTATCTCGAACGCAAGAAGTACAAACTACACGTCCGCGTGTTTCTAAGCCGATACCGCGGCTATTCGACCTGCTCAACGTGCAATGGCGCGCGCCTGCGCGTCGAAGCCCGACAGATCAAGATCAACGGCAAAAATATATGTGATGTCTGCTGCATGACCGTGGAACAGGCGGCGCAGTTCTTTGAACAATTACAACTGACTGATCAGGAAGCCGGGATTGCGGAGAAGCTGCTGGAGGAGATCCGCGAACGCCTGCGTTTTCTGAACGACGTCGGATTGGAGTACCTGACGCTGGATCGCCTGTCCTCGACGCTTTCAGGCGGCGAAGCGCAACGAATTCAGCTTGCGACCTCCCTTGGCTCGCGTCTGGTGGGAACGCTCTACGTGCTTGATGAGCCCTCGATCGGCCTCCACAGCCGGGATACACATCGGCTGATCAAGATCCTGCATGATCTCCGGAATCTGGGGAACACAATCCTGGTAGTCGAGCACGATCCTGACGTAATGTTCGCGTCGGATCGCATTCTCGACCTCGGCCCAGGAGCAGGAGAGAACGGCGGCAAGGTCATTGCCGAGGGTACGTATCAGGAAATCCGCCAAGCCCCGGCTTCTCTGACCGGACGTTATCTCTCCGAGGAACTGCGGATTCAAGTACCCAACGTGCGCCGCAAGCCAGGCTCCCAGCAGATCACCATCTGCGGCGCACGTGCGCACAATCTGAAAGGGATCAATCTGAATATTCCCTTGCGAATGCTGGTCGCGATCACCGGGGTTTCCGGGTCGGGTAAGTCAACCCTGTTGCATGATGTTCTATACCAGGCACTCTCAGCTGCAAAGCGCCAGACGAATGGCGGTCCGCTTCCCTCGCCGGGTTGGGACCGTTTGGAAGGCGCGGAGTTCATTGATGACGTAGTCCTTGTGGATCAGTCGCCGATCGGGCGAACTCCGCGTTCCAATCCAGTTACCTACATCAAGGTCTTCGACGCGATCCGCGAGCTGTTCGCTTCCCTTCCCGAAGCACAAAAGCGGAGCTTCACCGCGGGTTATTTTTCGTTCAATGTTCCCGGAGGCCGCTGCGAAACCTGCCAGGGGGACGGCACGGTAACAGTTGAAATGCAATTCCTTGCAGATGTGGAGCTCATCTGTGAAGAGTGCAAAGGTAGCCGCTACAAACCACAAGTGCTGGAAATCCGTTATCGCGGCAAGAACATCCACGACGTTTTGAATCTGACAGTAAAAGAAGCGCTGCAGTTCTTCGCCAGCGTGCCAAGGATCACTGAAAAGCTGCGGGTGCTGGAGGAAGTTGGGCTCGGGTATCTGCGCCTGGGTCAGTCGGCAACCACCCTCTCCGGAGGCGAGGCGCAACGCATGAAGCTGGCGGCGCATTTGCAACCGGCGTCTCGTGACGTAGGCCGCCCGTCGAGTCCTGCAAAAGGCAACCGGTTGAGAAACCGGATGCTCTATATCTTTGATGAGCCAACTACGGGGCTGCACTTCGACGATGTGAGCAAGCTGCTTTCCGCTTTCAGGCGTCTAATTGAAGCGGGAGGTTCCGTTCTGGTGATTGAGCACAATCTGGAAGTTATCAAAACGGCAGATTGGGTAATTGATCTGGGACCGGAAGGCGGCGAGCGTGGTGGACAGATCGTAGGTGTAGGTCCGCCGGAGACGATCGCATGTTTGCCTAATTCGTATACGGGCAGGTTTCTGACCCGGGTCTTGAACGGGAACGGTTCGAATGCGCGGAACTAGTTGCTTGAAACACCTTTCACAATGTTGCAAACAGGAGTGCTTGCTAACCGAAAGCTGAGGTCACGAACGCACCTTTACAGGATCAGCGTGCTTGTGATGCTGGTTTTCCTGGCGAGCGAAGGGTTTCTCTTTTGTCAGAGCAGCGGCAAGACCGTTCGCCATCATAAGGTCGCCGAAGCAGATAACCCTGCCGACCTCACTCAAGCGGAATCGGCGATCGAGAAGAAGGACTACACAACTGCTGAATCCTTACTCCGAACATTTGTGAGCTCTGATCCAGGAAACTACCAGGCTTGGTACGACCTGGGATTTGTTGAAAATGCGATGGGGCAACAAGAAGAATCCATCGCAGCCTATCGCAAGTCGGTGGCCGCGAAGGCGGATGTGTTTGAATCCAACCTCAACCTCGGACTCATGCTGGCAAAAACCGGGCAGCCTGATGCCGAGCAGTTTTTGCGCGCCGCAACGAAATTGAAACCGACCGCGCAGCCCGAAGAGGGGCAGTTTCGCGCCTGGTTATCCCTGGCGCAAGTTCTGGCAGATAGCAAACCGGAGGAAGCCCTCGACGCGTTTGTGCACGCTTCCGAGTTAAGGCGTAATGATCCCGAGCCTCATCTTTCAGCAGGGCAATTGCTGGAAAGAAACAATCGGCTTGCAGAAGCGGAGCGGGAATACAAGCAAGCACTGGCGCTCGAGGCGTCGTCCAGTGATGCGCTCATCGGCCTGGCCAACGTTTACATGCGCGGCAAACGATTCGCTGAAGCCGATGACGTCCTGGCCAAGCTCGTGGCTATGCGTCCGGACGATTCCCGGACGCACATAGAGCTAGGCCGAGTGCTTGCCGCCGAAGGGAAGACCGACAAGGCTATTTCGGAATTGCAAGCGGGGCTGAAACTGGCGCCCGATGATGAACAAGTTGAGCGGGATCTCGCTGACATTTACGTTGAGGCGAAACGCTATGCCGAGGCAGAAACGCTGTACCGTTCGATGCTGGCGAAGAAGCCGCAGAACGCTGACGTACGTCTGGCATTGGGAGAGACGCTTTTGAAACAGCGCAAGTTTCCCGAGGCGCAGGATGAACTGCTCGCCACTGTCAAGCAGAGACCTGAGTTGGGTGCTGCCTACGGCGATTTGGCCGCGGCTGCCAATGAAAACAAGAATTACGATTTGGCGATCAAAGCACTCGATGCCCGCGCCAGACTGATACCGGAGATTCCGGTCAGCTACTTTCTTCGGGCAACCGCCTACGATCATCTGCGCGCCTACAAGCAGGCGGCGGAGAACTACCATCGTTTTCTTGAAGTAGCTGATGGCAAATTCCCCGATCAGGAGTGGCAGGCGCGGCATCGGCTAATCGCCATCGAGCCCAAGAAGTGAGACATGCGTAGAAGCGTCATCATCTTCGCTGTGCTGTTATCGATCACTGCGGCGACGTTCGCCTGGAACGCGACCGACGTTGAACAGCTAAAAAGCCGGGTGCCGTCGGCCCGTGTAGAAGAGCTGCCATCCCTGTGTACGCAAATTGCCAAGAAACAAGCCGATTCAGCAGACAATTTTTACAAAGAGGGTAAGGTAGATGAGGCCCGCGCAGCAGTTGGCGACGTGGTGAATTACTCCGATAAGGCGCGCGACGCAGCGATCCGTTCCGGCAAGAAGGTCAAAGATACTGAAATAGCGGTCCGTAAAATGGCAGAAAAGCTGCGCAACATCAAGCGCACTCTGGCATTTGAAGATCAGGCGCCGGTACAAGGCGCCATTGACCGCTTAGAGCAGATGCGGACCGACCTGTTTGAAAGGATGTTTGGAAAGAAAAAGAAATGAAGATCACGCCCACTATTGTTTCGGCTATCGTTGTGCTCACAGCCTGGAGCATGCGCGCCGACCCGCGGCGCGATCCGTTGACTCCGCCGGAAGTTGATCAGCTCCGCGACACCGCTCAGGAACCCGAGCAGCGACTCAAGCTCTACGTCAAATTCACGCGCGCCCGGCTGGAAACGCTGGATAAAGCTCGTAACGATCCGCAGGTCACCGATCGAGGACAGGCGATTCATGATCGCTTGCAGGATTTTTTGGATCTCTTCGATGAACTGAACGACAACGTCGATACCTTCGCCGACCGAAGAGCGGACCTGAGAAAGGCTTTGAAGACGGTTATAGAGGCGGACACGGAATTCGGCGCCAGGTTGCGTGCCTTAAAAGACCAGGCTGGCTCAGGCAAAGAAACTGCGAGGGGCTACGATTTTCTGCTCACGAACGCTCTCGAGACATTAGCTTCCAGCGCACAAGACCATCGAAAATTGCTGGCTGAGCAGGAAGAACTAGCGAAGCAAAAGAAACTAATAAAACCCGACCCCGCCCAGCAAGGGCGTCGATGAGTTTGCCTGTTCTTATCCCCCTTAAATCAGAAGCTGACAGGAAAGAACCGGTTCTCAGTTGTCAGTTCTCGGTTCTCAGTGGACCCGAAGTACGGATAATACGTGACAGCGGCGTGCTAACTTAATACTCGGTGAAAGACGGGCTGTTGCAAATCTTTCAGGATGCCTACCGCGAGCTAAGGCCTCGCGCAGCAATCCCTGATCTCGCAATTCAATTCTTCGGCTTCGTTGATGTGAACAATACGATCCGTCTTCGGGAAGGCAAGCTCATCGTTCGACTTTCGGACCTGCTGGAAGGTGCTCCGGAGCCAGTGCTGCGAGCGATCGCGCATATCCTTTTTGCCAAGATGTACCGGAAACCGATTGAACGCCAGCAAGCTACATGGTATCGACGTTACGTCTCGAGTCAGCATATCCGGGAGAAAGCTCACCTTCTGCGGCAGATGCGTGGCCGCAAGCGCATCGAAACGCCGCTCGGACAGGTCCACAACCTGGAAAACATCTTTGACGAGCTGAATACCCGTTTTTTTTACGGACTGCTGGCCCGCCCGGAACTAACCTGGAGTCAGGACCATGCGCGCAACAGCCTGGGCCACTATGATCCCGCGCATAATGCGATTGTGGTCAGCCGCATCTTCGATCAGGCCCGCGTTCCCCGCTACGCCCTCGAATACATCGTCTATCACGAGATGCTTCATTTAAAACATCCCGTGAAGCTGCGCGGCAGCCGCCGGTGCGTGCATTCCCCGGAGTTCCAAGCAGAGGAAAAGCTCTTCCCCCGGCTACAGGAAGCAAAACAATTTATCAAACGCTTGTAATCCAGATAACCGCCGAAGTTTGACGACTGGTCCTGTCAAGACTATTCTAGGTATTGATCCTAGTTGAAACTCAGTTGCAACAAGCGTTGCAACTACTCTAAGAGCAAAATGTTACAAGCATTCATCGTCACCCTGCGGGAGGGTGTTGAAGCTGCGCTGATCGTGGGCATCACTCTCGCTTATCTGAGCAAGATCGGCCGCCAGGACTTGCGCAAACCCGTGTACTCCGGATTGGCTGTTGCGTCGATCGGCGGGGTTGGAATTGCAATTCTTCTTGCCCGGACTCATCTCAACCAGGACATCTTCGAGGGTTGGATCATGCTCGCGGCGGCTTTCTTCGTCATCACCATGATCGTTTTCATGATGAAGACAGGCCGCAAGCTTAAAGGCCAAATTGAGACCAAGGTCGGCGCTCTGGCCGGTCGCAGCTCCTGGGTGGGACTTTTCCTCTTCGTCTTTCTCATGGTACTGCGCGAGTGGGTGGAGACGGTGCTCATGCTGGGCGCTGTCTCACTGAACTCCACGGAACTTCTGAGTGCGTTGGGAACTCTGCTCGGCATCGGTGCGGCCGTTCTGTTCGGCGTTATGTTCGTAAAGGGCAGCGTGCGGGTGAACCTGCAGAAATTCTTCCGGATTACGACCGTGATTCTGTTCTTCGTCGCGGCGCAACTGATAATTTCCAGCCTGCATGAACTTTCGGAAAATGGAGTGCTCCCTTCTTCGCGAAGGGAAATGGCGATTATTGGACCGATCGTCCGGAATGACTTGTTCTTCTTCGTGACGATCCTGGCTCTGGCGGCGCTGATGGTGTTGTTCGAAGTCAAACGCCGCGAGCCGGCTTGCCTTCCCGCTTCCGCCGCTGAGCGCCGCAAAGCAATCTGGAGCGCCCGCCGCGAGCGCTTGTGGATGGGTTCGGTGTATGCAAGTTCATTCCTGTTCATTACGCTGGCCACGGCAGAGTTCATCTATACGAAGAGTGTGAGCGCGCTCTCTCCGGCCACACCGGTAACATTCACGAATGGCGAGGTGCGAATCCCGGTGTCGCAGCTATCCGACGGCGATCTGCACCGATTCCAGGCAACCAAGAACGGAAGCGAGATTCGGTTTTGGCTTTATCAAAAGCCTGACGGCAAGGTTGCGACCGTTTTCGATGCCTGCCAGATCTGCGGCTCCGTGGGGTTCTACAAGAGCGCCCAGGGTGTGATTTGCAAAAATTGCGCGGCTCCGATTACTGGGCAATCTGTGGGCACCGCAGGTGGCTGCAATCCTATTCCCCTGAACGCCGAGCAAACCTCGGACGCCATCGTGATTCGCGAAGCGGAAGTGGCAGCCGGGGCGAAGTGGTTCCAGCAGCAATAGATTATGTTCCTGCGGCTGGTGTACGAATCCTTCCGACGTCAGAAACGGCGCAAACTGCTGGCGGCGATTGCGGTCACTCTGGGCGCGGGGGTAGCAACCGCGATGATCGCAGTTGCCACCGATATCGGCGACAAGATCAGCCGCGAGCTGCGAACCTATGGGGCCAACCTAGTTATTACTCCCGAAGAAGATACGCTTGAGGTTGAAATCGGAGGCCTAAATCTCAAGCCGCCGAGCGACGGCGGCTATCTGAATGAGTCCGACCTGCCCCGAATCAAAGGGATGTTCTGGCGCAACAATATTGTGGGGTTTTCTCCCATGCTTCCGGTCAACGTCACGGTAAACGGCACCAGCATTCCGCTGCTCGGAACTTACTTTTCCAAGCCGCTTAGTTTCGGCAAGGATAAGTTTGCGGCCGGAGTTCGTAGCACCCATCCCTGGTGGAAGGTCACGGGCGAGTGGCCAGGTGATGATTCACAAGAGGTTCTAGTAGGGGAAGGACTGGCGGCACAGCTTAAGTTGCAAACGGGGGATAGCCTCGAGGTTAACCACGAGAAGCACCGCATTTCTGGAATTCTCACAAGCGGCGGCATTGAAGATGACCAGATCGTAGCTCCTCTTTCCATTGCTCAGCAGATTCTCGGCAAACCCGGAGCCGTGCGGCGCGTCTACGTGAGCGCGGTAACAAAACCTGAGGATGAACTGGCGCGGCGTGATCCAGCAAGCATGTCTCCCGAGATGAGGGACCGCTGGTATTGCTCGCCTTATCCGCAATCTATTGCATTTCAGTTGCAGGAAGCGATCCCACACTCGCACGCGAAACAGATTCGCCAGGTAGCGCAAAACGAAGGCAAAGTTTTGTCTCGGATCAAGGGATTGATGCTTTTGATTACTATCTCCGTGCTGCTCGCCTCTGCTCTCGCTGTTTCAGCTGCCATGGCGACGGCGATGTTTGAACGGCGGACTGAAGTGGGCCTGATGAAGGCATTGGGGGCCGGTGACGTTCGCGTTGCGGCGCTGTTCTTTACAGAAGCGATGTTGCTCGCGCTAATTGGCGGCGCCATAGGGTTTGCTTGGGGAGCGCTACTGGCGCGGTTCATTGGCCGATCGATTTTCGATTCAGAAATCAGCATCCAGCCGGTGCTTCTGCCGGTCATTCTCACGATTGCCGGGGTCGTCACATTTGCGGGGAGCGCGGCTGCCATTCGAAGGGCAGTGAAGTTTGATCCTGTGTACGCACTGCGAGGAGAGGCATGAAGTCCCGCATCCTCAGGCGTTCCCGAGGTTCGATGTTCCTACGCATGCTGGTACGAGCCGCAGTGCTCCGGCGTGGGCGCGCGATTGCCGCTTTGCTGGCCTTGATTGTGGCAGCGGCCACAGCAACTGCCATGCTCACCCTGTACGTGGATGTTCAAGCCCAGCTGAGGAAAGAATTTCGCAATTACGGCGCTAACGTAGTGATTGCGACCAAAGATGGCCAGTCACTCCCTGTCGAGATTCTGGGGAAAGTGCAAACTATGTTGCATGGAGAGGGCTTGGCTGTCCCCTTTTCCTATGTGGTCGCACGAACTCGCGATGGGCAGCCGGTAGTAGTCGCCGGGACAGATTTCAACGCGGTGCAGAAGCTCGATAGCTGGTGGTCGGTAAGCGCATGGCCACGGGCTCCGCATGACGCACTTGTTGGCATCCGAGTGGCGCAGCTTTTAGGCCCGCAAGGCAAACCATTCGACCTAAGCTTTCAGGGAAAAACCATAGCTGTGACTCCCACGGGTACGCTGCAGACCGGCGCTGCAGAAGATAGCCGGATCTATCTTTCAAGCCCAGACTTCGAATCCTGGACAGGTGTAGGGCCGTCTACGATTGAGATTGCATTTTCGGGTTCAAGGGAAAAAATCGAGCAAAGGATTCATGAGCTACAGCGGGCTCTTCCGTTCGCGCAAGTCCGCCCAGTGCGGCAGATCATGGAAGCCGAGGCTGTTATTTTGGGAAAGATGCGGGCCACGCTGCTGGTTACCGCAATTCTGATAATCGCTACTGCCGGTCTGTGTGTACTTGCTACGCTGACGGGTTGGGTTTTCGATCGGCGGCGTGATTTTGCGGTGATGAAAGCGATCGGCGCTTCGCGACGCATGATCCACGGATTTTTGGCGGCTGAGGCTGCGACCTTGGGAGCAGTGGCAGCTGTGATTGGCTTCCTGGTTGGAATCGTTATTGCCAGCGCCATTGGACGTATCAACTTTCACGCGCCGGTTCCACCTCAGTTTGGTGTGCTGCCAGTCGTCATCTTGGGCAGTGTTGTGGTTGCCTTAATGGCGGCTGTTTGGCCGATGTGGCTGCTAGGGCGCGTTCAGCCTGCTAACATCCTCAGAGGGGAATGAGATGATCAAGCTGCAAAACGTCAGCCGCTTTTATCCGGCACAAGCCGGACGTGGCGACGTGGTGCGGGCGCTCGATACCGTTTCTCTCAATGTGGAACCGGGCGAGTGGCTGGCGGTGATGGGGCCTTCTGGGTCTGGTAAGTCGACACTGGTAAACCTGATTGGCTGCCTGGACCGCCCGGATTCCGGTGAAATCTGGCTCGATGGTCAAAACGTGGCCACCCTGCCGGTTGCAGAATTGAATCGTGTGCGTGCCGAAAAGGTAGGATTCATTTTTCAGCAGTTCCATCTGATTCCGTACCTGACGGCGATCGAGAACGTTATGCTTGCACAGTACTTCCACAGCATGACGGACGAGCAGGAAGCACTGGAAGCCTTAGAACAAGTGGGCCTGCGAAAGCGTGCCAACCATATTCCTTCGCAGCTTTCCGGTGGTGAGCAGCAAAGGGTATGCATCGCCCGCGCTTTGATCAATGACCCTAAAATCGTGCTCGCCGACGAACCCACCGGCAATCTGGATGCTGTCAACGAAGAGATCGTGCTGCGACTGTTGCGGCAATTGCACCAGCAGGGACGCACTATCGTCATGGTTACGCATGATCCCGTCGTGGCGCGTTTGGCGGACCGCCGTATCGAATTGCACCACGGCAAGATTGCGGCCACGGAGGTCTTCTCCATGGCCGACGAGGAGCAGTTCGACGAAGTGCTGGAAGAACTCTGGGTACTTGCGGAGCACGGGGAGATTGCAGAAGTCGGACGAATGGAAGTGCATGGGGCTTTACCGGTCAGCTTTGCGGTCGAGAGGATGACGGAAATGGGACTGGTTGTGACGACTCCTCACCCGCCACAAACTCACCACCATAAGCCGTTCGCAAATCCGTGCCATGACGCTTTGAAACCAGCCGCGGTTTCGACCGGGGATGGCAATCTGATCGTGGAACTTACGGAACATGGCCGGCAGCGAGCCTCGGACATCATTCGGCGTCACCGCCTGGCCGAGCGGCTATTCACAGACAGCCTGGCCATGGACAGCGAAACTGAAATCGAACAGCAGGCCTGCAAGTTCGAGCACATTCTCTCGCCCGAAGCTACGGATAAAATCTGCACGTTTCTGAACCACCCTCGAACTTGCCCACACGGGGCTCCGATTCCGGCCGGGCCGTGCTGCGGTGTTCAGCATGATTTCACGGCGCAAACCTCGCACGAGCATCGAGTAGGCTGAACCACAGGCTTGGACGTTACGCAAACGGACTTTCAATTGTTAAATGCTCGAACTTCCGTCCATGCTGGAAGTCTTCGCTGTAGAGTACTGCACACTCGCCGGCGATTGCGGCCGCAAGAATCAATGAATCATACCAAGAAATTGCGTGTTTCTCGCTGATTCCTAGGGCCTCAAAATAGAGAGCCGGCGAGGAATGAATTGCAAACATTGGACGGAATACGCTGCTCAGGTACTGTTGGGCCTCGGGCACTGACATGGGCGGAGCAAAGCGTCGCAGGGCCACATTGAAGAATTCCTGGATTACCTGGTAGCTTACGATGCTTTGCCCGGTACTTAGGCCGGTCCGAATCAATTGCAATGCGCGGTCACGTTTGCTCGGTGAGCCCGAATCGAAAGAATAAACGAAGATATTTGTGTCGAGAAAAAACTTATCGCTCATTCATTTCTTCTCGACTGAACCGGCGTCCGGCGCGCACGTGTCGCAAGCGCCTCATAAGTGCGGTGAACTCCTGTGCCCTGCCCGAGTGAGCGACATACCCCTCCAGCCACTCTCGAAAGGCCGCATTCAGTGTCTTGTGCTGGGAGTGGGCGACATGCCGGGCCTGCTCGATCAAATGCTCTTCAGCGCTCAGGGTTATATTCTTCATACGGGCATAGTGTACACTATTTTAGTGTGCATTCAAACCAGTTCCTCGGTCGCCTCCCATGACTAGGCCCACACTGGGGGTTTTCGATTCCGGCTTCGGCGGCTTGACGGTCGTTAAAGCTCTGGTTGAAGCGATGCCCAGAGCCGATTACATCTACTTTGGCGATACCGCTCGCCTGCCCTACGGTTCCAAGTCCGCGCAGACGGTAGCTAAATACGCTGTTTCTGCCGCCCGTTTCCTTGAGCAACAGGGCGCTCAACTGCTGGTGATCGCCTGCAACACCGCCACGGCACTTGCGTTGCCCGAGATTACTGGAGCCGCAAGCGTTCCGGTGATCGGAGTCGTGGAACCGGGCGCGGAGAGTGCTGCTCGCAGGAGCGGGACCAAACACGTTGTCGTCATCGGCACGGAGGCAACCATCAGCAGTCATGCCTATCGCCATGCCTTGGAATCGCGCGGCTTATGTGTGAAGGAGAAAGCATGCCCTCTGCTCGTCCCGCTGGTTGAAGAAGGCTGGGTGGATCATGCCGTAACCGAACAAGTGTCACGAATTTATCTTGAAGAAGCTTTTGCCGACGGATTTCACTCTGCGGACGTGCTCCTGCTGGGTTGCACGCATTACCCGCTGCTGAAGCCATTGCTGCGAATGATCGTGCCAGCCGAAGTAGGGATTGTCGATTCTGCTGAATCCACGGCCCGCGTTGTTTCAGAGTTATTGCAGCATTCCCCGGATACACCCTTGGCGCCAGAAAAAGCGGAGACCGGCTTCAAGTTCTTCGTGACAGATTCAGTAGAGAAGTTCAGGCGGCTGGGACCCAGGTTTCTGGGACACGCGATTAAGGATGTGCAACATGTAGATTTGCGAGAGTAGAGCAGCTTAGGCCAGAAGCGCTAGCCTCGTGGAGACCTGCTATGACCGCCGCCGCGATTCGCAAGCACTGAGAACTGGTGCGAAAGGGGGGACTCGAACCCCCATGGGTTTCCCCGCCAGATCCTAAGTCTGGTGCGTCTGCCAATTCCGCCACTTTCGCGTCAGAGGATCTCTGGACATCATAGCGGAAAGAGTCAATCTCTTCCCTTCACCATCAATCTCTTCTCTAAATTATATAATTCGCAATTCGTTCATCGGAGACGAGGACTTCTTGGCCTATAACGACCTGCGCGATTGGATCGCCGCACTGGAGCGAGCCGGCGAACTAAGACAAGTCAAAACCGAAGTCGACCCGATTCTGGAAATTGCTGAAATCACGGATCGCATCAGCAAGGTGAGCGGCCCCGCTCTGCTTTTCCAGAACGTCAAGGGGCATCCTGGGCAGCAGGTCCTGATCAACCAGTTCGGGTCTGCGCGGCGCATGAAGCTTGCTCTGGAAGTGGACTCGTTAGATGACATTGCCGACCGCATCCGGCACTTCATGGATGTCAAATCTCCGCAAGGCCTGCTCGACAAGGTGAAGATGCTTCCGATGCTGGCCGAGATGGGCAAATTTTTTCCGAAGACGGTCTCCACTGGCGCCTGCAAGGAAGTCATTCGGAAAGACAATTTCTCGCTCAACTGGTTTCCCATCCTGCAATGCTGGCCCAAAGATGCGGGGCGCTTCATAACTCTGCCCTGCGTGATCACCCGCGATCCTAAGACAGGCAAGCGAAACGTGGGTTGTTATCGAATGCAGGTCTACGAAGAGCGCGCCACAGGCATGCACTGGCAGAGACAGAAAATCGGAGCAGAGCATTACCGCGAAGCACTGCGAAATGCCTCCATAGACGCGTCGCTCCGCAACAGCTCAGGGGCGCAGCAGTCTGCGTCAACCCGAGTCGACGTGATGGCACGCACCTCGGGCGGCTCGGTGCTCATTAAAGGCGATCAGCCCTCTGGCAAGATGGAAGTTGCAGTTGCCCTCGGAACTGATCCCGCAGTCACGTTTTCGTCCATTGTTCCGGCGCCACCGGATGTCGAGGAGTATCTCATTGCCGGGTTTCTCCGGCAGAAACCCGTGGAGTTAGTGAGGTGTGAAACCGTCGATCTCGAAGTCCCCGCATCTTCAGAAATCGTTTTGGAAGGGCATGTGCACCTCGATGAACTACGCGCGGAGGGTCCGTTCGGCGATCACACGGGCTTCTACTCGCTGGAAGATCTCTATCCCGTGTTTCACGTGAGCTGCATCACCCATCGCAAGGACCCGATCTACTCCACAACGATTGTCGGTAAACCGCCGATGGAAGATGCATATATGGGCAAGGCGGTCGAGCGCATCTTTCTGCCGCTGATGAAGCTGACCATCCCTGAGTTAGTTGACATTAATCTTCCGATTGAAGGCATCTTTCATAACCTGATGCTCGTTTCGATCAGGAAGTCGTATCCCGGGCAGGCGCGCAAGGTGATGAACGCCATTTGGGCCCTCGGGCAAGCTATGTTCACGAAGTGCATCATTGTGGTGGATGAAGACGTGAACGTGCAGGATCTAGGGGAAGTGACCCTCAAAGTGCTCAACCACATCGACCCCGAGCGTGACATCCAGTTCATGTTCGGTCCGATCGATTCACTGGACCACGCCTCGCGCTTGCCGAACTATGGATCGAAAATGGGCATTGATGCCACGCGCAAATGGGCAAGCGAGGGCTTCAACCGGCCCTGGCCGGATGAGATTCTGATGGACTCCAAGACCAAAGCTCTGGTTGATGGCAAATGGAAAGCGCTGGCCAAAGAACTGGGGCTCGGCTGAGTTCACGTCTGATCACTTGATCCCACTACTTCGTGCTATTCTGCGCTCAACTTCTGTATTCCCAGGACAGCCGGTGCTCATAGAACTGCGGCTTGAGAACTACGCGGTCATCGACAATCTCGCAGTCGAGTTTGGGGCTGGACTGAATCTGTTGACCGGGGAGACCGGCGCCGGGAAATCCATTCTCATCGACGCACTTGCACTGCTGCTTGGCGAAAAGGCTTCCACGGAGGTGATTCGTGCGGGGGCAGAACGGGCCGTCGTCTCAGCAGTTTTCGAGGTTGAAGACGGTAACGATAAGGTGGTGCGCCGGCTGCTCGGGAACAACGGAATCGATAGTGACGAGGCTCTGATTCTCCGGCGAGAAATCGCCAACGGTGGTAAGGGACGCGTCTTTGTCAATAATCAGCCTGCAACAGTCAGCGTGCTGCGACAGTTAGCGCCCTACCTGGCAACAATCCATGCGCAGAACGAGTCGCTGCTTTCATTCGACGCAGCGGCGCGGCTTGCACTGTTGGATACATTTGCAGGAAGCGATACCGAGGCTGTGGAGGCCGCGTTTTCCCGCTGGAAGGAGATCAAGACTCGCATTGGAGTGCTCGAGCGGGACGAGCAGGACCGTTTGCGACTGCTCGACCTCTGGACGTTTCAGAAACGGGAAATCGAACAGGCGAAATTACAGGCAGGCGAGGACGAAAGGCTTGAGGCAGAGAAGCGAGTACTGGCGAATGCGGAGAAGATATACGGCGCTGCCATGAGCGCCTTTGACCTGCTATATGACGATTCCACTTCGACCTCGGCTTCATTACGGGCCGCGCAAAAACATATTGAAGAACTCGCCCGCTACGAACCGAAATTTCAGGAGGCAGTGGCGGCGCTGGAGTCAGCGCAGATTACTGTGGAGGATGTGGGAGTAAGTCTCAGAGATTATGCGGGCGGAATCGAAGCTTCTCCGGAACACCTGGCGGAAATAGAGGATCGTCTTGCAGCGATGGATCGCTTGAAGCGCAAGTACGGATCGACGCTGGAGGAAGTGATCAAGTATGGCGAGGAAGTCAGCCGCAAGGTAGCCGAGATGGAGAATAAAGACGAGGTGCTGCTTGAACTGAACGGCAAACTGGCGGAAGCGGCCCAGCAGTATTTGCAGGCAGCGCGAACGGTATCGAAGAAACGGCACGAAGCCGCCAGCAAACTCGAGAAATCGGTTGAGGCGGCGATCAATGAGTTGGCGATGAAGGTCAACTTTCGAATTGAGGTCGGCGGAGCCGATGACGATGGAAACTGGAGCGCATCGGGATTTGACGCGGTGCTTTACATGATCTCCACGAACCCGGGCGAGCCTCTGCGCAGGCTTGAACAAATCGCTTCCGGTGGTGAGATGTCGCGAGTGATGCTGACGTTGAAAACCAGCGTGGAAGCCGGTTACGGGGCATTAGGCACTTCCAAGAACGGAAAGGGCCGCACGCGACGCGTACAGCGCACGATGGTATTTGATGAAATTGATACCGGGATCGGCGGGCGTGCGGCGGAAGCAGTCGGAAAGAAGCTGAAGGCTTTGTCCCGAGCCAATCAGGTTTTGTGTGTGACCCACCTGCCGCAGATCGCGACCTTTGCAGATCATCATTACACAATCGAGAAGAAGGAAAACACAGGCCGGACTCGCACCGTAGTGCGTCGGATCACTGGCGAAGAGCGCACCGAGGAAGTCGCCCGCATGCTCAGCGGGGCGAAGTTGACGGAGATGTCCCGCAAGCACGCCGAGCAGATGCTGAAGGCGAACGCGTGACATCGAAACAAGGCGGAGTTTTCGCGTTGAAGAATTTTGCTATTCAGGAGCCCGTCGTAATACGGTGTAATATTAGGTATTATTATGAATAAAAGAACCATCAGCTTTCGACTTGAATCAAGAAAAGTGAGCGCCCTCGATTCTCTGGCCGCAGCACTCGACCGCGACAGGAGCTACCTTCTCAATGATGCGATAAGCGCGTATCTGGAGCTTCAGCAATGGCAGTTAGAACAGATCAAAGAAGGCCAGCGACAAGCTGACGCCGGGCGGCTCGTGGATCATAAGAAGGTGAAGAAACTAGCAGCGCGTTGGCGAAAGCGGTGAACATTGGCTGGTCCGAATTGGCGCTCGAACAACTGCGGGCGGCATACGACTACGTTGCCATAGACAATGCAATGGCGACAGAAAGAATGGTTGAAAGGATTTTTTCAGCGGTGGAATTCTTAGAGCAGCATCCGAATCTCGGGCGACCCGGCCGGGTAGAAGGAACGAGGGAGTTAGTAGTAACGCGAACTCCATTTGTGATCGCTTATCGCCTGCAGCGAAATCACCTGCAAATTCTGGCGGTCCTGCATGCCGCCCGCAAATGGCCGAAAGCATTTTGACTTGGGATGTAATGGATTCTCACCCAACTAACGCGTGCCGGTGACTCTGCCCGTTCACCAGCCAAAAATCCCCGCTCACTGCCAATCCTAAGCTTTTCTTGCAGTTACGTTGATTATGGCGGTTCGTGCCTCCATACTTGAGTTGTCAACCACCCATAGGTAACGTGTACCCTAGAGTACGGGAAAAACTAAGCAAAAGCATGTCTATACACCAAGATGGTAAAACTCTCTTGCTGCTGAAGCCGCGCGGTTTCTGCGCGGGCGTGGTGCGTGCGATTGACATTGTCCGCATCGCGCTGGAAGCGTTTGGTCCGCCGATCTACGTGCGCAAAGAAATTGTTCACAATCGATTCGTAGTCGAAGAGCTACAGGATAAAGGCGCGATTTTCGTCGATAGCGTGGAAGAAGTTCCCAATGGGGAACGAGTGATTTACAGCGCGCATGGAGTTTCGCCGGAAGTTCGCGACGCCAGTGAAAGGCGCAATTTGAGGGTAATCGACGCTACGTGCCCCTTGGTCACCAAAGTTCACGTGGAAGCAGTGAAGTTCGCAAAGCAGGGATATGCACTGATTCTGATCGGACACCGCGATCATGATGAGGTCATTGGAACCCTAGGCGAGGCGCCGATCGTGACCCAGGTTGTGGGTTCGCCGGAGGAGGTTGAATCCCTAACGGTACCGGATCCCACTCGCGTCGCGTACCTAACGCAGACGACGCTCAGTCTCGACGAAACCAAAGATATCATTGCGGCTTTGCAGAAAAGATTCCCCAAGATCACTGGCCCGGCAGCCCAGGACATTTGCTACGCCACAGAGAACAGACAAGTAGCGGTCAAGGAAGTAGCCTCAGAGGCCGACCTGCTGCTGGTGGTGGGATCGGACAATAGTTCGAATTCCAACCGACTGGTCGAAGTGGCGCGAAATCTGGGGACAAGCTCTCATCTGATCGATAGTTTTCGCAACATCCAGCCTGAGTGGCTCCACGGAGTAATGACGATTGCGCTGACCGCGGGCGCCTCGGCTCCGGAATGCCTAGTGGAAGAAGTTGTGCAGTTCCTGAGCGGTAAAGGGTTTAAGAACGTCAAGGAAGTGGAAGTGATGCCCGAGAATGTGCGGTTTGGTTTGCCTCCGGAGATCGTAGAAGCGATCGCCAGCGCTCCATCGGCAGCCGCCGCAGAATAAATGAAAGCTGATATGGACGAGACCTCTCCCTCGCCTGCCGCGTCGACTATTCCACAAACAGGTTTCGGCAAGATCGATGATCTGACCAGCAGTGTCGTTGCTGCGATTGACGGCGCCCGCACCTTCCTCTTTTCCGAACAGCATGAAGACGGCTACTGGTGTGGTGAATTGGAAGCGGATACCACGCTGGAGTCCGACTACATCCTGCTGCATTCGCTATTAGGAACAGGCGACCCCCAGCGTTTCCAGAAGGCTGCGAATTACATACTGCGCCATCAGAATGAAGATGGCGGCTGGAGCATTTACGCCGGTGGGCCATCCAATGTCAGCGCCTCAGTAAAAGCCTATTTCGGATTGAAGCTGGCAGGTTACACGGCGGAGCATGCTGCGTTAGTGCGGGCTCGCAAGAGAATCCTCGAACTGGGCGGCGTGACCGAGGTCAACACTTTTACCAAGATCTACCTCTGCTTTTTTGGGCAGTACGATTACGATGCCGTGCCTGCCATCCCTCCGGAAATCGTGTTGTTTCCCAACTGGTTCTGGTTCAACATCTACGAAATTTCATCCTGGTCGCGAGCCATTCTGGTTCCACTCTCAATCTGTTACGCGAAGAAGCCATTCAAGAAAATCCCCGACGAGATGGGCGTAGAAGAACTGTTCGTAGGCGGTCGCGATAAGGCCCGAATGCACTTGCACTGGGCTGAAAAGCTGATCTCCTGGCGGAATTTCTTTCTCGCACTCGACCGGATGACTCACTGGTTTGAGCGGGTTCACATTCGGCCGCTGCGCTCGATTGCAATCAACAAGGCAGAGAAGTGGCTGCTCGAGCACTTTGAAATGAGCGACGGGCTGGGCGCGATTTTTCCTTCGATGATGAACGCCATCATCGCTTTGCGCTGCCTGGGATACTCGGTCGATGACCCGCAGGTCATTCGCGCGCTCGATGAGTTCGAAAAACTGGGCATCGAAGAGGGCGACACGTTCCGCATGCAGCCTTGCAAATCGCCTTTGTGGGATACGGCCTATGCCTTGTTTGCGCTGGGCGAGAGCGGCGTGCCCGCCAACGATCCACGCTTGATCAAATGCGCGGATTGGATCCTGCAGAAGCAGGTCCGTACCGCCGGAGATTGGAAGATCAAGAACAAAAAAGGTCAGCCGGGAGGCTGGTACTTCGAGTTCAACAATGAGTTCTATCCGGATGTGGACGACAGCGCCATGGTGTGCCTGGCGCTGGCGCATGTGGAACATGCCAACGGGCGCTATCAGCGAGAATCGGTTCAACGGGCCATTGATTGGATTTTTTCCATGCAATGCCGCAATGGCGGTTGGGCATCATTCGACAAGAACAATGATCGGATGGTGTTTCAGTATGTACCCTTCGCTGATCACAACGCCATGCTCGATCCGCCCACCGTGGACATCACGGGCCGTATTCTGGAGATGCTTGCCGGGTACGGCTACGACCGCAATCATCCGGCAGTGAAGAAGGCACTTAATTTTGTTCGAAGTGAACAGGAGCCGGACGGGTCATGGTTCGGTCGCTGGGGCGTGAATTACATCTATGGGACCATGCTGGTGCTGCGCGGGCTGGAAGCCATCGGCGTGGATAACCACGAGCCCTATATACAGCAGGCGGCGGAATGGTTGCGCATGGTGCAAAACCCCGATGGCGGCTGGGGAGAAACTTGCGGCTCGTACGACGATTCGAATACGAAGGGTATGGGGCCAAGCACTCCGTCGCAGACCGCCTGGGCCATCATCGGGTTGCTTGCGGCTAACGACACGCGCAGCGAGAGCGTCGCCCGAGGAATCGCATACTTGCTGCGGACCCAACAGAAAAATGGCTCGTGGGATGAGCCTTATTTCACCGGCACCGGTTTTCCACGAGTCTTTTATCTGCGCTACCACATGTACGGGCAGTATTTTCCTCTCCTCGCGCTGACGACTTACAAGAAGATCATGGCCACAAAAAGCAACTAACATATTAGCTTTTAGCTATAATCCATTTACCGATTGGCGCATAGCTAAGGGCTGAGCGTAATGCTGACTTTCGTCACGGGCGCCACAGGCTTTGTAGGCAGCCATGTGGCTCGAATTTTGGCAGAGCAGGGCGCACAGTTGCGGCTGCTTGTGCGCCCTGCGAGTGATCTGAGGAATGTTCAGGGAATTACGGCAGACCTGGTACAAGGTGATCTGCGCGACTCCGCCTGCCTTCAGAGAGCTGTGAGCGGCTGTGAGGCGGTCTTTCATGTGGCTGCGGACTATCGGCTCTGGGTGCGGGATCCGGCGCAGATGTATCGTTCGAACGTGGAAGGCACGCGGGCGATTCTGGATGCCGCACGAAACGGCGGAGTGCGGCGTGTGGTTTATACATCCACCGTGGCCACCATGGGATTCATGCAGAACGGGCATCCCGCTAATGAGAACTCGCCTGTTTCCCTTGCGGGAATGATCGGCCATTACAAGCAATCGAAATTTCTGGCGGAGGAAGTTGCCCTTCATGCAGGCCGCTCAGGAATGGATGTAGTAGTCCTGAATCCGACTACGCCCGTGGGGGAACGCGACATCAAACCTACGCCCACCGGGCGAATTATCGTGGATTTCTTAAAAAGGAGATTTCCCGCGTACGTAGATACAGGCCTGAACCTTGTTGATGTGCTGGAATGTGCCCGCGGACATGTGGCGGCGCTGGAGAAAGGACGCAGCGGGGAGCGCTACATCCTGGGTGGCGAGAACCTGACACTCAAGCAGATTTTGGACCGCCTGGCAGCGATTACCGGCCTGCCATCGCCACGAACGCGGGTCCCGTATGCCGTTGCACTGGCTGCAGGCGTAATAGACCAGGTCGTGACGGGGCACATCTTTCGCGGCGAGCCCCGAGCTACCGTAGATGCAGTGCGCATGAGCCGTAAGAAAATGTTCGTTTCTTCGGAGAAAGCTGAACGGGAGTTGGGCTGGCAGCCAGGCTTGGTGACGGATGCGTTGCGTAGCGCTGTGGAGTGGTTCCGCACAAACGGGTACGCATGAGCAGGATCAGGGATGACGAGCTCCGGTAAAGTGGCGATCATTGCCGCCCTCGAGCGAGAAATATCACCGTTTGTGAAAGACTGGCCTTCTACCGTCCGCGAATACGATGGATACAAGTTCAAGTTCTTCGAGCGGGAGGGAAACGTCGTGGTCTGTGGCGGCGTGGGAGCCGAAGCTGCGCGGCGCGCAACCGAGGCCGCAATCAACCTGTACCATCCATCACTAGTGATTTCCGCCGGATTCGCGGGCGCGCTCGATCCCGCGCTGGAGGTTGGGCACACATTAGTGCCGCGCCACGTCATCGACGTCGGAGATGCGAGCCGCACCGATGCGGGGACCGGCGAAGGTGTGCTGATCACATTCGACAGCGTGGCTGACGTGGAACAAAAAGGCCGGTTCGCAACCGCGTTCGGCGCCCACGCCATTGACATGGAAGCTGCGGCAGTGGCCCGCAGCGCTCAAGCGCACGGAGTGAAGTTTCTCGCTTGCAAAGTGATCTCCGATTCCAGCGAATCGGCCTTACCGCCGCTCAGGCGTTTTATCGGCAAGGACGGCCGCTTTCAGTTTTTTCGGTTCATCATGCATATGGCAGTGCGGCCCTGGCGTTGGGCGGCTCTGCGGCGTTTGGCGCGCGACAGCGCGAAGGCGGCGCAATCCCTGGGCCTAGTGCTGGAGAAGCACACGAGTTGGGCCGCACCGAAAGAAGAGTTGAGCCATACCACGGTAAACCGGAGTCGTTGAAACGAAGATGGCGATCACGGAAACAATTCCCCTGAGCCGGCTACACAAGGCAATCCCCACGTCCATGCTGGCAGCCGTCTATCGTGGTGTAAACCACGTTCGACTCGAGACGGTTCCGGTTCCCCAGATTGGGTCAGGTGAGTTGCTGGTGCGGGTGCACACGTGCGGAATCTGCGGAACTGATCTGAAGAAAATCGCCACCGGCTCACACTCCACACCGCGCATCTTCGGGCACGAAACCTCGGGTGTCGTCGCGGCTATTGGTGAAGGGGTGCGCGATTTCAGCATCGGTGATCGCGTAGTCATGTTCCACCACATACCGTGCGGGAAGTGCTACTACTGCCAGCACAAGACTTATGCACAGTGCGAGGTTTATAAGAAAGTTGGCTGTACCGCCGGATTTGAGCCCTCCGGCGGCGGGTTTGCCGAGTATGTCCGGGTGATGGATTGGATCGTGTGCAGCGGAACCATGCGCATCCCCAACAACGTATCTTTCGAGCAGGCCTGCTTTGTGGAACCGGTCAATACCTGCATGAAAGGCATTCAGGCGCTAGGCCTGCAAGAGGGAGAAACAGTCCTGGTCATTGGTCAAGGCCCGATTGGTATCATATTGGGAACATTGGCCAAAAAGGCTCGCTCTCGGGTAATCACTTCCGATTTGTATCCGCAGAGGCTTACAATATCTAAAACAACATTCGGCTTGGGGAAGAGCATTGATGCTTCGCGTACCGACACCCTGGAAGCGGTTCGCGAGCAGACGGAAGGCCGTGGAGCCGACGCCGCAATTTTGGCGGTAGGGGGCAACAGCCTGATCCGGACAGCTATGGACGCCGCGCGACCGGGCGGCAGGGTGCTTTTGTTCGCGCAGACGGTGCACGGAGACGCGGTTATTGACCCTGGGGCTGTCTGTGTCGAAGAGAAGACGTTGTTGGGATCGTATAGCGCTTCCATCGAGCTGCAAGAAGAGTCGGTGCGGTTCGTAATGAACCGCGAAATGGATTTGGAAAAATTGATTAGTCATCGTTTCCCATTGTCCAGCAGCGTGGAAGCCTTAAATCTGGCTGCCCATCCCCAGCCCAATTCGATGAAAATCGTAATTCAGCCGGGCAGCTTGTGGGAAGGACGTAAAGAGTGAATGGAAAGATGACGGCTGCCGTCCTGTACGGCAAAGAGGATGTAAAAATTGAAAAGGTGCCCATTCCCCGAGTCGGGGATGGTGAAGTGCTGGTAAAGGTGCAGGTCGCGTTGACCTGCGGTACAGATTTGAAGGTTTACCAGCGCGGCTATCACGCCCGCATGATCGTCCCTCCCGCTCTGTTTGGGCACGAACTAGCCGGCGTGATCGAGGAAGTCGGTCCCGGTGTTCGCGGCTTTAGGCGGGGCATGCGAGTGGTAGCGCTGAACTCTGCTCCCTGCCAAATGTGCTTCTACTGCTCTAAGCACCAGGAAAACCTTTGCGAGGATCTGCTGTTCAACAACGGTGCCTATGCGGAATACATCCGTGTTCCGCGCCGGATCGTTGAGAGCAACATGCTCGCCATTCCAGCAGATGTGACCTATGAAGAAGCCGCCATGGTCGAGCCGCTCGCCTGCGTGCTTCGCGGTCTGCATGAGACACGCGTGGAAATTGGTGATACCGTGACCGTTATCGGAGGCGGCCCCATAGGGCTCATGTTCGTTCAGGTCGCCAAGGCAACCGGATGTAACGTGATCTCGGTGGTGAAGCGCGATTCGCAGGCCGTGGCCGCGAAACGAATGGGCGCGCACGAAGTCGTACAGATTACCAAAGTGAAGAACGCAGTGGAAGCTGTGCGCGGGATCTCTCCCGATAAGCGCGGTAGCGATGTGGCCATTGAGGCGGTGGGCCGTCCCGAGGCGTGGGAGTGGGCAATTGACATGGTGCGCAAGGGCGGTACGGTGAACTTCTTCGGCGGATGCGCCAGCGGGACCAAGGTTCAGCTTGATACTGACCGCCTACACTATTCTGAAGTCACACTGAAAGCGACGTTCCACCATACGCCCGAGAGTGTGCGCAAAGCGTTTGGTCTGATTGCGGAGAAGAAAATCCGCTCCACCGACTACATCACCGGAGAAGCGCCGCTATCCCGCTTGCAGCAGGTCCTCCGCCACATGCTGAACCGGAACGGCGATATCAAGACTGCCATTATTCCGGGGCACTGAGCTTTCGACCTGATCCGGAGACGGAACTGACAATTGCCAACCCTTGCCAGCAACGTGCCTCAGAGTGTTCCTTCAACCAAGTCTGGCTGGAGCAGGCTTCCTCCTGAATACGCACTTCCTGAACAGTCGCCCTCGGAAACTGAAGCCCGTGAATATTGCAAGCGGCTGGCGCGCACGCATTATGAGAATTTTTCCGTGGCAACATGGTTCCTGCCGGCCGCATTGAAGCAGCACTTCTACAATGTTTACGCCTACTGCCGGATTTCAGACGATCTGGGGGATGAGGTCGGCGATCCTACTGCGTCGTTGGAGCTGCTGGACCAGTGGGAAAGTGAACTTGACGCATGTTACGCGGGCAAGCGACGGCACCCGGTCTTCGTGGCGCTTGCGGAAACCGTTCGTCAGTTCGACATCCCCAAGCAGCCGTTCTCCGATCTGCTGAAAGCATTCCGGCAGGACCAGACGGTTCCCCGCTACCAGGCATTCGAAGACTTGCTCGGTTACTGCCGCTATTCTGCAAATCCGGTCGGACATCTCGTGCTTTATGTGTGCGGGTATCGCGATGTCGAGCGGCGGGCATTATCCGATTTCACCTGCACCGCGCTGCAGTTGGCGAATTTTTGGCAAGACGTCAGCCTTGACTACACAAAAGGCAGAATTTATCTGCCCCTCGAAGACCTGCAGCGCTATGGAGTAAATGAGGACGACATCGCCGCAGGACGAAACACCTCGACATTTTGCGAAATGATGCGCTTCGAGGTCGAGCGTGCGCGGGAATGGTTCGCCAAGGGGTTGTCTTTAGCCGCCAAGGTGGATGGAGACTTGGCCATCGATATCGAACTGTTCACTCGCGGCGGACAGGAAATCTTGAATGCAATCGAGCGCCAGAAATATGCAGTGCTGGGCAGTCGTCCAGTCATCTCAAGAACTCGCAAACTGAGATTGCTGGCGCGTGCAGCGTTGGGGAAGTTGTTATGAGCAGCGCCGTGCAGCAAGCACCAGAACAATTCCTGCCTTCAGAATCGCAACTTGCGGTGGCATATTCCGTTTGCCGTGCGATCGCACGATCTTCCGCCAAGAATTTCTACTACGCCTTTTTGGTGCTGCCTCGGCCCAAACGCCAAAGTCTGTGCGCTATCTACGCGTTTATGCGCCGTTGTGACGACATTACTGATGATGGCAGTCTGGCCTTAGCCGAGCGCCGGCAGAACCTGATCGACTGGATGGATTCGGTTCACCAGGCACTGGCTGGATTCCCTACTGATGATCCAGTGCTCCTGGCGCTCACCGATGTGCAGCGGCGATACAAAATTCCATCTACGCTCCTCGATCAGCTCGCTTACGGCACCGCGATGGATGTGCAGGAGACCTTAGAATCCGCGGTTCCCGCCAAAGCCCCGCAAGTTCATTACAAGACTTTTGAGGATCTGCGTGTTTACTGCTATCGTGTAGCGTCTGTCGTTGGCCTAGTATGTATTCGGGTATTCGGCTACCGTGATCCTGCTGCCGAACCGCTGGCTGAGAAGTTGGGTCTTGCTTTTCAGCTTACAAACATCATTCGCGATGTGAAGGTAGACGCGGCTATGGGTAGAATCTACCTTCCGCAAGAGGACCTTGACCAATACGATGTCACTTCCGCCGAGCTTCGTTCCAGAGGCGATTCGGCCAGGCTTCGGCTCCTTTTAGCGGCCGAGGCAGACCGTGCACGGGAGTACTACGCTGCCGGCGACGAGTTGCTTCCCCTCATCGAGGAAGATAGTCAGCCAGCACTATGGGTTCTGATGACGATTTACCGGCGGCTTCTGGAAAAGATTGCGGGCAAGCGGTACAACGTGTTTCGCCGAACTGTCCGGCTGAGTTCGCGGGAGAAATTGCTGATCTTGCTGAAAGGTACTTGGCAGCGCCTGACCTGATGATGCAGCAATGGACCCAAGCTCCAAAAGTGGCCGTGGTCGGAGGTGGCCTTGCAGGATTATCGGCAGCCTGCGCGCTGGCAGAAACCGGCTTCCGGGTAAAAGTATTTGAGCGACGCCCATACCTGGGCGGCCGCGCTTCCTCATTTCAGCATCCCGCCACGGGTGAGGTGGTTGATAACTGCCAGCACGTGCTGCTGGGTTGCTGTACCAACCTGCTTGAATTTTATGAGCGCATCGGGGTCCAGGATAAGATCCGGTGGTTCGATCACCTCACTTTCCTTGAACCGGGGGGCCGTGCCTCAGTAATAGGACCTTCGTTTCTACCGCCGCCGCTACACACCGCCCCAGCATTCCTACGTGCGCCTTGTTTGAATCTGCCGGATAAAGTCGCGATTGCGGCGGCTCTGGCAGCGCTTACACCTATCAAACCGCGCGATACTGGCGAATCCTTCCTTGCCTGGTTGCGGAGGCATGGGCAGACTGAACGCGCCATTGAACGCTTCTGGAAGACGGTCCTGGTCAGCGCGCTAAACGAAGACATTGAGCACGTCTCGATTGAATACGCCGCACAGGTGATGCGTGAATCTTTCTTGAAATCTGCCTCGGCAGGCCGTATGGGCGTTCCTACGGTTCCGCTCACCGAACTGTATGACAAAGCTGGAGACTACATTTCTGCTCGCGCCGGCGAAGTGCAATTCCGCTCCAGCGTAGACTCATTCCGCGCAGAGCCTGGCTCCGTGAAATTATTCGCAGGCGGCGAAGAACAGTTCGATTTCGCGGTTTTTGCCGTACCTTTCGATGCCCTGCTGCGCATCCTGCCGCAAACTTCGGCGTCGGATCCTCTTCGCCAGACACTCAGCAATTTCAACACGTCCCCGATCACAGGAATCCATTTATGGTTCGACCGCCAGATCAGCGATCTCGAACACGCGGTACTGCTGGACCGCACTATCCAATGGATGTTTCACAAATCGAAACTGCTCGGGCGGTCGCGATCGAATGGAAAGAGCGCTGTCGGTGGCGACGGCAGCCCTGTAAGCGTGACCACGAATAAGGATCAAGGTTCCGCAGTGGACGGCCAGGGCAGCTATGTGGAACTCGTCGTAAGTTCGTCGAAAACTCTGATCGAGAAATCGCGCCAGGAGATCATTGATCTGGCTCTGTCCGAATTGGGCGAATTCTTCCCCGAATCGCGCCACGCCAAGCTCGTGAAGTCGACAGTCATAAAGGAAGTGCACGCGACCTATTCCCCGAAGCCGGGTATTGATGCCTACCGTCCCAGGCCCGAAACAGTTTGGCCGCGCGTTTTCCTGGCAGGAGACTGGACCGCTACAGGGTGGCCCGCCACCATGGAAGGCGCGGTCAGAAGCGGCTATGCCGCAGCCCAATGCGTCGCGCGAGTCGCCGGCCAGCGTAAGGCTGCTTTCCTGGTACCGGATCTTCCCGCAAAGGGTTTTATGAGGATATTCGGGTAGCGGGTCTCGCAAGTGGTGAAGTCGGCTGTTAACAATATTTGCTTCCGAATTGCCCGTCATCAAAGCCTTCTGTATCTCCTCGTTTTCGCTCATAATCGCGCTTATGCTCTATAAGTACCTCCGACCTGTACGTGTCGATGTCCTCAACAAGCTAGAGATACGGTTCACGCAACCAAACGCACTCAACGATCCATTTGAGTTACGCCCGCGTTTCGAGTCGCTCATTCGTGAGGCTGAGGTTCTGGCGAGTTACTCTGCAACTCCTGTTGACTTTGATCCAATTCTCCGCCAAGCATATTCCATGATCCCCGAGGAATCCCGCTCCCTACTGCCTTATGAGGAAGCGGCAGCCTCGTTCAAATCATTTATGGAAACGGATCAAGGCAGGTCGGCGGTGGCTGCGGGGTTGTTGTGTTTTCTTCGGTTTAACGAGTACGCGGCAACACCGCTGCGCGAATCGCTCTATGAGCTGCTTAACCGCGGTGTAGGGCTTCTCAGTCTGACTGAAGTTCCCGATGAACCACTCATGTGGGCGCACTACGCTGAGAGCCATCGCGGAATGTTGATCGGCTTCAACGAGGAGCACGCCTTCTTTAATCGTAGGCGTTCCGAAAACGATGGATTCTATTTTCTGCGTAAGGTCATCTACGCTGACTTGCCACCTGCGCCATCCGCTGTCGGGATGGATGGCAACGCGCTGTTTGTGACCAAGGGAACGAAATGGTTATACGAGCGCGAGTGGCGTATGCTCGCGCCTCTCAAGGACGCCTCACGTTCTTTCGAGCTAGGTGGTGACTCTGTGCATCTCTTCTCGTTTCCAGCGGAGGCGCTAGTCTCTGTTGTGATTGGTGCTCGTGCGTCTGCCGAACTCGAATGCTTAGTGCGCGAGGCGGTGCGCGGGAGCGCCGACCTTACACATATTTCGGTATCACGAGCTACATTGGATCTGGACGGTCAGCGAGTGTGCGTGCGCGGTCTGCGGAGTAATCCGCTGTAGAGACCGAATCGGCCTGTTGTTCAGCCGGAAATGATTTGCCACTTGGTGAAATGTCGCCATGACACTCCCACACCGCGCGGCTCTAAGCCCGAAGCGCCAGTTTTTGCACAAAGGAATTCTGTCCCGCAGCAAAAGGTGAGATGAAAGCAAGGACGATCGCAATGCTTTGCGTTCTTGGAGGACTGGCGCTCTTCGCTCAAGATGTCCAGATGGGCACCTGGCGGCTGATCGAGGCCAAGTCGAGATTCTCTGCTGGAGCAACAAGGTATAGCGTCGTTGTGTTTCGGGCTGCGGGCGACGAGGTGACCGTAACGGTTGGGGGAACCGACGCGCACGGTAAGCCAACTCGTAACGAATGGCGGGGTAAGTTCAACGGCAAAGACTACGCTGTAGTCGGCAATGCCAGCGAGGACACGCGCTCTTTCACGATAGTTGACGACCACACGCTGGGCTTCAACACGAAGAAAGGCGGTGAGATCACCATCAGCGGCCGGATTGTCGTGTCGGGTGATGGCAGGAGTCGCACAGTCACTACCACCGGAACTGATTCAAGGGGCAGGAAGTTCACCAGCATCGCCGTGTACGAGAAGCAGTAGCATGGAGGCCGCGCGTTCAGATCCAGGGTTCAGTTGAGACCCTTCATGAGCGCCCCTACCTCGCTAACAGCACCACTCCTCCAGCCACCAGCAGCGCCGCCATCCATCGGCGGTGATCTACGCGTTCATGCAGAAAAATCTTTGCTGCCACCGCATTGCCCACAAACGTGAGCGACGCAGAAGCCGGTCCGACCAGGCTGACATCGCCCCACGAAAGCGCGAAGAGCAGGCTGTAGAATCCGCACGCCATCAGCAGGACTCCCGCCAGAAACCACGGATTGCGCAGCACGCGAACAACTACCGCCAAAGATCCAAGACGCCGACGCAGCGCGCCCACATCTCCCACCTGCTTCATGGCGCGCGAGAGGAACACGTCTCCACTGACCGACGCGACGACTATCGCTGCAATCGCGCTCCATGTGTACAGATGTTTCACGTATGGCTCCGGCTGCCGACCAGTTCACGATCCGCTTCAGCTTCGGAACATGCCGGATGATGATGCGTGAGTGCCGGCCCCTGAGTGACAAATCCGACCCCAGCCGAGATCAGGAGAATTCCCAGCCATCTCCAAAGTGTGATCTGCTCGTGCAGAAAATACTTTGCGATCAGCGCCAGCAGCACATACCCAAGTGACGACGCCGGCAAAACATAAGTAAGATCGGCCCACGATAGGGCCGTCAGATACGCCACGAAGAAGCCAAGGAGAAACAAAATCCCCAGAGCGACCCACGGGTTCACAACTGCGAGTAGCAGGTCCTTGAAATCCCCTGAAGAGATTTCCCCAACCTGCTTCATTCCGTGTGAGAGGAAAGAATCGCCGACGGCGGCGAAGATGGTTACGCTGGCCAGTACCAGATACTTGCGAAACGTCACCCGTCGTCCTAGGCCTTCGCCGGTTCCGCTGCCGCGGTGGCCGCTTCGCGCTCGCGCTTCTCCCTTACCCATTTGTGACGCATGGCACGGGTTTTGAGGAAAGCTTTGGCTTCTTTGTAAAGGCGCTTGCGATCGGCAGAATCAAAAGCTGCTTTCTTCAGAATGCGGAACACAGCTTTGGGGCGGAAATAGTACTCATCATAGAAGCGATGCACGGAGTCAAGAATCTCTTCTGCCGGCAGGCCCGGATATTGAATGTGTGCAAGTTGGTGTCCACCTTCATCCACCATTTTGCCTTCCGCCACCATGAAGCCGTTTTTCATGGCGTAATCATAAAGCTCAGTGCCGGGGTAGGCGTGTGCCACGGAAACCTGAATAGTTTCTACATCCAGCTCCTTGGCGAAGTTGATGGTGTTGTGGATCGTTTCTTGGGTCTCCCCAGGCAGGCCCAAGATGAAATCACCGTGGATTACGAGTCCCAGCTTGTGGCAGTCTTTGGTAAATTGGCGGGCACGTTCGATAGTTGCGCCCTTCTTGATGTTTTTGAGGATCTGCTGATCTCCCGACTCGTAGCCCACAATGAGAAGCCGGCAGCCGGCTTCCTTCATAGCCTTCAGCGTTTCGTAATCCGTAGTTACGCGCGAAGTGCAGGACCATGTCAGATTAAGCGGCTTCAGCTTGGAACAAAGCTCGATGGTCCGCGCCTTCTGGATGTTGAACGTATCATCGTCGAAGAAAAATTCCTTCACGTACGGCCAATATTCTTTAGCCTTGGCCATCTCCCGAGCTACGTCATCTGAAGAGCGTTTGCGCCAGGGGTGGCCGCTGAGAGTCTGCGGCCACAGGCAGAACGTGCACTGCGCCGGGCAGCCACGGGTCGTGTAAAGGGAAACGAAGGGATGCAGAAGGAATGGAACGTTGTAGCGGCGGACATCAAGATCGCGGCGATAAACGTCCGTCACATGGGGCAAAGCGTCAAGGTCCTGGATCTGCGGGCGGTCGGGATTGTGAACGATAGATCCGTTCTTGCGATAAGAGACCCCCAGAATTTCTTCTAAGGGTTTGCCCTGTCCATACTCGACAACGGCGTAATCAAATTCCTTGCGGCATAGAAAATCAATCGCCGAACACTCCCTGAGCGACTGCTCTGGAAGCACAGTCACATGCGGACCTACGAAGGCAATCTTGATCCCCAGATTCGCATCCTTGATCTTCTCTGCCAGGCGAATATCCCCAGGAAAGCCAGGTGTGCTGGTAAACAGAACGAGGAACTCGTAATCTTGCGCAATCTTGATGGTTTCGTCGGCGGAAACGTAGTGCGGGGGAGCATCGAGCAGCCGCGCACCCTCCAGCATCCCCGCAGGGTAAGCAAGCCAGACCGGGTACCAATATGATTCGATTTCGCGAGTAGCCGGCCAGCGTGAGCCAGCCCCGCCATCAAAATTCTCAAACGACGGGGGATTTAGGAACAGCGTCTTTAAGGGCATAATTGTGAATAAGTTATCTTAACATTTTCGGCGGTAGTTTCTCTCAAACTAGGGTATATAACAGGTAAATCCGAGATAATAAAAGCACTAACCGTGAGCGTGCCGAAACTCCCTCGTCAACACGGGGTTTCGTGTGTATTCCGCAACAGTGGAGTTGCACGTTCCTATTTGCTTACCCCCACCCAGTTGGCCAGATCCCCCGTCGCGCGTAAGAGGGCAATCTGGGCGCGTTCCAGCTCGAAATTCGAATCCTGCAGAATGTTATAGCGGTCGTTGGCCTGATCACGAGCATCTTGCAGGTCATGAATGGTCGCACTGCCCGCGTCGAGACGGACCTGCTGAGATTGGACGCTTGATTGCGCAATTTGATATTCGAGGCTGGCCACCTGCTGTGCGGCTGCAAGCTGCTCGACGGAGCGCTGCAACCTGAGGGTCTCGTCAGAAACCTGGTTCCTGGCGGCATCTGCGTTTTTTCGTGCCTTCAAGGCCTCCGCATCAGCGGCCTCAGCATGGGCATGTTGGGAAGGATTGAGGAAAGGAAAGCGGATGGCCACACCTACGGTTGCATTGTTACGCTCAAAAGATTTGTAGAACTGAGAATAATTATTGTACTTCGACAGAACCGCATACTGGGTGGCGAAGTCGACCATTGGCAGCAGCGCGCGATGCTCTCCTCGTGCACGCAGGCTCGCCGCCTCCACGTGTGTCTCCGCTATCTGAATGCTTTCGCTTGCCTGCAAAGCCTTGGTAACTAAGTTCTCTTCTTGTTTGCTTGGTGGAAGGGCAGGAATTGATTCGGAAATTGTAGCGATCGAGGACGCCGGCAATCCCGTCAAATGCGAAAGCCGGTTTCGCAGGACATCGATGGCACCTTGCGTCTGTGCCAACCGCAGCCGCAAGCGAGCTGTGGTGAGTTGAGCTTTGTTTCGCATCAGCGCGCTATCGACTCCTTCCTGAATGCGTTGGTTAACGATCTGTTCCATCTTGAGTGCGCTTGCGTGTTCGTCCTGGAGGCGGGTTAGCGAGGTTTCCCACTTGTTCAGTTCGGCATAGTTGAGGACCGTGTCCTGAATAACCTGGTTTCGCTGATCCTTAGTTTGAATGGAGCTAGCCTGCCATTCAGTTTTCGCTGCCCGGACGAAGTCACGCAGCGCTGGATTCAGAAGCGCGGATTGGGCATTCACGTTGAAGATCGAAGGTGCCGAACCCTCCAAACTCAAAGGAAAGCCCCAGGACGCACCCAGTCCCGCTCCGACCACCACGGTCGGCAAGTATTGGTTGCGCGCTTCGTGATAAGAGGCTAAGGCGCGTTGCTGCTCGAGCTCGGCAGAAACTGACGTCGTGCTGTGACTCAGAGCAAGCGCTACCGCCCGTTTCAGCGGCAAAGGTTCGGCAGAGAGCATCGGGCAACGGAGCAGAACCAAGGCAGTGAACAAACAAATCGAACCGCCGAATGCATCACGGGACACACGTTTCATTGGCTCACCTTGAAGAGACTAAAGATGGAGTGGATTGTAAATCAGCGTGCAGAGCTTAACTTAGCGGCTCACGCGATTCAGCGCTTGCTGCGCGCGGGAGAATCCTTTGGCGAGCGAAAGGCATGCTCGATATTCCTGAGCTGCTGCCTGCTTGTTCCCTTGTTTTTCCAGAACTGTTCCCAGCAGATAATGTGCCTTGAAGACGGGGGCCTCCTCAGCGCTGGCGCTCAAGGACAGATATTGTTGGAGCAACTGAATAGCCAGCGGAAAATTGCGTGCCGCGCCAATCAGTGTCTGAGCGGCATCCATCAGCACAACTGGGTCGTGCACGCGTGCAGCAGCAATGTGGCCGATCGCGTCTTCCATGTCGTTGAAGCGTCCAACATGGCGGTAAAACATCGAGAGACCAAGCCATGCCTCGGCGTTGCCGTTGCTGGCGTCGATGGCGGTGCGGTACTCCCGTTCTGCAGTTGTCGGATCCTTCTTTTTCTCGGCAATGCGTCCCACAACCCAGTGCGCCTTGACTGGATCGAGTTTCGCGAGCGTAGCGGCCTGAGCGCGAGCTTTGTCCTGACCACCACCAACAATTCCGGGAGCCTCCAGATAGAACTCGGCCAGGTCCTTACGAGCCTCCGCACTGTTTGGATTCAGCTGCACAGCCCGCTCGAACTCGTTGTGTACCCTTTTTGCCAGTCCGGCGGCACTGAGAAAATTTGAGGCGTCTGCCTTCTCGCCGTAAACGCGACCGAGCCACAGGTGATAAGCGCTGTTATTTGGGTCCAGGGATACAGCCTTCTCGCAGGCGGAGACGCCGCGGTCCCATTCGCCCAGCGAGTAGTACGCGCGGCAGAGAAGGTTGTAGGCTGCTCCATCCGGGGAAGTGCTGATCTCACCGCGCAAAGCGGCGATTGCGTCATCAATCCGTCCCGAGGCGAGGAGCACTGGCGCAGAATCTGCAGCCCAAAGCAGAGACGTAAAAAGCAGTGCTGCGAGAGCTGTAATCTTCCAAATTTTGTTTAAAGCTGACATGTTTAATGCGCCACTTTCACTGCTGTCCCTTCACGCAACGGCTTAGCGTTGATTGCCTGCAAAGCCACTAACGCATTGGAAGCTATTCCGCTACTGACCTCTACCCGAGTCAAATTTGAGATACCCGGTTGGATGTCACGCCGCCGCAATTCGTTATTCACAATTTCGTAAACGTACGTCTTGCTGTCATCCATCCGTACTGCCTCCCGCGGCACCGTCAGAGCATTTGCATGTTCCGCGGCTACGATCGTGACGCCTACATTGATGTTGGGCAAAAGCTTGAAATCGCTGTTGTCGACAATGCAGGTGGTTTCCCCCACGTTACGCGTACCACGCAACTTTACCGCTGCAGGAATGGCATCGACCGAACCTTGCCAGATGCGTCCGGGGATTGCATCCCAGGTGATTTCGATCTTTTCTCCGCGCGCCAGACGTCCCACATCGGGTTCGTCCACAAATGCGCGGACTACAACTTTGGAGAGATCGGCCTCTTGCAGAATCATGTCACCCGGATTCACGTAAGCTCCCTGCCGAAGCGGCAGCGAATAGACAACACCGTCAAACGGGGCATGGATGTTGAGCTGGCTCAGCACATTTTCGGCAGCAGCATAGGTGCTTTCGGCTTCTGATCTCTGCGCCTCCACTTTGGCAATCTCCGGGCGCGAATAGCGATCCTTCTGCTTCTGCTGCAGGAGCTTCAAGTCTGCTTCCGCAACAGCTAGTTGATTCTCCGCTTGCCTCACTTCACCCGGAGAAGCGGCGCCTTTCTCCTCCAAGCGTCGCAGAGCCTCCAGATTTCGCTGGGCGGCATCGCGCGCGGTCTGCGCCTTGGCCAATTGAGCTTCAGTGGTCAGCACTTCTTCGCGGCTGCCGCCGCTCTCGATGGCGCTAACATCAGCCTGCGATCCCCGTACTTGAGACAGAGCTTTGGCCGCCTGGCTGCGCGCTTCGGCATCATTCAATTGAATCAGCAACTGGCCTTTTTTTACGTGGTCGCCTTCTTTCACGAGCAGCCGTTTCACGGTAGTTCCGACCGGCGCATGGACCTCAAAGTTCTGCACCGGCTCGATCTTCCCGTTGGTTGAAAGAATGCTGCGAATCGTGCTGCGCTCAACTGAGGCGGCGCGCACCAGAACGGCATCGCCTCGCGACATAAACGAGCCGAGCAGCACGACTGCCGCAACCACGGCGCCGGCTAACATAAGCCAGCGGTGTCGCGCAACGAAACCCGTGTTGTGACTCAATGCCATTCCCGGCACTACTCTAACACTGCAGATTGCTGGAGTACTTTGTTGGTTAGATGCTCCATGCCTCTCCTAGAACCCAATGTTTTTCGTGCTGCCACAGCTGACTGGTTACAATGAGCCATGCCCAAGCGGCCGCGTTACACTCCTGAACACGCCAAAGCCGGACTGGACACGGAGTTCCCGGAAATCGAGACCTGGCCCAACCAGTTCCAAGGATACGAAATCGTAGTTGACGATCCGGAATTCACTTCAGTTTGCCCTAAGACTGGACTGCCGGACTTCGGCACTCTCACCATCCGCTACATGCCTGATAAACGCTGCCTCGAATTGAAATCATTGAAGGAATATTTGCAGACATACCGCAACCTGGGAATTTTTCAGGAAAACATCGTGAACCGTGTGCTGGAAGATGTAGTGCGCTGGGCAAAGCCAGTCTGGGCCGAGGTGAAAGGCGAGTTCCGGCCACGCGGCGGAATTTCGACGGTGGTGGTGGCGAAATGGCCGAGGCAGGGCGAACGCGGTAGACAATAAGGACTCCGATCCACTGCTAGTCGGCCGTACTTAGCCCCCGACTAATGGCACGCAAATCTGGCAACTGCCGCACTTTGGTGCCATTGAAAGCTGGCGGAATCCCTGCGATAAGTATGTCCTCTCCTCCTTACCTCCTCTGAAATTTTGCTTAACCTGATCGGGAGAAGTTGCAGAATCCCAGGCATTCCGCTTCGGTCGGGCAGTTACAAACATCTTCTGGCATTGTTGCTGTACGGCAACGCCAAATCAGAGAACTCCGTGCTACTAGATAAACTCGAATCTGGCTTGCTCGCGTATGAAACTGAGCAGGGATTGTTCCACGCTCAAGCGTCTGGTTGGCAGCGCTTTCATCTGCTCTGGACCTTCCGCAACTTTAATAGTCTACCCGTCAAATTGCTGAAAGCTCGCGAGCAGAGACTGGTCGAAAGTCTCTACCGCACGAAGCTGATCCATTTGCCCAACCACCCTGGTCAGGACTTGGTCATCGGCACGGTTGAGCACTACAAGCCGACACCTGTGCTCGAGGCCATCACCGCTAAGAACGACTTACCCGCAGCCATTGCGCCACCACTTGAAACAAAGAACAAACGAGAGATGAAACGATCTCCGAAGCCCCACACAATAAGTTCCAACAAAGTTGGCCGGGTCAAGCGTTACTTTGTGTTCGCGGGCGGAGCAGTGTGCGCGTTAATCGCTATTCTTGGATGGGACCACATTCAGGCCCGGCCCGCGTCAGGAGCGGCAATCGCGCCAAGAGTTGAGCTGCTGCAGCAAACGTCTTCCGCGGAAGACGTTGCAACGCCTGCACAGCCCCAGTCAGCGACGACCCAGTCTACCGGCAATGACGTGCAGCCTCTACCTTCCGCGCAGGTCGCTGTTCCTGCAGTTCCACAGGTCCCAGCGGTGGCCGTTGCTTCTGACGAGGCTAGCAAAGAGTCTCAGGTGCCTGCTGTGGGCCAAGGACAGTCCTCAGCCATTCCCGTTGAAACGGTTGCACGCGCAGCAAACGATCCGGAGGCTCACAAACGGACAATCGAACGCAAGATTGCGGAGTCAGTAGCAGACACGGAACCAGATTCATTGTCACGGATTCAAGTTTCCAGATCGCCAGCCAGAATCGTATATCCCATTTATCCGCCGACGAATGTCAAAGGAAAGGTGGCCTTGAAAGCGTTTCTCAGCGCAGAAGGTACAGTGTCGGGCGTAAAAATACTCTCCGGCGATCACATCCTTGCCGACGCTGCGGCCCGCGCGGTGCGGCGGTGGCACTACGCTCCTTACTACCAGGATGGCAAGCCCGTGGAAACCGAAACCAACGTCAGCGTTTCCTTCATCGCTCCTGATGCGATTGTCATCAGTTTCCCTTCCACATTGTCTCTTGCCCGCTGAATTCGAAATGCAGAACGGCTGACATCTGCATTTGGTTCTTCATGTACCTTCTTGTCCTTTGTGGTTGAAGAGATCTGGACTCACAGAGAACGCAAGTTCACGCGGACCGGTGACCTTTGAATACGGCGCCCCATGATATATTCCTGCGCTAAGTGCCCTCCTCCAAACTCTACCCCCGCACGGCGCTGATCCTCCTCACCGCCCTGAATCTCCTAAACTACATCGACCGTTCCGTTCTGTTCGCGGTGCAGCCGCTGGTGCAGGCGGAATTCCACCTCAGCAACGCCCAGGTCGGCTACCTCACTAGTGCATTTCTTGGGTTCTTCATCCTAGCCGCACCGCTGACCGGTCCCTTTGCCGACCGCTACTCTCGCAAGCTGATCATCGTCGTGGGCGCGATCTTCTGGAGCGCGTTAACTCTGCTGACCGCGGTGACACACAACTACTGGGAACTGCTGGTCCGCCACACGCTGGTCGGAGTTGGCGAAGCGACTTTTTCGACCATCTCGCCCACCTTTGTTGCCGATCTTTTTCCGGAAGAAAAGCGCGGGCGCATTCTGGGCATTTTCTATCTGGCAATACCGGTCGGAACCGCTCTGGGATATCTGTTGGGCGGGAAACTGGGCCCGCAGTTCGGCTGGCGGTTTCCTTTTTACATCGCGGCGGCACCCGGCTTCGTTCTCGCCCTGGCGGTGGCATTCCTTCCGGAGCCGGAGCGGGGAAGGTTCGACTCGGTAAAGGAGACTCGCGAGCGCGGCACGATCCTGGGTCTTGCCCGAAACCCGGCGTTCTGGACGGCCACTCTGGGGATGGCCGCCATGACATTCTCACTGGGTGGTGTTCAGGTCTGGATGCCTACATTTCTCGTTCGCCTGCGGGGCTACTCGCTGGAAGCGGCTAATTATGCCTTCGGCATCATCGTTGTGTTCGACGGCGTGGTCGCATCTCTCTTGGGAGGATGGCTGGGCGACCGATTACTGCGCCGAACCAAGGCAGCGTACTACCTGGTCTCAGCTGCGAGCATGGCGCTTGGAGTGCCGGTCATGGTGGTAGCGCTGTTCACCAGAGGCAAAGCGATGCTTCCCGCAATCGCGATCGCCGCTTTCTTCCTTCTGCTGAATACGTCCCCGTTAAATGCTGCAGTGATCAATTCCGTCGGCGCGCACATTCGTGCCACTGCAATTGCTGTAGAAATATTCTTCATTCACATCCTCGGCGACGCTTTTTCGCCAACCATGATGGGATACATGGCGGATCGCTGGTCCTTGCAGGCCGCATTCATTCTGCCGGTGATAGCGATGGTGATCTCATCGACCATACTGTTTTATGGAATGAGGTTTGCGCCCGCTGCGGAGATCAAAACAGCGCAAGGTCCGGGAGAAGGTGCGGCGGGGTGATGGATTTTCAGTTCCTGTTGTTGCTCTAGCCTTACTGAACGTCTTCGCCCAGGGTCCGAAGCTCCTTCTTTAGCCGCTCCAGCTTCTTCTTCAATTCTTCTGTTTGACTGGTCGTCAGCATAACTCCGGGCATGAAGCGCAGCACCGCTTCGTAGGCCTTTCTGGCGTTCAGTAAGTTGCGATCGCGCTTGTCCGCTCGCTTCGCACTCCGCGCGATTCTGGCCAGCATGAGCCCAGTCTCAAGCTCAGTACGGAGGAATCCCAAACCGCCAAGGGATACAACCTCAGCCATTTGCGCACACCTGAAGAGCTTATCTCGAAGTGGACCGGCAATTTGCAGGTTGGCATAAGTTGGCGCACTCGCCTCTATACGGAATGAGGCTAGAGTTTACCCATTCATAAACTCCCCTGCGGCGCGTTGGGGCGGAAAACGGACTTTTGCAATTTCTTGCGCGGATAGGAGGAGCGTATGGCAAGCCTACCTTTTTCGAGACCCAGTAAGTCTGTTTCGCACGATGATGACCTCTACTGCTCGGATCCAAATTGTTCGTACTGCAAGGATTTGCGGGTAGCAGAAGAACAATGGAAAAGAGCGCGAGAAGAACAGGCCAAGCGCGCTAGCGCTGCCTAGCAGCCCGTGTCTAAATCGTGCTTTTTCGGCCGTGGCTTTGTTTGAGTGTATCGGTTACCGATGCGGTGTTTGACACAAGATGAC
>QIAA01000262.1 GCA_003224905.1 Acidobacteriota bacterium
TCGGACTGTTTGCGCTGTTTGAGGGACAGCCTTATGGAATCTGGTATCCCCTCGTGCTCATCGGAGGAATTCTGACCATCGTTTTGGGTGGGCTGCGACCCGTCGTCCGCAAGCGCTATGAGCAATTCGAGGAAAGAAAAATTGAAGCTGCTGCTTTTCGGCGCGCCTAAGTGCAGATCGTCGTTTCAATGTTGAATTGCTGCGTGACCCACGATTCGCGATTTCTAAATGTGGGAAAAATGATGAGGAGATTGGACGAGAGACTACTGCCCCTGCTCCTTTTCAATCCTGCTGGCGACTTTTACTCCGCTCAGGCCGCTGACATACTTGGCGATGCCGCGATAGAGTGATTCAGCGATCTTCTGCCGGTACTCAGCAGTCCGCAGCCGGCGCTCGTCGCCTGGGTTGCTGACAAACGAAATCTCGGCCAGAATCGACGGCATATTGGCGCCGATCAGCACAATGAACGGCGCTTTCTTCACGCCCCGATCGCGAATCCCGGGGCTTTTCGCAGCCAGTCCGCTGTGCAACGAATGCTGGACATCGGCGGCGAACTCACGCGATTCTTCGATCTTATCCTTCAACGCGATTTTCTTCACCAGATCCTGCAGTTCGTGAATTGCATTATCCGAAACTGCATTCTCGCGTGCCGCCACTTCCAGTGCCTCCGCAGAAGAAGTGAAATTCAGGTAATAGGTCTCCACTCCGCGCGCATCCGCATCGCGGCTGGAATTGGCGTGAATCGAGACGAACAGGTCCGCCTGTTGCTCGTTGGCGATTCCAGTGCGGCTTTCCAAGGGAATAAAGGTGTCGTCCCGGCGCGTATAAATTACGTCCGCGCCCATGCGAGCTTGCAGGAGATTACCTAACCGGCGCCCGACCTCCAGCACCAGATCCTTTTCCTCCAGACCGTGCGGTCCGATGGTGCCGGTGTCATGACCGCCGTGTCCGGGATCAATCACGATGCGGCCGATCTTCAACCCGAGCGCGCGGATGAGCGAGCGGTCGCCATGTGCGGTGGGCTGAGCCTCTCGGGGGTCGACATCCGGATGACTTGACTTGCGCCTGTTCGCAGCAGTGTTGCCCTTTGTCTTGAGCGAGGCCATCGTCGTGATGTTGTGCGCTGGCTTGTTGACAGCCGGAGCCGCGGCCTCGGCATCATCATTGTCATCAGCTTCGACGATTCGTCGTTTTGCGGCTATGCTTTCGGCGCTCTTAGCTCCTATGGATGACTTGGCAGAGGAAGTTGCAGGTTCGAGACTAGGCGGGGTTGCCGGAACTGCCGAATTGGAAGGTCCGGCTGCTGTCCGCTGCGCAGGTTCATTATTTCCTATCGCTATTCCTGCCGCGGCCGATTGGTTGCCGGGACCATTCTTGCCGCGGATATCGACGATGAGCCGCGAAGGGTTCTGCAGTAAAAAGGCGCGATAATCCGCGAATTCATCAACGTCCAGGACCACTCGCGTCTTTGCTTTCGCGAATTGGGCAATGCGGATTTTTCTCAAGGCGCCATCATTGATATCCAAATTCTTGCCGGCCAACGCGGGACCTGGGATCGTGTCTTCCAGATCAAGAATGATCCGATCGGGATGTTCGATCCTCTGCGATGCGAACTTCACATCCTGCTGGAGATCGATCGCAACACGTATGGATCCAGACGTTGCCCAATGGCGGATGCCGGTAAGCGTCGCGAGGGTATCACTGGTGCTTTGCTGCGGTGGCTTGGTTTGCGTGTGCCGCGAACTCGTTTTCGGGAGGTCGTTCGGCGATTTCAGAGTGGCCTGCTGCACAGGTTCGGTTAGTTCGGCGCGGGCCTGATCGGCAAGAGGATGCCGAGGATAGAGTCGCAATAATTCCTGGAATGCTTCGCGAGCATGAATCCCATCATCGAGATCATCTCTGTAGATTTTGCCAGTGTTAAGTAACGCCTCAACCCGGTGCTTGCTGGCGGGATATTCGCCACGCAGGAATTCGTACTGCCCGATGGCCGAGCGTAGAAGATTGTCGTCCTCGAAGCGGCGGCCCGCTTCCAGCAGCAACTCTGCCACCGCTGCTACGCTGGGATCGGCTTTCGTAGAAGCTGGCGCGCCATAGTAGACCTTTCGGTAGGCTGCGATCACGCGACGGTAGTCCTGGCGGGTTCGATTTTGAGCAGGACACGCATCGAGCTCCTTGCGCATGTTTTCTGCGGCCGAAAACTGGGTTTGCGCCCAGGCCTCAGATTTGTGTGCGCTTCCTTGGGCGGAAACCGCAAAAGCAAGGAAAAGCGGAACCGCACAGAGATGCAACGCGAGTTGCCTGAACCTGGAGTTATTCAATTTTACAGCCCGTAATCGCTTGGGGCCGACTGCCGCTACAAATGCGCCTTCAATCGGTATTGCTCATGTACAGCACACCGCGCTCGTCTCGCTGCATGCGCACAGGTGCGCGAACCGGCACGCCGAGAATGCGGTACCCGGGATCGCTTCCGCCGAAATACAGCCCGCTGATTCGGTTCACGTAGTTGCGGGTCTCGGCAAAGCGTGGTATCCCGCCGCTGCGCGCCACTGCTCCTGCGCCTGCATTGTAGGCAGCGAGGCTCAACTTCACGTCGCCTCCGTAGCTCTCCATGAGCTGCTTCAGGTGGCGCACCCCTGCGTCCACGTTCTGCTCGGGATCGAACGGATTGGTTACGTTTAGTTGCCGCGCGGTCTGCGGCATCAGCTGCATCAGCCCCATCGCCCCTTTGCGTGAGACGGCGTTAGGGTTGAAGTTCGACTCCACTTTGATGACTGCGCGCACCAGGCTGGGATCCACATTGTGCCGTGCTGCGGCAGCGTCTATAGCAGAATCGATTTCCTGCTGCGTGAAGGGCTTGCCGCGCACGAAGCTGGAGAGTTGCTGCGACTGATTGACTTCTGCCGCTGCCGACCGCGCTGCCCGAATATTCGCCGAGGCAACGTTTTTCCATCCATGCGCGCTCGGACTCCAGTACACCAACCCGCTCGAGATGTACTTCGGGCTCTTTCTGGCGGGTGCTGCCGGGGCAGAATCATTCACGTAGACCTTGCGGCCATTATCTTCTGTGGATGCGGTGATTGCAGCCTGCGCGTGTAGCGATGGCGTAGCTATAGAAAGGAAGGTCGCGATTACGGGACTAGCCATCAGGACGAGTTGCAGGTTTCGCATATCCGGGTGCCGGCCTCAATTCGCGGGACAAAATTTTTGCACTCTTTACGCGATTTGCGGTTGAAACCATCCACCCGCAGCGCCATCGAGAGGCAAACTACTCCCGCGCCTGCCTACCCGGAACCTGACGGAGAATCCCTACCAGAG
>QIAA01000263.1 GCA_003224905.1 Acidobacteriota bacterium
TTTCGACTTGGTATCTCGTGGGCAATGGCGCCTAACTCGAGGTCGAACGGACGGGCCGCCAGCGCCGTGCCGTCATTGAGCATAGCGCTGGCCCGCCGTTCACCAAGACGTTAGACCGCACACACCCATGCCTGAGTCGAAGCCAGGTTGTTACGTTGGACTTTGCGTCAGTTCCACCGAGATGCATCCTGACGATATTGCGACGCATCTGGGGCTCACGTCGAGTCAGAGGATAGTGATGGGCACATCGACGCGCGGAGATTCTCCCGCGATGCATCCTTACCACTTGGCCTTGTTTCCTTCGCGTCTGAACCCCTCGGACCGAATGGAGGTGCACATTGAGCATATGGTCGCCGTCCTTGAGCCTTTGCTTCCGAGAGTTAAGGCCATCCAGGACCGATGCAAACTTGTTATCCACTGCACCTGCGTCGGCTGAAACGAGGATGGTTGGGAACTATCGCCGGAGCTTTTGGCTCGCATGGGCCGGTTGGGTATTGCATTCTGTTTTGCTTTGGATGAGCACCACAAAGAAAATGCGGTCTAACACCTATGCGGCTTGAGAGAGATCTTCGGTCCCGCTCGCAACGCTCGCGGGCCTCGGCTGCTCAGCCTTCGCGCTAGACCGCCGAAAGTCAGGAGGACGCCGATAATGGATCCGATCAGACGCAAAATACTGAAAACGGGCGCCGCGGCAACGGTGATAGCCGCAGCGCGCCGTGTGTTTGGTCAGCAGACTGGACAAGGAGGAGTTGCCATGTCGTTCTACGAAAAAGGCCCTGTTCGCATCCAATATGAGGAGGCTGGTTCCGGCTTCCCGTTGTTGCTTGTCCCCGGTGGGGGATTGAACTCAACGATCGCCGGCTTGAAACGCGGCGGGCCTTTTAATGCAATCGAGGAGTTCAAGGGAGAATACCGCTGCATCTTCTCGGACATGCGCAACGCCAATGGCGGCCAATCCTCCGGCCCGCTCGAGATCGATAGGCCCTGGGATGCCTATACCGATGACCATATCGGTGTGATGGATCACTTAGGAATCGGCAAGTTCATGGTGATGGGCTTCTGCATCGGTGGTCCCTTGATTTGGAACCTTCTGAAGCGGGCGCCTGATCGTATCGTCGCAGCCGTGCTGGCGCAGCCCAGCGGATTCCGGCCGGAGTTGCCCAACCACTCGTACGAGAACAACATCAAGGGCTGGGGCCCCGATCTGGTCCAGCGCCGACCCGACATCACGATGGAGATGGTCGACAAATTTCTGAACAAGATGTACCGCACCAAGCCCGACTTCGTCTGGACCGTAACACGCGATTTCGTGCGCAATTGCCGGACGCCCGTACTGATCCTGCCGGATGATACCCCGCCGCATCCGTACGCCGTCGCCATGGAGGCCGCGATGCTCGCGCCCAAGGCGGAAGTGAGCATGTTCCCGTGGAAGGAGAAGGAGCGGATTCCCCTAGCGGTGCGCCAGATACGTTCCTTCCTCCGGGCGCATCGGCTCGGTTCTGTTTAGACGGCGACCTAACCCGCGGCTTAAGACTGATGTCTAAAACGCTCGCCTCAAAGGCTTGCTTTTTTTGGCACGGCTTAGCCGCATCTCGTTAAACCGATCACAGGGCAGATGCGAAGCGCACTTTTGATATTGTGTTTCCTGCTCGCAGCAAGTGACACGTTAACCGCTGCAGACCGAACTCTTGTCACCCGGGCTATAGCTGACGTGGACGGCGACGGTCGCCTCGACTCTATCTCGATAGAGATGACAGACGGTCGTCGATATAAGGACGATCGGCTCTGGTGTGGGAGCGCAGATAAGTACGAGGGATTCTTTGTTATCGTGGTCAGTATTGGCGATGGCCGAGTTGAGACTCGTCTGAATCCTTTCTTCGGTAACGGTCCCATGTGGTTCCGAGCTTCGTCATGGAATCTCGCATTGGCACATTACAACACAAATGGTGAATGGCAGTTCAATTTGGGACAGTATGAAAGTTGTAATTCATGGTCTTACCGAGTGTTCTCGATTCCGTCATCAGGCGAAATTTACGCCGTGAGCGACAGATTTTCAGTGAGCGATTTTGAAGGATCAACCTCTAATCTTTTCCCCGTTGAGAATGGTTTCCGCGTCAAGTACTACGACAACTCGCGTGGAGGGAATTGGGAGATGACGTATCGTTGGGACCCTGCTGGGCCAATGTTTCGGTTCGAGTCCGAAAGACGAGTGGACTAGTGCAGAACCGGTCTAACCGGCCGCCAGACTGTGTGAAACGTAAGCGACGGATCAGAATGACGCTCATGTTGTCCCACTTTGAAGCATAAACAAAACGGATGTAGGGATGAGATCGTTAATTTTGTCATGAATATGGTATCCTTTTTCCACCGTTTCAAAAGCTTCAGAGTTTTCACACAGTCTGCCGCTTGAGCCGACGGCGAACATCGCGCCGAATCAAGCTTTTCTGCTGTAGCGGCTCAGCGGCAGAGCGTTATGCAGTCAGCATGAAGTTCAGGAGAACCAGCTAATGTGGTTTGATCGGTGGGTCGCCATCTCTGCCCGAATTGCAGGCTTGGTGGACGCCGGCCATCTAATGGCACTTACCCTCGCGGGTACCCGAACCGACGATTTCGGGGTCGGAAAGAAGTGGGTTGTACCGGAGCTAGAGGCGCTCAAGGCGGAGTTGCAGCAATTTGCCGCAGACTATTGCGCGGCCCTGCCGGCGGATGCTGCTACCGCCCTGAAGCGCTTCCTGGAACGCGCCGGAACTGGGAGTGGCATCGAGGGGCCATCTAATATCCAAGCTATTGTTCCCTTCGAAATTTTCCGTTCCGAGTTCGAGTATCTCATCCGTGACAGAGAATTGGAGGCACGAACTTTGACCGAGCTGGCCTTCGAGCATTTGGTGAGATTGCTCGCCGTCGACAGAGACACAAGACTAAAGTGGGTGCGAGCGTTCGACTCGCATGAGACGCACTGCGAGCAGCTCGGAGCGGTTCATCTTCTTAGTCATGGTATCTGGGGCTTTAAGGTATCGTCTGTGGGATCTGCGACAGACTTGGTGTTCGGTGAGCCTATCGAGACGCAGGTAGTCGCAATCCGCCGCACGGCCCGCGCCCTAGTGCTTACGGAATGGAAGCTCGTGCGCAACGGCGACGATATCAATGCGCTGGCAAACACGGCGCGTACACAGAGCAAATTGTATTCTATGGGGGTGCTGCACGATATCGTGCTGAAAAGCACGCGATATATTATCCTGGTGTCCAAGAAGCAATTGCAGCCGCTGGATGATTTTTGTGAGACCGGTGTTACCTATCGTCACATCGTCATGCCGGTTGATCCTGATCCTCCGTCAGTAGCTGCTAAAAAATCTACGAAGGCTGCATAACAATCGGTTTGAACCGGATCTTCGGACCCGCTCGCTACGCTCGCTGGCCTCGTCCGTTCAGCCTTGATACGTTATACGGAATGAAACAGACATACAAAGGTTCGTGTCACTGCGGTAAGGTTCAATTCGAAGTTGACCTTGATCTCGATCATGTTCGAGTGTGTGACTGCTCAATATGTCGTCGAAGAGGTGCCCTTATCCACCGTGTCGAAGAAAAATGTTTCCGTCTGTCAACGGCCATCGAAGATCTTTCTCTATATCAGTGGCATACCAGGACTTCCAAAGACTATTTCTGCCCTACCTGCGGAATCTTGCCTTTCCGTCGTCCGCGTACAGCTCCAGAACTTTGGGGTATCAATGTTCGTTGTCTCGAAGGTGTCGATCTATCATCTATTCCCGTCGAGTACGTGTATGGAAGCCGACTGGACTAAGATTGTGGCGTATAGCATGTGACTTAAGACAGATCTCCGGCCCGCTCGCCAGGCTCGCGGCTTTGGCTGCTCAGTCGTCGCGTTAGGCAGAGCGTCGGTTAGTTAAGAGGGGCAATGCCAAGTGCGACGATTAGAAGGTTTTGACTACGGCGTTTGTATTTTTGGTTTGATCGGAGCTTTGTTGATGCTGGGCGTGTTCGGCAATGTACCGACGCTAATGTTATTCTTGTGGAGATTATTTTCTATAGGTATATGTGCACTGTCATTGGCAACCTTGCTCGTCAGTCGCTTGACTGGATATTTGGCGGCGGCAGAACGTCATCCTTATTACCTTTATACCTTTTTCAATCTCGTGCCGAGTCTTGCGTGGGTCTTTCAACTCGTAGGCAAAACGCAATTACCTACACCGCCGGGCTGTTGCTGAACATCAAGGCTGTTGATCCCCGGATGAATTACGGACGAAAAACAGGAATTCAAGTAATGCGGCAGTTGCCTATCCATCGGCTTGAGACGGATCTTCGACCCGCTCGCTTGCGCTCGCCGGCTTCGTCCGCTCAGCCTGATTCGTTGAGCCTGTAGAAAAAGTCCCGGACGCAACCGAGTAGAATTTAAACGCGATATGAGCGACGATCTTCCAATTTCCGACGTCGCCGACCAGCTTCACGACGATCTCCTCGTGAAGCGGCTCACAGACAGCGACAACACAGGATTTTCGAACGACTTAGAAAAAGGAGCGAGC